>VGHK01000011.1 GCA_016868305.1 Betaproteobacteria bacterium | reverse complement strand
CGGGGGCGCTGAGGGTGATAGGCAGTCAGGCAAAGGATTGAAAAAGCCCTGCAGACCAAACCAACTCTGCCAGACTTCAGTGAGAACGGCCACATCGGCATCCAGTGAAGGAAAGGCTTTCGGTGCCGGGCCCGACTGCAGTTCCTGTGCGTGAATAAGGCGCTGCTGCCAGGCCGCGAGCTTATCTAGGTGAGCCCCCGCGGCCTGACGATAAGGCTGCCAGACAAAAGGCACGCGCCAGCGCCCAGCAGCCGCAAAATGCGCCCGTACAAATGAGTCTTCGCCCCGCACGAAATTCAGATCGCAAGACTGCAGCACCGCATCAAACTCGCGCTGCGAGAAAACCAGCCCTTCGGGCCTCACAAGACAGACGCGGTCAAAGCCCTCGGGCAGACCGTCCTCAGGCAGGCCTTCCCAGGGCAGGCCCCCCACGGGTAGACCAACCTCTGGCAGGGCTTTGCGTTCCATTACTTGGGCCAGTGCCTCCCAGGGCGCATCGTCGTAGCCAAAGGCAAGAACGAGAAAAACCCGGCTCGTGTCCTGTTCATTAGCATTAGCTCCGCCCGGAAGCATTTGCGCTCCAGCATGGCGCTCTTGATACGGCGCACCCCTATCGGACCCATACGCGATCAGCCGCCCACGCATGATGGCCCGGGTCTCTGTGTCGATCTCTTCCCATCGCCCGCGTATCAATCCCGGCCCGCTCGCAGAAAAACATGGCGCCAGCCAGATTCGGAAATGTGCTGGAAAGGCAGGGTCCGGCGCAGACATCCCCTGCAGACCTTCAGCCCAGGATTCGGTGGCAAGGTAGTCAAGGCAGACACGGTGGAGCTTCGGGGGGCATGCCTGCAAAAACAATAGTGGTGGTGTCACCTGAAATGCCTCAACGACGAGCATGTCTTCGGAGAGAGAGGCACTGTGCGGGTTTGTCGCCACGGTATCCCAAGACACCAGCTTCACCCCTGCTGCAGGGTCCATACGCTCTGCGAGGTCTGGGCGGTCTGTCACCAGTGTCACTGGGCAGCCTTGGTCTGTCAGTCCAAGCGCCAGCCGCAGGCAGACCCCAATATCGCCAAAGTTATCGATGACCTTACAGAAAATAACGACGTTTCGAGGAGGAGTCATTTTTTGATGCTAGAGTTTTCTCAGAGCATCATCAACTTAATCGAATTCTTCCCTAACAATGGTTCTCACCCTTGCCTCCCAGTCGCCGCGGCGCAGGGAACTTCTGGCGCCGTTGGCCGTGTCCTATGGATTTGCATTACGGGTGCTAGCGCCAGATCCGCATGAAGATGCCGAGGCACTTGAACAGGTCTTGCCCAATGAAGACGCCAAGGCCTATGTCTGCCGCATCACAGACCTGAAGGCACAGGCCGGATGGGCCCGTTTGCTACGCAAAGGTTTTGCGCCAGGCCCGCTTATTGCCAGTGACACCACAGTGGTGCTACCCAATGGCAACCCGGGAGAACCCGATGAATGCGTCTTTCTTGGTAGTCAGACACAGGACGATATTCAAGATAGGGTCGTACACGGTAAAATTCTAGGCAAGCCCATTAACGCTGACGATGTACGGCGCATGCTTCGGGCTTTGTCGAATCAGAGGCACTTGGTAATGACAGCAGTCACGCTGCTGTTGCCCCATCACCGCGACGCACACCAATATGCCACCTATCAGCACGCCGCGGATCAATATGCCGCAGATCAACGCGCTGCCCATCAGTACGCCATTCATCGGGCGCTTTCAATATCCGAAGTGCATTTCGGCCCGCTGAGCGAGGCATGGATTGAACAGGTGATCGCCTCTGGCGAGCCTATGGACAAGGCCGGTGCCTATGCCATTCAGGGGCAGGCAGGCGCAAAAATCAAAGAAATTAAAGGGAGTCCGAGCGGGATTATGGGGCTGCCGTTATACGAAACCGCGCAGCTTTTAGAGAAAATTTAAAAATAGTCTCTAAAAATGTTGTTTAAAACGGATGGCCCAGCCCAGGTCAACAGCACTTCGGTCGAGCCGTGAAGCGTTTGGCAATACAAACAACTCCTGGGCCAGGCTGCGATCCCGCGATAAGGTAAGCGCATAGCCAAGACCCCAATAAAGATCTCGGCGTGCACCCGATAGCCTTACCTGATACGGCTGGGTCGTGATGGTCTGTCTAGGCCCAACAAGCCCGGGCAGGCGCAGCGTCATCGTGCCAGACTCAATGGTCTCTGACTGCCAGAGGCGCACATAACCGCGGCCCTTGGGGCTCCACAAGCCCTCACGCGACAGGCTGGCGAAAAATTCAGAAGAGACCAGAGGTCCAATTTCTTGAATCATAGACTGTGCCTGGATGTCCGAGGCATGCAGCGTCAGGCCCAGACTGGCGCCCGCGGCGAAGGCCCAGCCTTGTTTCTGCCATCGCACCATAGGCGAAAAAAAGTACGACTGACTGCCCGATCCTGTTTCCAGAGCGCCCTGACCGTAAGTACCCCGCAGGCTGCCATGTTCAAACTGCACGCCCACCAGGGCCTGCACCACATGATGCGGCCCTTGGCTTAAGGCAGCCGCCCAGGCTAGGCCCGCGATATTGGGCTGAAGAGAGCCTAGCTGCCCAGTCGGGCTGACGCGCTCCGCGCCCCGATTCTGATTTCGAGACACAAAACCCATGAGCTGACCCTGACCCCAAGGCAGACTGGTGGCTAGCTGCATAGGAGATCGCATAAAGCCATCGGCATGGCCTGGTCCATCGGCAAACGCTGTTCGATCGGCAAGAGCTGGGCCGCCCGCCATCGCTAGGCTTAAATCTGCAAGCGAGACGCCACCGGCCCAGGCCTGAGCACCCTCTGGCCCCAAGAAAACCTTGCGCCCCTTGCCCTGAGGCCCGTCTTGGGTCGCCGGGCCATTCAGCCAATGGGCAATCGGCTGGTCTATCAGAGCGGCCCGCACGAGCTGTGCAAGAGGCACCCTAAAGCCCGCACCCAAGGCGTCGTAGCTCGTGGCGACCTGGCCTTGCAAGGCAGGCCCCAAGGCAGACCGAAGGGCCCGGCTTGCCTGAATACCGGTAGCCATTAGCGGCTGGCTAAGCCCCTCTGTCGGCGTACCCGATAAGACAAATCCGATAGGACGACTTTCAGACGGAATTGGCTGCAGTGCGGCCTGCATATCAGGAATGCCATGGCCATAGACATTGTTATAGCCGTGTTTTACTTCCCGACTGAACTGACGCTCCCCAGTATGAGCAAAGAACCGATTATTTGCCGTTGCCAGAAGCCGCGTCACCAGGTCTTCGGGCGATAGCGCCGGAAAGGCCTCAGCCAGAAGTGCCAACATGCCCGAGATCTGCGGGGCGGCAGACGAGGCGCCCGTCTGGCCGTAGGAATAGCCCGGGGAGCTACCCAGAGCATTACTGAGGCCAGCGCCGGTAACTTCAGTACCATCGGCGACCAGGCAGTATGGCCCTGTCACGCCACATGGGGCGCTCATAGGCAGAATCAACTGCGCTGCGTCACCCCGGCTCTCGATATTACCTACAACCACCCAAGCCGATCTTAGCGCCGGCAAAAGCTCTGGTAGCGCTGCCATAAGGCTTGGGTCACGGGCAGTGCGTTCATTTTGAAGCGCGAAGACCACCGTACCCGAGGCCTGAAAGTCGAGAAGCGCCTGAAGATAGCTTGCCCAGTCTTCGACAGAGTTCGCTGTATAGGAGGACAGCCACTGACTGGCCGCCTGCACGGTTCCGGCCGATAAGCTCTCGGGTCTTGTGCTGGGCAAGACCATGGCCTGATCGCGGCCAAATCGGCCACCATCAACTGCAGCACTCGATAGGGCCCACGAGTTATTCAAGACCTTTAGGCCCGCCTGCCGGGCATCGTTCACCCCTCGGGCCAGAAGGCCAAAAGTGTTCAGGCTTGCGATGTCGTAAAGCCGAAGGCTTGCGTTATGCGCCACACCCATCATGCCGTGGTTAAAAAGATCAAAGGCATTGCCGGTAAAAGCAGGATAGCGCTGGCCTGTTTGCAGAAGATAAAAATCGTAACCCCGGTTATCGAACCGAGCTCCCGCAATACTCGCTACCTGGTTGCCGTGACTGCTTGTCGCCATGGTAATGGTGCCGTAAAGGCTTAGCTGATTCGCATCGTACTTCGACTGCATGTCTGCGAAGGCCTGGCCCTGTTGAAACTGAGACTGGGTGTTAAAGCCCTGATCAAAAATTCCAATACCCTGCCCACGGCCCGAAAGCCCATAGCCATAGGCTTTATGAACATTGGTCAACACAAGCGGGTGTAGGCTACTGGCTGGTGCGGAGCCGGCCGCAGAAGTTACCGTGCCGTACTGACTCAGGTTGCGAAACTCTTGGTTTATGAGCCAGCTATCCGACGCGACCGAATCAAAGCTTAGGTTCACGGCCGCAAAGGTTTTTGAAGGAAGATTGTTTTCGACTGGCAGCACCCCCCCGCCACCACCTCCGCAGCCCACCAAGGCCCCAATCAACAGGAACACCCCAGAGATTAGCCTTGGGGCCCTCATTTCGCAGACATTGCTGGTATAGGCTGACATGGCCTTATTCTGCCCCCGATCCCTATAACAAGACAATGTCATAGCCTCCCGGGGCGTATTCTCCTTCCACAGACAGGCTAATGGGCTTGCCAATTTCGTCCATCAGACTGTTCAAAAAACCAGCCTCCTCCTCCAGGAATCGCTCAATAACCTCAGGGCCTGAGACAACGCGAAACTCTTTGGGATGAAACTGGCGCGCCATACGAGCGATCTCCCGCAAAATCTCGTAGCAGACCGTCTGGGCGGTCTTCACCCGACCCTGGCCATCGCATGCTGGGCAGGCATGCGTTAGTTGACGCGCAAGAGCCTCCCGGGTGCGCTTGCGCGTTAACTCCACCAGACCCAAAGAGGTGAACCCGCTAATCCGCACACGTGTGCGATCAAGGGCTAATGCGGCCTCAAGCTCTTGCTGGACCTGCAATTTATGGTCTGCATCCTGCATATCAATAAAGTCGACGAGAATCATCCCTGCAAGGTTTCGCAGCCGAAGCTGTCTACCAATGGCGTGGGCCGCCTCGAGATTAGTTTTGAAAATCGTATCTGCAAAGCTGCGGCCACTGACATACCCACCGGTATTCACATCGATCGTGGTAAGTGCCTCGGTCTGATCGATTATTAGGTACCCGCCACTTTTGAGATCCACCCGGCGTTTTAAGGCCCCCTCGATCTCCTGCTCAATGTTGTGCATCTCAAAAAGGGGGCGGTCTCCAGAGAAATTCGCGATACGATCAATGACACCCGGCATATACTGCTGCGCGAAATGACGCAACCCATCAATCTTGTAAGGGTCGTCTACCAGCACACGCACGGTGCGGTCGCTCACCCAGTCACGCAGAACTCGTTGCGCGAGATTAAGCTCACGGTAGAGAGCGGTACCTACAGAGGCATCGCGAGAGGCAGTCAGTATGTCGCGCCAGCGCTGCCGAAGATAGGCAATGTCATTAGCAAGGGCCTCGTCGGAGGCGTCTTCCGCCTGGGTACGGGCAATCAGCGTGCCTTGCTTGTCTTCCGGTGAGAGCGACAGCAGTCTGGATCGCAGCGCCTCACGAACGAGCGGATCTTCAATACGCTGGCTTATGCCAATGCGCGGCCCAGACCGTGCTGAGAGCGAAGAAATCACGATGCCACTTTCCCGGTTAACACCCGTGTTCTCTTGGGTCAGAGGCGGTCGATGCTCTGCGTCATCCGACTCGGGGCGCGTGTCATAGGGCAGGTAGACGAGAAACCTTCCGGCAATCGAGATCTGCGTAGTAAGGCGAGCGCCCTTGCTGCCCAGAGGATCTTTCATCACCTGCACAAGGAGCTGCTGACCCTCATACAGAACCTTCTCAATAGGCCGTGGAGCATCAAGCACTCGGCCCTCGTCTACCCGGGTCTGCCAGATATCAGCCGCATGCAAAAAACCTGTTCGAGCGAAGCCTGCCTCGACAAAGGCAGCCTGCATTCCCGGTAGAACCCTGACGACGCGCCCCACAACGATATTGCCCACAAGGCCGCGCTGGGCAGCCCGCTCAATCTCAATTTCCTGCACAACGCCCTGAATAAGGCGAACCGCCCGGGCCTCGTAAGGCGTGGCCTGAAGAAAGATCTCTTCGGAGAAAGGCATCTGATCCGCCAAGCCCGCTGCCTGCTACGCTCGAGCCTTAGCCCTCGTGCCTATGCCCGCCGCTAGGCTCTATACCTCGGCCTTCACCCTAAGCCGCCAGGCATGCAAAAGAGGCTCGGTGTAGCCGCTAGGCTGATCGGTACCTTTGAAGACCAGGTCGCAGGCAGCCTGATAGGCCTTACTGGTTTTAAAGTTACCCGCCATAGGCTGATACAAGGGGTCCCCCTGATTTTGCTGATCGACCACCGCTGCCATGCGCTCAAAGGTCTTGCGCACCTGGTCTTGCGAGACGACCCCATGCAGCAGCCAATTGGCCATATGCTGAGAAGAGATACGCAGGGTTGCACGGTCTTCCATCAGACCTACATTGTGAATATCGGGCACCTTCGAGCAGCCGACACCCTGGTCGATCCAGCGCACGACATAGCCCAGAATACCCTGCGCGTTGTTATCAAGCTCCTGCTGTGTATCGGTATCAGACCAGTTGGGGGTCACGGCAATGGGTACGGTAAGCAATCCCGCCAGTAAGGCTTTACGCTCCGCATCCGCGTTCACTTGCTCAAGCTCCTGCTGAACCTTCGAAACATTTACCTGGTGGTAATGCAAGGCATGCAGGGTTGCCGCGGTGGGGCTTGGCACCCAGGCGGTATTGGCCCCGGCCTTGGGGTGGCCGATTTTTTGTTCTAGCATGGCGGCCATTAGATCGGGCATGGCCCACATACCCTTGCCGATCTGGGCACGACCACGCAGGCCACAGCCCAGGCCCACCAGCACATTGTTACGCTCGTAGGCGGCAATCCATTGACTAGCCTTCATATCGGCCTTACGAATCATCGGGCCGGCCTGCATAGCGGTGTGCATCTCATCGCCGGTGCGGTCGAGAAAGCCCGTGTTGATAAAGGCCACCCGAGATGCGGCTGCTGCAATACAGGCTTTTAAGTTTACGCTGGTGCGACGCTCTTCATCCATAATGCCCAGCTTCACAGTGCTATTGGGCAGACCCAGCATCTGTTCCACCCTGTCGAATATCTCCGCGGCAAAGGCCACTTCGGCGGGCCCGTGCATTTTGGGCTTCACAATATAAACGCTGCCCGTGCGGCTATTGCGCACCGCCTGGCCCGAGGGCAGCCTGCCATGGCCCTTTAGGTCGTGCAGGGCAATAGTGGTGGTCACCACGGCGTCCATAATGCCCTCAGGAATCTCCTGCAGCTGCCCCAGGCCGTTTCTATAGAGAATCGCTTGGTTGGTCATTAAATGGCCCACATTGCGCACGAACATGAGCGAGCGGCCATGCATGCGCAGTTCTCCACCCGAGGGCGTGGTGTACACCCTGTCGGGGTTTAGGCCGCGGATAAAAGATTTACCATTTTTAGACACCTGCTCGGTTAGAGAGCCCTTCAACAGCCCAAGCCAGTTACGATAAGCCAAGACCTTGTCTTCAGCATCGACCACGGCCACCGAGTCTTCGAGATCGAGAATCGTAGATAACGCCGACTCCATAATCAGGTCACAAACCCCCGCAGCATCAGCCGCACCAATCGGCGTGGATTTATCGATCTTGATTTCGAAATGAATGCCGTTGTGGCGCAACAAGATGGCGCTTGGGGCATCCGGACTACCCTGGTAGCCCATAAATTGTCTGGCGTCTTTAAGGCCCGTGCTGCCGCCTGAAGACTGGCGCACTGTCAATGCACCATTGACCAGTGCATAGCCCGTGGCCTGCGCATGTGAGCCCTGGGCAAGGGGGGCCGATGCATCAAGAAACCTGCGGGCGAAGGCAATCACCTGGGTGCCCCGTCGAGGGTTGTAGCCTGTGCCCTTCTCACACCCATCAGACTCCGCAATGGCATCCGTGCCATACAAGGCGTCGTAGAGGCTCCCCCAACGGGCATTGGCCGCATTCAGGGCATAACGGGCGTTGAGAATCGGCACCACCAGTTGTGGGCCCGCCTGGGTTGCAAGCTCTGCATCTACGTTTGCGGTGGTTGCCCGTACCTCGCCCGGTTCATCGACCAGGTAGCCGATCGACCGCAGATAGGCTTCATAATCAGCCAAATCAGGCACCTGGCCTGGGTGGGCACGGTGCCATTGGTCAAGAGCAGCCTGCAACCGATCTCGCTCTGCGAGCAATGCGAGGTTCTTTGGCGCAAGATCGGACACCAGTGCGTCAAAACCAGCCCAGAACGATTTACTGGTAACACCGCTATCAGGCAGAACCTCGCGCTCAATAAAATCAAAAAGGTCTGTGGACACCTCAAGGCGTCCAACGGATGTTCGTGCAGATGTCATAGCAACCCCAGTTTATGGCTTCAGTTATGGTTATGGGACAGATGATAGCGCTATACCGACGTTAGCCAGCAAAGGCCGATACCATCAGACCTATGAAGAACACCGCAGATAGCCAGTCATTAGATAAGCCATACACCACTGCCTTACAACGAATCTTCGAAGAGCAGATTGTTTTCAATTCCGTGATTGGTCTTAAGGTCACCGCGATAACAGCAGACCTTGTGAGCGGCACGATTGCCATGCAGCCAAAGCTCATCGGCCACTTCAGCCATCAGCGGCTGCACGGGGGCGTGATCAGTGCCGGCCTTGATGCAATGGGGGGTCTAGCGATTATGGCCAGACTGGGGCAACGCCACCAAGACGATTCGCTTGAGGCACGAACCCACCGGTTTAATCGCCTGGGAACCATCGACCTGCGGATCGACTATCTCCGTCCTGCGGTTGGGGAGCAGTTTGTACTCACCGCGGAGACAATTCGCCTAGGGTCGCGTGTGGGCACGGCGCAGATGCGCTTCATGGGATCCGATAACCAACTCCTTGCGATCGGCACAGGCGCCTACATCGTCTCCTAGATTGAATGGGCGAAGGCTCGCAGAAAGGTAGTGCTGAGGGCGTTCGTACTGCCCTCACCCATGGAACAGTCAGGCCAAGGCTAGTTACTTGGATCGATCTGGGTCAAATCCGCCCATCAGTTTCAGGAACGCGGGGGTTCTCGGGGGCGGCCTACTCACAGCGGGCGATGCACGTGCAGGAGTAGATCCCGGACTCGCCGTCGAAGGCGCTCGACTCCGCAACGGGGCACCCGATAACGGATTACTGCTGCGATCGGTTGACGCAAAGTCAGAGCCAGCAGCCCCGGCTGGAATTGACGACTGCGCAGAGGACTCTGATGCGACGGCTCCCAAGGAGCCTATGGACTCGCGGTGACTGTCGCCATGGCTACGGCCCGGAGCGCCCAATCCCTGGGCATTTGAGGCCTGCGTTAGGTCAGAGCCAACCACCGAACGACTTTTCTGGGCCATATGGCGGGTCAGGAGCGTATTGTGATTATCCAATGCACGACGCCCTTCCAAGGAACTCGACATGTCCTTGTAGCGGGAAAGATGGATATGAGCGGCCTGAAGGATTGCCTCTGCAAACTGCTTAAAGTTCTGACCCTGCTGACCAGGCTTTGAAATCAGGAAGTCTTTGCGGAACAGAGAACGTACATCCGCATCGTCAAACACCGGGGGAGATAAGACAAACCGTACTGGAAAGTTACGGCCATTAAAGGCATGGTCTAAAAGCTGGTCTTGGCGCACCCGGGACGGGCAGATCACGAGCGAGGGCGGGACAGTACGCAGGGACTCGAATACCCATCGGTTTTTTTCAACGAACCCCATTGAGGCCTGTACTTCTATCTCGGAGATACCAGACGGTACCAGAACGAGATCGAACCCGAGCAGAAACTCCGGGTCCATGCTGATAGTCCAGGTGAGGTCCACAATCACCACATCAAATTGATCGGCCGCCCGACGCAGATGGGTACGACAGGTTAGCAACCAACGGCGTGCACCCACATCTTCTACCGGAACGTGACTTGCAGACACGCCCACCTGCCTTGCATCATTAATCCAGGTACTGGAGGATCCGTGGGGATCGAAATCAATAAGCGCCGTAGAACGTTTCGACTCCACCCGAAACCAGGCTGCCAGATTCGCTGCAATGGTACTCTTTCCGACACCACCCTTTTGGCTGACAACAATAATCTTCAGTGCTGACATGCAAACCATCCTTTGGTCTAGTGTCGATGTTTTGACATACTCCCTCACCGATCCGCGATCCTAAGATAAAACTGTTACTTCATACTTTACTTTAAGATGCGTTTACAAGGATCATACTACTCTTAATTCTCCTGTAAAGAGTCATTAGCAGCGACCGATTTCCAGGGTACCCGTTAGGTCTAGTCATATCCATTTGAAGTGTGTGCTAACAATCAGCCGGAACTCATTCGCTAATAAGATATAATTTCATCACAAATTCAATACGTTAGAACAATTGCCTCCAGTATGAAAAGAGAGTTCCAAGTTTCCCAACCAGGCTTGCTTGCTCTGGCAGGTATTTCTGTGCTTTTGCTGTTTCTTATTCTCTTTACGCTGCGGTCCGACGCTGCACTTGGACCGCCCGACAGGCCAATGCCCTCTGGCAAGGCTTCTGAGATACAAACCACGGATCGCCTCCAGACTGCCAACGCCAGTAATTCCCGGGTTAGTTCGATTTTGTCCGAGACCCGCGCCAAGGGGCTTCCCGCTGCGATCGCCCAGCTGCAATCGGTCCAGCGGCAAGACCCCAGCAACCTTATCGTTGCCAACCAGCTCGCCATTCTCTGGGCGGCCGCTGGGGACTTAGATAAATCAAGAGAAACCTTGGAGCAGGCGCTTTCGCTGCATCCAGATGCGGCCCTAGCCTTCTTAAATCTTCGCGAGCTAGCCAGCCAACAGTTTGCCCAGGCCTATGCTAAGGCGATTGGCCAGTCGCCCCCATCGAACGCACTCAAGCTTGAAGCAGGCGGTCTCGAACTTGCTTCTGTGAGCGCGGCCGCCACGGCCTTTGACCGCGCAGAGGCAGAAAGAAAAGCGGTCCTTGCGGAAGCGCAGCGCGCAGCGGAGCGTCTCGCCCAAGAGCAGGCGCGCGCCGAAGCCGCCAAGCTTGCCGCAGCCAAAGCGCCGCCTCCGACGGCAGACGCTGCCCCCAAAGCAGCGGCCCAAGGCGCAGAGGCCGTTATCGCCGCCCTTGGCCAATGGGCCAAGGCCTGGTCGGAAAAGGATTTTCAGAAATATTCCGACATTTACAGCGAGTCTTTCAGAAACACTCAGTTTTCAAGCAAGAAGGCCTGGTTAGACTTCAGACGGCCTCGCATAATTGGCAAACAGAGCATCACTGTTGAACTTGAGGCAATCAAAGTAGACTTCGTCTCTAAAGACAAGGCACGCGTGAGTTTTAACCAGAGATATGAGTCAGGTAATTTGAAACTCAATACCCGTAAAAACATTGCCATGGTTATGGAAAATAACCAGTGGCGCATTCAGTCCGAGGGCAATTAATGCACTTACTGCCTTTTACTCGCCCTTTACAAGTGGTTCTGGTTGCCCTTCTTGCCTGGGCGGGTTCTAGTGGCAATTCCATCGCAGAGACCACCCTTGCGCCACCTGATCTACATCTGAAGGCTGCCATAGAAAAGACCCTCCGTAATCAACAGGAGAAGGCCATCCCCGCAGCACGCGCGGCGCGAGAGGCAGAGCCGCAGTCTCGACTAGCCCATTGGCTCGAAGCCCAGGCGATTCTCGTGCAGTCTGGCCAGTTCAAAGGGCTGTCCAAAAACGACCAAGACCTGCTCAAAGAGTCTGAGGCACGGCTTCACAGGGTTCCGCCAGGCTACCTGCCGCGCAATATCTTGTCATTTGGGCGTCAACTGGATATCGGGCGCTACCTCCTGCTTGCAGACCTTTCCGTGTCTCGCATCTATGTCTTCGACATCTCCGGCTCTCAGCCCCAAATGGTGCGAGAGATGTACTCGTCTGTCGGCCTGGCCGGGGCAGTGAAGCTTCGTGAGGGTGACAGAAGAACCCCAATTGGGGTCTACCGGCTTCTGAAGGAAATCAAGAACCCGAGAGCAGACGGTTTTTTAGGAGACCTGGCAATCACCCTTGACTACCCCAATGCCGAAGACAGGCGGGCAAAACGCACCGGGAGCGGCATCTGGATCCACGGTGTTCCCCACGAGGTTCATGTAAGGCCGCCACGCTCATCTGACGGCTGCCTGGCAGTATCCAATGCAGACATGCTTGCGCTTAGAGAGTACGTCGACTTCGCCAAGACCCATATCGTTATCGTTCCGCAGGCCCAATGGCTGAGCCAAGAAACATGGGCCGAAGAGAGCCGAAAGATGCTCTCTGCCATGGACTTTCCCAAGGGCTTCGGTGGTAATACGGGGCAAGCGGTGTTCTACATATCAAAGGACCGCCCGATTGTCTCTATCGCCCGGCAAGAGAATCGCATTACCCGCGCCTACTGGGCTCATGGCCAGCGGCGTAGCCCTTTGCTTATTGAAGAACTCTAGGTGCCTGGGACAACCCCGCCACATTAACCCCAATGACAGGCCAACGCGTTCCTAGCGTTACCCTCACACGGGTTCTCATCGTGGGGCTAGCCCTGCTTGCCGCAGGACTGGCCCTCTGGCGGGTTCGGTCCACGGCCCCCGCTCCAGAAGCCCCCTATTTCCCCCCCGGACATATCCAGATCGCTTCACCGAGTCGTGAAGCCGAGGCTCCGGCTTCTCAATCAGACTCTTCTGCCAAGCCCGCAACTCAGAAAGAAAATGCGACACTAGCCGCAACGCCGAAAGGCGAGGCGGCGGCCCAGGAGCCACAAAAACTCTCGAAGGGGCCAACGGGCTCCGAGGTTAAGGACGCGCTTTCTGCATGGCGCCTGGCATGGGAGTCTCGAGACGTAGGAAACTACATGCGGTTCTATCATGCGGAATTTGCCGGGCGAGAAAACTTCGAGCGGCAGAAAAACAGCGTCATGACGCGAGCAAAAACCATAGAGGTGGCTGTAGAGAATCTTCAACTCACGGAGGAATCAGGCAGGGTACGGGCGGTGTTTCTGCAGACCTATCGATCAGACACCTATCAAAGCAAAGAAGTTAAAACCCAGGTGTGGGTAACCGGCAGCCAGGGGCCTCAGATTCTCTCTGAGTTTATTCAGGCTAGACGCGATCCTTTAGCCGAATAGCCTTCACGAATCGCGCGACCAGGCCAAGTAAGACAAATCCGAATAGCACGCCGAAAAGATCGCCAATCATCATAAGGGTGATCGTGTCTGCCCCCCAGACCAAGATATCGGACTGGAATACTGCCCAGAAAACACAGTGCAATAGGGCGCTAAAAATACTGGTAAGCACACCAAGCAGAAGAAGCGTTACCAGGTCGAACGAAAGCATTGCTCGCCTTAGTGCAATACGCAAAAGATAGACTGCAAGGCAGGGGGCCAGCGCAGAAAAAGTAGAGTGGGGAAGCACCACAGCCAGAGAGTCTCCGTGGGTTAGCCCAATAAACACCGCCCCTAAAAAAAGTCCAAGAGCCCCGGCCAGGCCAGCAACTAATACCGCAGCAACCTTAAAAAAGGCTGGCAGAAAAATAAGCGAGACCCTGGAATCCACAACCGACACCCAGGGATCTAACCAACTGCTTACCTCATAGGCGACAACGAACGTTAGAGCAAATGCCGCAGCCCAGGCAAACGGGGCCCTTTGAGGCCAGCCAAGGCCCAAAAGAGGGGGGCGTGCGGCTGGAATATCTACTTGCGGGCCATCTCGGAAGCCCATGCGGAAACCTTCTGTCCCAGATTTTGAAACATTCGCAAAGACTTTGAGGTCGGACTTACGATTCTGCGGCGGGAATCCACAATATCGACCTCGAAATGCAGAAACCCACTGCGCTCAAGGATTGCAAGGCACTTGTGCACAGTGGCAGGAGAGGCCACGTGAGACTCGGTAACTATGGTTTGAACAAAAGTGGGTTCGTTGGGGTTGTGATGGGCAACCACCCATTCCAGCAGGCGCTGGCTTCGCTCATCAAGGCGGCCGTAATCGGAGTCTCGGGACACGCTTTCGAGCAGGTTGCGCAGATTGAGCCAAGGGTTCATAACAGATCTTTCAGAATAAGTTAACGCGTTTGGACGTCGCTAGGCGGTAAAGGTTCACCCCCGGCCTTGCCATACAACACCCCCTTGATATTTGTAGAGATTGTGTTGCAACGACCGGTTGAACTCACCGCAGCTTTCCTTAAAAACACGGCACCCAAAAAAAACCCAGAGACAGATCTCTGGGTTTTTTCATGAAGCAAAGTGCTTACTTCTTTTTGTTGACCGAATCCTTAAAGGCCTTGCCCGCAGTGAACTTCACGGTCTTGGCAGCGGCAATTTTAATTGCCTCACCAGTGCGGGGGTTGCGCCCAGTGCGAGCCGCACGCTTACCGGAACCGAAGGTTCCGAAGCCTACGAGTTGTACCGGGTCGCCCTTGGAAACAGACTTGATAATTGTGGCGATAATCGCACCTAGGACTTCATCGGTCTTTGACTTGGATAGGTCTGTGGCATTTGCCACGGCTTCAACGAGATCAGCTTTGTTCATGGTCCCTCTTTGACTAAGAGTTGTAAATGGAAACGGAAGTGTACCAATAGCTTGGGCCAAAATGTCTCTCGAAATGGCCCGCAAGTGAAAAATATCGACAAATTTCTCGTTTTCCCTTATGACACATTTCAAGCAGCCCTCCAAATCAGCCCCCCGCCACGAAGTCAGCCCAACCCAAAATAGCGCCAAAGGGTCTCTGCAGACGATCAAGAGTTATGTACGGCGGCAGGGCAAGATAACAGCGGGCCAGAAAAGGGCCCTGCTGACGCTTTCGGAGGGATGGAAATGGCCTTTTGCTGGTGCACCCCTGGCGATGGAGGCGATTTTCGAAAGACCCGGCCCCGTTGTATTGGAAATTGGATCCGGAATGGGAGAGACCACGGCGCAGATCGCTCTGGCCCATCCAGAGACCAACTTCCTCGCCGTCGAGGTCTACCATGCTGGCGTAGGCGCATTGATGCAGCGCGCCGAAAAAAACGGCCTTAAGAACCTCAAGATCATCCAAGACGACGCGGTTGCTGTTATGCGCGATGGCATTACAGCAGACCTGCTAGCCGGTGTACACATCTTTTTTCCAGATCCCTGGCCCAAAAAACGCCACCATAAACGTCGGTTGCTCCAGGCGGAATTCGTCGCTCTTTTGGTAAGCAGGCTAAAACCCGGGGGCTATCTACATGTGGCAACAGACTGGCCGGATTATGCAGCGCAGATCTTGGAGCTTCTGTCAGCGCATCCCGAGTTGCGAAACGCAAACCTTGCCGGTGGATTCAGCCCACGGCCAGACACACGGCCGCTTACCAAGTTTGAGCAAAGAGGCCTACGACTGGGAAATCCCGTGGCCGACCTGATCTTCACGCGCCAGATCAAAAACTAGACCCGCCAATCAACCCAGTCAAAGTGCCAGGTGAGGAGCACTAAAAGGCCAAAGACAATGCGATAGTAGGCAAATACATTAAAGCTATTTCGGGAAACGAAGCCTATCAGCCATCGCACCACCAGAAGTGCGGTAAAAAAAGAGGTGACAGTGCCGATGACAAATAAGGGGATGTCTTCAGCACGAAGAAACGCCCACTGACGCGCCAATGCATAGGCACCTGCGGCAAAAAGCGTGGGAACGGCCAGAAAAAATGAGAACTCAGTGGCTGTCTTACGGGAAAACCCAAAGAGCATGCCGCCGATAATCGTGGCACCAGACCTGCTGGTTCCAGGAAACAGGGCTACCGACTGGGCAAAGCCAATTTTTAGCGCATCCTGCCAGCCCATGTCGTCCACTCTATGCAGCCGAATCCTTTTCGGTGCGAGACTCTGCCATCGTTCTACCCACAGGATAATAAAGCCCCCGACAATAAGGGCAATAGCAACCGTGATCGGGCTAAACAAATGCTCTTTGATAAGGCCTGCAAGCAGCAGACCCAGAACCGCCGAAGGAAGGAAGGCCACAAACAAGAGCCCCAGAAACCGCCCTTCTGGGGCCAGGGAATTGGCCCGCCCCGAAAACCAGGCAGCCCAGGTGTCGCGACGCAAAACCGGCACCAGGGCAGTCCGAAACCTTTGCCGGTAGAGCCAGAGAATCGAAGCCACGGCGCCGGTCTGAATAGCAATGTCGAAGGCCTTGGCCCGTTCGTCGTCAAAGGCCAATAGCGAACCGAAGAGAATCAAGTGTCCGGTGGAGGAGACTGGCAGGAACTCGGTAAGGCCCTCGACCACACCAAGGAGGAGCGCCTTTGCCTCAAGGGGCATTGCACGCAGGGTGTCAAGAATTTCTCCCATAACTGCGCATAATAAAGGGTATTGACCATTCCTCAGGGCAACGCAATGTCTACTGAATCACCTCTAACCAGCCCATCCGAGCGTACTCGGGATGCCTCGGACAGCTATGCGCAGATGCGCCGCAATATGATTTCCCAACAGATACGTCCGTGGGATGTGCTTGAACCACGGATTCTGGACCTTCTTGAGAGGCATCCCCGTCATATGTTTGTTCCGCCAGAGCATCAGGCCTTGGCCTACGTGGATATGGAGGTTCCCCTGGCGCACGGACAGGTAATGCTGGCGCCGAAGGTTGAGGCCCGGATACTTCAGGAGCTCGACCTTCGCCCGGAAGACGATGTCTTTGAGGTCGGCACGGGCAGTGGGTACATGGCCGCCCTGCTCGGTAGCTTTGGGCAGAGTGTGGTGTCTGTCGAAAAGTATGCCGATCTTGCCGAGTATGCCCAGACACACCTGGCGTCTGCTGGCGCGATTAATGTTACCGTGATGCAGGGTAACGGGTTGCTCGAAGATGCTCGATGGTCGCATCGGTTGTTCGATGTCATCGTAATCTCTGGGGGGGTGTTAAGGCCACCCGAGTCCTTACTTGCCCAGCTCAAGCCAAGGGGGCGAATGATCGCGCTTATCGGCCAGGCGCCGGTCATGCAGGCAACCTTGATTGAACGGCTGGCGGGCTCCTATCGTGAGACGGGGCTCTTTGATACCCTCACTCTTCCGCTTGAAGATCAGCCAGTGCAACCGGAGTTCACTTTTTGATGCGCAACATGTCCCTCGTGCTTTCTCAGCCTCGGATCGGGGCTCTGGCCTTGTTCGTATGCGTCGGTCTGTTGCTATCGGCAAACCCACGCGCTGGCCTCAGCCTGACACTGGAGCAGGCCTTATCTTTTTCACTTGCCCATGACCCGGAGTTTCTGGGCGCGCAAAGCGCGCTGGTTGCGAGTCAGGAACGCAGGGTGCAGGCGCAGCGGCGGCTTGGCCCCACTGTATCGGCAGACCTTGAGGCCAGACGAGTGGATATTGCCCCGCAGCCCTCGGGGCCAGATGTCAGCCTAAATCAGAAGAGTTACGCGGTCACGCTGCGGCAGCCGCTATACAACCCTGGGCTGTCCCGGGGGCTCAACCAGGCAGAGCAGAGGCTCAGGGCAAGTGAAGCCATACTGGTACAGGCACAACAAGATGCTATTTTGCGGCTGGTATCGGCCTACTTTGACATACTCGTGGCCCAAGACTCACTTGCCACCGTAAGGGCGGAGAAGACGGCCATTTCCGAGCAGCTTGCGCTTGCCAAACGTAGCTTTGAGGTAGGGACTGCAACCATTACAGACCAGCAAGAGGCCCAGGCCCGGTTCGACCTTACCGCTGCCCGTGAGATCGCAGCACAAAATCAGTTGAACATCGCCCGAAATGCGCTGGCGTTGCTGACACGGCAGCCCACGCCCGAAGCCCTTCAGGGATTTGGGTCCGGGGCGAAAATTCCGATTCCCGAGCCTCAAGATTTACAGGTCTGGGTAAAAACCGCACGGGAACAAAACCCGGCAGTGGTGCGGTCCCGGATACTGGCTGAGGCTGCGAAAATCGAGATCAGCCGCCGCAGTGCTGCGGATCTTCCTACTGTGGGTCTAACCGCCTCGCATTCTCACAGCTGGCAGACCACTTCAAGGTCTGATGATCAGCGGCGCAACCTGGTGGGCCTTGTGGTCTCTATTCCGTTGGTTGGGGGGCCTGTTGCGGCTGAAGTCCGTGAGGCCAGCGCCCTTGCCGAAGAAGAGGCCTACCGCTCCGAATCCGCGCAGCTTGCCGCAGAGCAGAACGCGCGTGCCGCGTTCTTAAGTGTTATGGCGGGGCTTGCCCAGGTGGCTGCTCTTGAGGCTGCAGAGAGGTCTAGCCAGCTGGCCTTGGCATCAAACAAGCTGGGGTATGAGGTGGGGGTACGCATCAACATTGATGTGCTTAATGCCCAGCAGCAGCTCTTTGCGGCGCAGCGTGACCTTTCCAAGGCACGCTATGACACTCTGCTCGCAGGGCTGAGACTGAAGGCTGCGGCGGGGCAGTTGCAGTCCTCTGACATCTCCCGTTTGAGTAATCAGGCGCGGCAGTAGGCTGGCTGCTTCGTGACCGCATCTCAGTCTGAGCAGAACGACCCAGAGCTTGTCATTTTCAATCTGAAGAAGCGATTCACTGGCGTATCAGCAACCATCAATTCACTGGTCCCATTGCAGCAGAAGCAGTGGCGGCTAGCTTTTTGTGGGGTGACCCTGCCCAATGGGGTCGCGGGCATAACGGTAAGAGATGCGATTCGGCTATCGCGAAAGCCACCCTCTAACCGGCCCTTTCGTATCTGGCACGTGCGGCGTGACCACGAGATGATGCTCGGCATCTGGGCCCGAGATGTTCTGAGGCTGCCTGTCAAGCTGGTTTTTACCTCGGCGGCGCAGCACTTACATGGATGGTTTCCCCGCTGGCTGATCTCTCGAATGGACGCTGTTATTGCGACCACCCAGCAGGCCGCAAGTTTTGTACCAAATACCAAGGCCGTGGTGCCCCATGGTATTGACCTCACGCGTTTTCAGGCGCCTGCGGACAAAGAAGAGGCCTGGGAACGGTCTGGGCTTGCAGGCCGATTTGGCATCGGGATATTCGGCCGGATACGCCCCGAAAAGGGAACGGACATCTTTGTGCAGGCCATGTTAAGGGCGCTTCCGAGGCTGCCGCATTGCACTGCTGTGATTTCTGGCCTCGCGCTAGCGGAACATCAGACCTACAAAAAAGACCTCCAGCGACAGATTGATGCAGCAGGCCTGCACGACCGTATTATCTTTTTGGGGCAGGTTTCCGATGACGAGGTGCGCGAATGGTACAAACGCTGCCTGCTCTGTGTGGCCTGTCCGCGCTATGAGCCCTTCGGTCTCACCCCCTTTGAGGCTGCAGCTTCGGGCTGTGCGTTGGTCTGTTCGCGCACGGGCGCCTTCGGCGAATTGGTGGTTCCCGAAGAAAATGGGTACCTGGTTGACCCTGGAGACGTCGAAGGCCTAGTAGAAGCCGTTGTAAAGGTGATGCAGGATCCTGAGCATGCGAAGGTATTAGGGCAAGCAGCACGTGCCACAGTGTCCGAAAAGTTCAGCCTCGAGAAGGAAGCGCAGGGTATAGGCCAGGTATACCAGCGGCTCTTTGAGAAGGCATGCGCCTAGCCTTTACAGAGCGGTTTGCGCTGTGGCTTTATGGTCGTGTCATGGCCGCGCTGGCTCCGCTATTGCGAGTGAAACTCCACCGGCGGGGAAGACGCGAACCTCTCTACATGGAGCGCATTGAGCAGCGATTTGGCTACTACCCCGAGGTCTCTGGTGGCGAGGGGCTTATCTGGGTGCATGCAGTGTCCCTTGGAGAGACCCGGGCCGCAGGCATTCTTATAAGGGCTCTAAGAGAAGCAAACCCATCTATGCGACTGCTGCTAACCCACGGCACCGCAACCGGCTGGGCAGAAGGCACGCGTCTGCTGAAGGCTGGCGATATACAGGTCTGGGCGCCTTGGGATACGCCTGCAGTGGTAAATCGATTCCTGAAGCGGTTCCGCCCGAGTATGGGAATACTGTTAGAGACCGAAGTCTGGCCATTCTGGGTTCGCAGCTGCCGCGAGCAAGGCATACCCTTGTATCTTGTGAACGCGCGCATGAGCCAACGCAGTCTAATAAGGGCACTAAGGTTTAGGTGGCTTGCGCTACCAGCCTACCGAAGGCTGCATGCGGTGCTTGCGCAGACCGAGGCAGACGCCGAACGGCTGCGCCAGTTAGAGGCACCTGTGCAGCTGGTGATGGGCAACCTGAAATATGACGTGATCGAGGACCCCGCCCAAAAGGCCCTCGGACAGCAATGGCGCGCGTCACTTACCCATCCCGTCGTGATGCTGGCCAGCAGCCGAGAAGGCGAGGAGGCTGAGTTTCTAAAGGTACTTGACGATCTCGGGACCGCAGCAGACACGGTGCAATGGATGATCGTTCCCCGCCATCCACAGCGATTCGATACTGTGGCTCAGCTCATAGCAGACGCGGGTTGGGCCGTGCAGCGCCGCAGCCATTGGCCTAACAACAGCCCACCGAACTTTAGCGCGGGTGCACGCACAATCTGGCTTGGCGACTCCCTGGGCGAGATGCAGGCCTACTATCACCTGGCCAGTGTGGCGTGGCTGGGGGGAAGCTTCGCGCCATTCGGTGGACAAAATTTAATAGAGGCTGCGGCCTGCGGATGCCCAGTTATCATGGGGCCACACACGTTTAACTTTGCGGAAGCCGCAGAGATGGCCATAAGCTACGGTGCCGCTCGTCGTGTCGAAGGCATGGTAGAGGCCTGGCCATCAACCTTAGGATTGCTAGGCAACTCCTTGGCAATTTCGGGCGGGCGGGTTAGCTGTCATACATGGCTCGCTCAGGGTCAAGGTTCCGCCCAACGATGTATAGATGCGCTGTCGGTTCAATGAGCCGTACCCTGGAGGGGTTTTGCAAAGCCTGTACCAAGTTACCGTTATCGTAGTCACGTATAACAGCGCCCACTGTCTACCCAGCCTGCATCGCCTGCTGGAGCAGTGCCCCTATGTGATCGTGTCTGACAACGCCAGCGCAGATGGAACAGCTTTCCAGGCGAGCCGAATGTGGCCGCATGCAACGGTGTTGGCCCACCAGGACAACCTTGGCTTCGGTGCGGCCAATAATCGTGCCTTGGCCGAAGTACGCACCACCTTTGCCCTTCTGCTCAATCCCGATTGCGAGCTTTCCGCCGACCAGTTACAGCAGTTGCTGCAGGTGGCTAACCAGTATGACCGGGCGGCTCTCATCTCGCCGCAACTGGTCAACGCCAAGGGTAGGCCTGAGATCAGCTACCGATGGCCCAGCACCTACTGGGTAAGCAGGGGTCCTGAGGTGTCAGGTCCCGCCAGCGTTGGATTTGTATCTGCTGCGGCCTTGCTATTGCGTTTGAAGGTCTGCCGCCCGATTGGTTTTTTTGATGAAGACTTCTTCTTGTACTATGAAGATGATGACTTGTGCCTTCGGCTGTTTGAGGCTCGTCTTTCGATGATTGTCACCCCAGAAGTTCGAGCCTTGCATCGATCACGAAGGTCGGTAAAGGGCGGATCACCCTACAGGGCCGAGTACCTGCGCGGACTCCACCATGTCCAGTCCAAGCTTATGTTCGTCACCAAGCATGTCGGTGCCGACGCAGCAAAGCGTCTGCATGGACACTTAGTGTGGCAGACAGCGTTGGCTTTGCCATTTCGGATCTTGGTATTTTCTCCTCGGCTTATTGCGCGAATGTGGGGGCGTTTTCTCGGTCTGTTGCGTTGGACGCCGCATAGGGCCTCTCCGTGAACGTACCCGTTTTTATAATCACCCTAGGGTTGGCGTCGGCAAGACGCACTTTTCAGGAGGCTCAGGCTATAAGTCAAGGGTTTGTCCCCCGTTGGCAGCCTGCATTGGGAATCGATGATTTTTCCAATGAGGTTTTTTTACAGCATGCGTTCAGCTGGCAGCGTCCGCTGAAGAAGACCGAGGTTGGCTGCTTTCTGAGCCATCTGCAGTTATGGCAGCAAATTGCAGCCAGCAATGGGCCTGCAGTCGTACTTGAGGACGACGCGCTCTTAAGCGAGTATTGGTATTCGGAAATTGTCGCCTTAGCTGAGGTACAGAATGCCGACTATATTTGCCTAGAAACCTGGAACAAAAAAGTTATGGGCAAACGCCAGAATATTGGTGGTTTACAGTTGCGCCGGCTTTACTTGAATAGTGCAGGTGCGGCAGGCTATATGTTGTGGCCCTCAGGCGCGAAGATACTCGTCGATCGGTACAAGGAAAAGGGGGTTGGCTTGGCCGATGCATTCATAAACGAGGTATATCACTGGCGTGCCTGGCAGTTAGTCCCCGCCAACGTGGTACAAATGATGGTAGCCCCGGAGTTTGGGCTTGCTCCGCCCATGCAGACCGAGTCATTTATTGCCCGTGAGAAAACCGCCTCTCCCATGGTCCCGAATATCTGGGTGGCAGTTAAGACACGGTTTCGGCGGGCGCAATGCGAATTAACCAAGGGGGCTATTCGCATAATCTGCGCCGCATTTGCTGTCAGAACACGAGTAGCCTTTAAGGCCAGTCCCTTGCAAGTGCTCCTGCCGGGAGCACCCGAGTAATGCGTCTTTGGTATCTGGTATTTGTTACAAGCCCCGCATTTATCTTAACCATGCCTGGTGGACATGCGGTGTGGCCAGTGCTCTTGGCTGTAGTGGGCTTGTTTTACGCACGTGCGCCGCATTCAATAAACGGCTTTGTAACTGATCACGGGGTTCGACGCTCATGGGGCTGGCTACTCGGGGGATTCCTTCTCTTCGTGTCAACAAGTATTTTCTTAGGCCTCTGGCACGGCAATGGTTGGGGATATTACGAGATATTCATCCCCTTTCTGCTCTTTCCCGCGATCGCGTGGCTCATCTGTGCCGGCCGCTGGGAGCCTGCCTGGTGGTTTATTGCGGTGGGCACTGGGGCACTGCTCGCCTGCGCCTATGCCTGCTACCAGATCTTCGGTCTCGACATAACGCGTGCCATGGGGGCACTTAACCACCCCATACCGTTTGGTAACACTGCGATTGTTTTGGCTGCAGTGTCTCTTTTGGCTGCTGTTCTCTACCCTTTTTCCGCGAAAGTCAGAATCTATGCGCGCTTTTTCTTGGCCATATGCGGACTTGCCGGTGTCTTTGCCTCGTTACTGTCGGGCTCCAAGGGGGGATGGCCTTCCTTATTGATCATCGCGGTGATACTCGGCTATCTGGCAACGGCTCGGTGGCAAAAGGGGGTTCGTCACCTGGCTGCCTTAAGTGCAGTTTTGTTCATCACAGTAGTTGCTTTACTCGCACCTTCCCACGTGGTCAAGGATCGCTTGGTGACGGGTATCAATGGCGCAGTGCATTGGCTTCAGACTGGCAATGTGATCGACGACTCCGTCAGTATTCGATTTGAGATATGGAAACTGAGCCTGCACATCATCTCCGAGAAACCATGGCTCGGACACGGTACAGAGGGATCGCTTCAACGCTGGGAGGAAAAACTCGATGGGGGTCTTTATCACCCCAAGCTGGTTGCCTATGCCGCATCCGACACAAAAATAAGGCCTGGCGAGAACGAGATCTTGAGCGCTCTGTTGGGAGGCGGCGTACTTGGCGTAATTGCCTTACTCGGCGCCTACGCGGGCATCTGGCTTTCGTTTTGGCGATGGCGTAATCATACCGATCAGACGATAAAAACCTGCAGCACCATCGGTCTGCTTCTGGTGCCTTTGTATCTCGAATTTGGTTTATCGGTGGCCGTGATGCACACCAATGCGTTCCGAACGGTATTCGTGACCTTTGCTGTCGTTATGCTCTCATTTATTACGGTTCGTCACTATCGCTTGCTAGCCCAGATTCCGCAAGGAAGCTGACTAAAAAGGTAGCACAAGCCCAGGCGCCAAGTGTGTCAGCACCGCCCGAAACTCTGCCTGTATCCGGGCAAGAGCCGCGGCGTTGTCTGCCTCAAACCGCAAGACAACCACCGGGGTGGTGTTAGAAGGGCGGGCAAGGCCAAAGCCGTCTTCATATTCCACGCGAATACCATCGATCAGAATGCGTTCGCGCGATGTTGGGAAGTCGGCCTTATTCTTAAGTAAGTCTACAAGGGTGTAGTTTTCGCCTTCCTTGGTTTTAATCTGCAGCTCTGGGGTACTGGTGGCGTTGGGCAGGGCATGCAAGGTGCTGCTAGGGTCTTCTACCCGCGACAAAATTTCAAGCAGACGGGCCGCCGTGTAAAGGCCATCATCAAAGCCAAACCAGCGGTCATTAAAAAAGATATGCCCGCTCATCTCGCCAGCCAGCGGTGCGCCGGTCTCTTTAAGCTTGGCCTTAATCAGCGAGTGGCCGGTTCGCCACATCAGGGCTTGACCACCATGGTCTTGTATCCATGAGGCAAGGTGGCGCGTGCATTTCACGTCGTAGATGATCTGCCCACCGGGCCGTTGGGCTAAGACATCGGCCGCATAGAGCATCAACTGCCGATCGGGCCAGATAATCTCACCCTTGCGGGTGACCACACCCAGCCGGTCGCCATCGCCATCGAAGGCAAGGCCCAGATCAAGGTCTTGGTCTTTCACCGCGCGAATCAGGTCTTCCAGGTTATGGGGGTCTGCGGGGTCGGGGTGGTGGTTGGGAAAGTTGCCATCCACCTCACAAAAAAGCGGCACCACTGTGCAGCCCAACTCCGCAATCAAGGCGGGTGCAATGGCGCCGGCAACGCCATTGCCGCAGTCCACGCCAATGCGCAAGGGCCGCGCCAGGCGCACATCAGACAAAATACGGTCACGGTAGGCAGGCACGACATCTTGCGCAGAGATCCCGCCTCTTGGCCCTGCGTAAGAACCACCCTGCAAGGGGGCCTTAGCCGCAGCAACAATAGACTGATACAGCCCCTGAATCTCTTCCCCGGCAAGGGTGCTGCCCGCCACCATCATCTTTAGGCCGTTGTACTGCGGCGGGTTGTGGCTACCCGTAATGGCCACACCGGTTCCTGTTTTCAAAAAATGGGTGGCAAAGTAGACCACCGGAGTGGGAACACAGCCGATATCGATGACATCGACACCCCCCGAGACCAGCCCCTCGGAGAGTGCGGCCTGCAGCCGTGGGCCCGAGAGGCGACCATCTCGGCCCACCACGCACTGGTGCAGGCCGTGCCCGCGAATCTTTTCCGCCAAGGCCAGCCCAATCCGCCGCACGGTATCTTCGGTAAGCGTCTTATCGACAACCCCACGAATATCGTAGGCCTTAAAAATTGCCCGAGAAACCACGACCGAGATGTCTGGCGGGTTCGCTCCAGGCGAAGGGTTTGCTGTCATGAGGGATACGCTCGCCTAAAAAAAGAGGTAACGGGAGCGGCCGCAAGAAAATGAAAATAGGGCCGGGGTGATCATAAAGGTGCACTAGAAAAAGGGCCTGCTGAGACAAATCATTCGTTTAAACGACAACATAAACCGAAACCAAAGACGCAGATCGGAAGATCGACACGAAACACTACTTTTTATTTTACGATGCCGCGTATGGCCACGTATGCAATTGGAGATATTCAGGGCTGCGCCGAGAGCCTCAAGGCCTTGGTCGATAGGCTGTCTTTTCGGCCGCACTCGGACCGGCTCTGGTTTGTGGGCGACCTGGTTAACCGCGGCCCGGAGTCTGCCGAAGTCATTCGACTCATTCGGGCTGCAGGCCCTCAGGCCCAAGTGGTGCTGGGCAACCACGACCTGCATCTCTTGGCGGTGGCCAGTGGCGCCCGCCCCATACAGCCGAGTGACACCATGCACGACGTGCTGCAGGCCGCCGATCGCGATGACCTTATTGACTGGATACGGTATCAGCCGCTTGCCCATGCGCAGGGCAAAACCCTGATGGTGCATGCCGGAGTCTTGCCGGGCTGGTCGATTGCAAAAACCCTGGCGCTGGCAGAAGAAGTGGCAAGGCGGCTACGTAGCAGTCACTGGCAGGACTTTCTGCACGAGATCTATGGCAACGGACCAGGCCACTGGAAGGAAGGCCTCCGAGGCGGTGCCCGCTACCGCATGATCGTCAATGTGCTGACGCGACTGCGGTATCTTAAGCCCGATGGAAGTCTTGACTTTAAGTGCAAGGTCTCACCAAGCCTGGCGCCAGCAGAGCTTGCGCCTTGGTTTTCTGCACACGGCCGAGTTACCCGCAGACAGCGCATCGTCTTTGGGCATTGGTCAACCTTGGGCCTGCTTCGAACGCCCGGGCTTCTTGGTATTGACACCGGATGCGCCTGGGGCGGATATCTTACGGCGGTGCGACTCGAAGATGAGGCGGTGTTTCAGCAGTCTGCCCTAGAGTCCCTCAGTTAGGCTCCTTTGCTAGACCGCTCAGCTAGAACTCCCAGGCCGTTAGAGTTCCAGTCCGCGAGCCACGCTACGGTGCGCGGCCTTGGCGAGCGCCTGCCGTTTGCGATCATCAGTCGCCAGTGCCGGTTGAATCTGCAGCCTCACCTCAACAGCAGGGCCCGAGAGAATGGCAACCATGGAGCCCAGCAGGGTCATATCGCCCACATAGGCTGTACGCCGAGACGAGTAGCGAATACTGACTGGCACCACTGGCAGTTCGGCAGCCCGCTCGGCGAGTACAAAAAGGCTGGAATGAAACTTTAAAAGGGACTGCCCATCGCTGGTCGTTCCCTCTGGAAAAAACATTACCCGCTCGTTTTGAGAAAACCGCCGCTGCGCCTGGGCGATCACCTGAGGCATGGCAGAGCGGCTTCCCCGCTCGATAAATAAGGTTCCCGAAGCAGATACCAGCGTGCCGATCACCGGCCAGGATCGAATCTCCGACTTGGCAATGAAGGTGACAGGCTCTAGCGCATGGACCACAAAGATATCGAGCCATGAGACATGATTGCCCACCAACAACGCCGGTGCGGGAATACTCTCGGGGCTATCTGCCACGAGGCGTACGCTACAGACCGCGAGAAGCCCGCGGGCAAAGGTGCGGATGCTCCATGACCTTCCCTTGGGCCCAAGAAACCGAAAGCCAGTCAGCGCCCAGGTAAGGCCCAGAACCATCCAGCAAAAAAGTACCGGAAAGCGCCAGCCCAACCGCAGAGCCGCCCGAGGCGGACTATACCGCTGCATTACCTAACGCCCGTATCAGTGAGGCAAAACGCCCTAGGCCTACGAAGAAGCTGCAGGCGAT
Source organism: Betaproteobacteria bacterium (assembly GCA_016868305.1). Classification (GTDB taxonomy): domain Bacteria; phylum Pseudomonadota; class Gammaproteobacteria; order Burkholderiales; family Burkholderiaceae_A; genus Hahnella. The sequence continues at coordinate 31,558 of VGHK01000011.1, read as the reverse complement.
GGGGCCTGGAAAACCAGCCGGCCTTCGACCACGGTGGCAAGCACCCGGCCCTCGAGCTCACGCCCCAGGTAGGGCGTATTACGCCCCTGCGACTTTAAGGTGTCATTAGTGACTACCCAGGGTAACTCGGGGTCAAAGACAAAGAGGTCGGCCTGCCCGCCTACTCGCAGCCGTCCGCTGTCGCGGCCAAGGATGTCAGAGGGCTTTTGGGTGACCCGCGCCAGCGCCTGCACCAGCGAAATTTTTTCTTCACGGGCCCACGCAAGCACCAGGGGTAGCAAAAGCTCCAGGCCAATGACACCAGGCTCGGCCTCACCGAACGGCAGCTGCTTGGCGTCATCATCTACCGGGGAATGGTCGGAGCAGACCGCATCGACGGTACCGTCTAACAAGGCTGCCCGAATAGCCACACGGTCGCGCTGGCTGCGAAACGGCGGGTCTACCCGAAGGTTGGAGTCGTAGTCACCGATATCAAGGTCGATCAGATGCAGGTGGTGCACCGATACATCGGCTGTCACGGGCAAGCCTTCGGCCTTGGCCTTGCGCAATAGGTCGATGCCTGCGGCCGAAGACAATCGGCACAGGTGCATACGTACCCCGGTAATCCGCACCAGTTCAAACAAGGTAAGCAGCCGAATGGTCTCGTTGGCCACCGGAACAGCAGGCAGCCCCAGCCTGCCCGCCAGGGGCCCCCCATGGGCCACGCCCGAGGCGCCGAGCCAGGGATCGCGGGCGTAGAGCCAGACCGCATAGTCAAAGGTACTGGCGTACTGCATGGCCCGATACAGCACCTGCGTATCTACCAGGGGACGAAGAGACTGGGAAAAGCCCACGCAGCCTGCCTCGGTAAGCTCTGCCATTTCGGTGAGTTGCTCGCCTGCAAGACCCACCGTAAGCGCCCCCAGAGGGTGTACATGGGCCTGGGCAAGGCCCCGTGCCCGGTGCTTGAGCATCTCCACCAACCCGGGTTCATCGAGCGGGGGATCGGTATCGGGGGGGCAGACAAGCCGGGTGACTCCTCCCGCGACAGCGGCCTGCATCTCTGACTCGAGGGTGGCCCGGTACTCAAACCCCGGTTCCCGCAGCCGGGCGCAGAGATCGACAAGACCGGGCGCAACCACCTGCCCGGAAAGCGTGATGGTCTGCTCGGCGGTAAACCCGTCGGGCTTCTGGCCGGAAGGCAGTATGGCCACCAGACTGCCGCCTGCGAGAAACAGGTCACGGGGGGCATCCAGGCCCGACACTGGGTCGATCACGCGGCCACCCAGCATGGCAATACGCGGCGGGGTAGGATCAAGAAACCGTTGTGGTGGGGCGGTCATAACGAGATTTTCAATAGGTGCGCTCAGTGGCCCGACTGATTCAGAATATCCATGATCGCCATGCGCACGGCAATACCAAAAGTAACCTGCGCCAGAATCACCGACTGCCCGCCATCGGCCACGGCGGAGTCAATCTCGACCCCGCGGTTCATCGGTCCCGGGTGCATCACGATGGCCTTGGGATGAGCCTGCCGCAGGCGTTCCTCGGTGAGCCCATAGTGCTTGAAGTACTCCTGTGGGCTTGGCAGCAAGGCCCCGCGCATGCGCTCGTTCTGCAGCCGCAGCATCATGATCACGTCAACTTCTTGCAGCCCCTTATTCAGATCGGTAAAGGTCTGCACCCCCATCTCGGCAAGGCCCGCGGGCAGCAGCGTCTTGGGCGCAATCACCCGAATCTCAGGTACGCCCAAGGTGGTCAGGGCATGAATGCCTGATCGCGCGACCCGTGAGTGCAGCACGTCACCGACAATCGCCACCCGTATCTGGCTGAAATCACCCTTAAAGTGACGGATGGTAAACATGTCTAAGAGCGCCTGGGTGGGGTGCGCATGGCGGCCATCGCCGGCATTCATAATGTGAATCTGCGGGGCCACCTGGTTGATGTGCCGAGCAATCAGGTAGGGCGCTCCACTCTGACTGTGTCGCACCACAAACATGTCGGCCTGCATTGCGGCAAGGTTATCGATGGTATCAAGCAGCGACTCGCCTTTAGCCGTGCTCGAGGCATTCACATTTAAGTTCACGATATCGGCAGAAAGCCGCTTTGCCGCAATCTCAAAGGTTGTTCGGGTGCGGGTAGAGTTCTCAAAGAAAATATTAAAAATGCTCTTGCCTGCAAGCAGCGGCTGGCTCTTGACCTCAAACCCGCCTTGTCCATCCGAGACAAGGAAGTCACTGGCCCGATCGAGGATCTGCATCACAATGGCTCGCGGCAGCCCCTCAGTGGACAATAGGTGGTGCAACTGGCCTTTCTGGTTAAGCTGAATCGATCGCGGCATGAAGATACCCTTGCAAAAGAATCGCGGCCGCCTGGGCGTCGATCTGATCGTCCTGGCCTAATGCCAAGGCCGAAGTGTAGCGCTCATCGGCCATGACCACGGGCAGGCCAAACCTGCCTGAAAGCTGCCGGGCAAACCGCTGGCAGGGGGCGGCAAAGGGGTGGGGGGCGCCGTCGGGGTAGACCGGAAGCCCCACCAAGAGCCGACTGGGCTGCCACTCTTGAATCAGCCGGGCTATGGCAGAAAAGCGGGCAGCGGTGGGCGAAGAGTTAATAACGGTAAGCGGGCGGGCACCCTGGGTAAGGCTATTACCAATCGCAACGCCAATACGGGTGGTTCCAAAGTCAAAGGCAAGCCAGGTCTGAGGACCGACCTGAGGGGCGTTAGGCGTGACCAACCGCCCCAGAGAGGTTTAATGGGTCAACGCCTAGCAGCTGAAACGCTGCACTCACCCGGTCTTCAGGGGGAATATCGAAGAGCAGGCCCGTTTGCACCAGCGGAACCGTAAGCCAGGAATTGGAGGCAAGTTCGGCATCAAGCTGGCCTGCGGCCCAGCCGGAATAGCCCAGGGTAACCAAAAACCGGGACGGACCCCTTCCCTGCGAGGCGGCCTCAAGAACGTCCCGAGAGGAGGTAAGGCCAATGCCCTCGGCGACCTTAAGCGTAGAACTCCAATGGCCCACGGGCTCATGCAGCACGAAGCCGCGGTCGGTCTGCACCGGGCCCCCCACATAGACCGGCTGGACAGAGAGGTTTGAGGTCTGGGCGTGGAGGTCGATGCGAGAAAAAAGGCTGCCCAGATTCATGTCTGCTGGTCGGTTGATCACCAGTCCCATGGCCCCTCGCGGGGTGTGCTCGGCCACGTAGACAACCGTTCCGCCGAAATGCGGGTCGATAAGCGAGGGCATGGCAACCAGCAGTTGCCCCGCTACACTGGGAAAGTCTCCAGAGTCGCGGCTTACGGGTTCATCATCATCGAGGATACGTGTACCTATGGGCATATTGTCTGTCCAGCGCTGAGCCATGAGGCTGATTCTACCCTTGGATGCCCCGTGAAAGGAACCAAAGACCATGGCCCTGCCGAAAACTCAGATCGTATGGCTGCGTCGCGACCTTCGTCTTGCCGACCACGGCGCCCTGGCCGAGGCCCTCAGGCACCCGGAGCAGATTATTCTGAGCTTTGTCTTTGACCAAGAGATTCTGGCGCCGCTCAGGCAGGCGGCGCCGCAAAGCCCAACGGGCCTGAGCTTTGACAGGCGGCTTGGCTTTATCTGGGCGAGCCTACAGACGCTGCATGAGGCGCTTATGGGCTGGGGATCAGGGCTCGTGGTCCGCATAGGACAGGCGCGCGAGGAGATCCCTGCCTTGGCGCGCAGCCTAAATGCCGTGCGGGTGGTCTATGCCAGCGATGACGAGCCCGACGCTCTGCTTCGCGACGCAGCCGTGGAGCAGCAGCTCAGAGCCCTGGGTGTGGCCATGGTGCGCATCAAAGACCAGAGCATCTTCGAGCGCCAGGAGGTGCTTACCGGCACCGGGCGGCCGTTTTCAGTGTTCACGCCGTACAAGAACGCCTGGCTTAAACGCCTGACCCCCGCAGACTATGCGGAACGCTCCTGCGCGGGTCTGGGCCCCGCGCGGCTCTGGCGGGGGCCTGAGGCACAGCAGCCATTGCCCACACTGTCGGTCTTTGGATTCGACCCGAAGGCCTTAGACGACCTGCGGCTTGGTGCGGGCCCGGCTGCAGCAGAGGTGCTGCTTAAAGAGTTTCTGAGCCGCATAGCACGGTATAAGACCGCCCGTGACTTTCCCGCGGTAAAGGGTCCTTCTTATCTCTCGGTGCACCTGCGCTTCGGAACGGTGAGTATCCGCGCGCTGGTGCGCGCTGCCATGGCAGCAATTGCCCAGAACCCTGGGCAGGCCGAAGGCGCCCAGACCTGGCTGTCGGAGCTCATCTGGCGGGACTTTTATATGCAGATACTGGCTAATTTCCCGAAAGTGGTGCGGCGAAGTTTTCGCCCAGAATACGATCGGGTGGCCTGGCGTATCGGCAGCACAGGCGAGGCCTTCTTGGGGGGTAGGCCATGGGAACCGTCTGAGGCGCAGGCCGCGGTCTCTGTCACTGTCTCTGGCCATGCCGAGTTTAAAAACCCCGATGCCTTCGCGCGAGACTTTAGCGCCTGGTGCGCGGGCCGCACCGGCTACCCCCTCGTAGACGCAGCCATGCGGCAGCTAAACCAGACTGGCTATATGCACAACCGGCTGCGAATGGTGGTGGCAAGCTTTCTCACCAAAGACTTAGAGATCCATTGGGTCGAAGGCGAGCGGTACTTCGCCCGCCTGCTCAACGATTTTGACCTCTCGGCCAACAACGGTGGCTGGCAATGGGCAGCCTCTACAGGGTGCGATGCCCAGCCTTACTTTCGCATCTTCAACCCGATCAGCCAGAGTGAGAAGTTTGACCCGAAGGGCGAATTTATCGTCCGATACATACCCGAGCTAGCCGCGCTTCCTGCCCGGTATCGACATGCCCCGTGGATGGCCCCGCCCTTGGTGCTTCAGGATGCTGGTGTGCGCATCGGGGAGACCTATCCGGCACCGATCGTGGACCATGACGCCGCCCGCAGAAGAACGCTGGCCCGGTTCTCTGTGGTGAAGGCAGGGGCTACGCCTTAGGAATTCGCGCGAGCGCTGCGCTAACGGCGCCGTGCTGACGCTCTACACCTTGCGCCAGGAAACGCCGGGCGAAGCCCTAAATTTCGACCATCTCGAAGTCGGACTTCTGGGCGCCACATTCGGGGCAGGTAAAGGTAATAGGCACATCCTCCCAGGCGGTTCCGGGCGCAATGCCCTCATCGGGAAGGCCTGCCGCTTCGTCGTAGATCCAACCGCAGATTAAACACATGTAAGTCTTCATCAGTCCGGGGCCCTAAAATGCCATTGAAAACCGGCATTCTAAACTTTCAGGGAGACAAGCCACTATGACCCAGCCATCGATCGCCACCAGCGAAGCCCTTTTTGCCCAGGCGCAGAAGACCATTCCCGGTGGTGTGAACTCGCCCGTGCGGGCCTTTCGGTCGGTTGGCGGCACGCCACGGTTCTTTGCCAAGGCGCAGGGGCCCTATCTCTGGGACGCCGATGGCAACCGCTATGTCGACACCATCTGCTCCTGGGGTCCGGCCATCGTCGGCCATGCCCATCCCGAGGTGATCGACGCCGTGCAGCAGGCGGCAGAGGGCGGATTATCGTTTGGGGCACCCACCCGGGGCGAGGTCGAGCTTGCCGAATGGGTGCGCGACCATCTGCCGTCCATGGAAATGATGCGCCTTACCTCAAGCGGCACCGAGGCCACCATGTCGGCGATTCGCGTAGCCCGTGGCTATACCGGTCGCAACAAGATTGTGAAGTTTGAGGGCTGCTACCACGGCCACGTGGATAGCCTTTTGGTAAAGGCCGGTTCGGGTCTGCTCACCTTCGGGAACCCTACTTCGGCCGGTGTGCCGGAATCGTTTGCCGCAGAGACATTGGTCTTGAATTACAACGACATCGACGGCGTAAAGGCCTGCTTTACCGCCCATGGCAGAGACATTGCTGCCGTCATTGTTGAGCCGATCGCAGGCAATATGAACCTGGTGCGACCGGTTCCTGGATTTCTCGAAACCCTGCGCGCGCAATGCACGCAGGCAGGTGCGGTACTGATCTTTGATGAGGTTATGACCGGCTTTCGGGTGGGCGCCCAGGGTGTGCAGGGTCTTACTGGCATCACACCCGACATGACAACGCTAGGCAAGGTAATCGGCGGCGGCATGCCCTTAGGCGCCTTTGGCGGAAGAAAAGAGATCATGCAGATGGTGGCGCCCCTAGGGCCGGTCTATCAGGCAGGCACGCTCTCGGGCAACCCTGTGGCGGTTGCCGCAGGCCTTGCGACGCTCAAAATTGTCTCGCAGCCGAAGTTTTTTGAGACCCTCACGCAGATTACCCAGGACTGCATGCAGGGACTGGTGAAGGCCGCACGCGCTGCCGGTATTGAAAACTTTTCGGCCGACAGCGTCGGGGGCATGTTTGGCATCTACTTCAGCAAGAGCCTGCCCAAGACCCTTGATGACGTCACCGCAAGCGATCGCGAGATGTTCAGCCGGTTCTTTCATGCCATGCTGGATCGCGGGGTCTATCTGGCGCCTTCGGCCTATGAGGCGGGGTTTCTGTCGATTCAGCATCAGGGCGAGCCCCTGGAGATGCTGCAAGAGGCGGCCGAGGCCTCGTTTCAGAAAATCCTCGCCCACTAGAGCAGCAGGGCCGCGCCTATGGCCGGTCGGTTCGCGCCCTCCCCCACCGGGCCTTTGCACCTGGGGTCCTTGGTAACCGCCCTGGCAAGCTACCTGGATGCCAAGGCCCACGGGCTTGCCTGGTGGCTGCGCATGGAAGACCTCGACCCGCCCCGTGAGGTACCGCAGGCCGCCGCCCAGATTCTTGCGCAGCTTTTAGACCATGGCCTGCTCTGGGACCCTTGGCCACAAGACAAGGGCGGTCGCGCCGATGGCGTGCTCTACCAGAGCGACCGAAGTGCAGCCACAGGGTCTGCAACGCCTCTGCGGGCCAGCGAGACTGCGGCGTTAGCCATTCCGGCCTACCAACAGGCGCTTGATCGCCTGATCACCAAAGGCATGGCCTTTCGGTGCCGGTGCAGCCGAAACCAGATCAGCCAACAGGCGGCTTTGTGGGGCCTCATCGCCAACGAGGATGGTGAGTACCTCTACCCCGGTACATGTCGTCCGCCCGCGCCTGCGGTGGGTGCGCAGGAGCGCCATGCCTGGCGGTTTTTTAACCCCTTGGCGCAGGCCCAGGACAACTTCGTGATCCGGCGGGTCGACGGGCTCTGGGCCTACCACCTGGCGGTGGTGGTCGATGATGCCTTTCAAGGCATAACCCGCATCCTGCGCGGGTCGGACCTTGCAACGGCACTACCCCGACACCGGGCCTTACAAGAGGCCCTGGGGCTTGATAGGCCAGTAGTACTACATGTGCCTGTAATGGTGAACCCGCTGGGCCAGAAGCTCTCCAAACAAAGCCTTGCGCCGGCACTGGAAGGGTCACTACAGGCTGTGCGAAGGCAAAAGAGCGCAGCCTGGCAGCACCTGGAGAGCCATATGCCTGCCGACTGGCTAGAGCAGGTAAGGCCCCATGCCCAGGCGTTCCTGCGCTGACGTTCACGACAGCGCGCTTAGCCTATATGCCGGCCGAACTTACTTGGGCTTTCCCCCCAGAAGCACCGGAACCACCCCCGGCTTACGCAGCCCCGAAAACAGACTGCCGACACCCGCCCGAGGCACCGCAATTTTTGCCTGACCTGGAGCCGCCGTTGAAGACGCTGGCATGGCAGTTGCCACTGCCGTAGTAGCCGGTTCCTGGTAGGGCTGCGAAAAAAGGGGGTCGGAAGGCGGTGCAGGCGCTCGCACCGAGGGGCGACTGATGAGCCGCGAAGGCCTTTTATCGGTGCCTCTGCGCTCAGAACTGCTCCAGTCGTCCCGACGGCCACGAGGCGCGAGAGCGTCGGGTTCTGGCAGATCGATATGCAGGGTCTCTCGGCCGAGCTTTTTCCCCACAAGTGCCTCAACATCGCTTACCAGGCGCTCATCGAGGCTGGTCATGATCGATATGGCCTGGCCGGAGGCCCCCGCGCGACCGGTACGGCCTATGCGGTGGATGTAGTCTTCCGGCGCATAGGGGATGTCATAGTTGATCACTGCGGGCAGTTCGGCAATATCGAGCCCGCGTGCCGCCACGTCGGTGGCCACCAGCACTTCGACCTGCCCCTGTTTGAAGTTTTCCAGCGTGGCCAGGCGCTCGCCCTGGCTTTTATCGCCGTGAATAGCATCGGCGGCGATGCCCTCGCGAATGAGTTCACGGGCCAACCGGCTTGCGCCGATCTTGGTATTGGTAAAGACAATGACCTGCTTGAGGCCCTGCTGCTTAATGATCTGCACGACCGCCTGGCGTTTGCGCTCTGCGCGGTCAACCTTATAGACCTTTTGGGTCACGTTTTCCGCGGTAGCATTGCGCCTAGCGACCTCGACCGTAACCGGGTTGTCCTTCAAAAAGGTCTTGGCAAGCTTGCGAATCTCAGGCGAGAAGGTGGCCGAAAAAAGCAGGCTCTGTCGCGATTCCGGCAACAGGTTAACGATCCGCTGCAGGTCTGGCAGAAAGCCCATATCGAGCATCCGGTCTGCCTCATCGAGTACCAGCAAAGAGACCTGAGACAGGTTCACCGTCTTTTGCTGCACATGATCGAGAAGCCGACCAGGCGTGGCAATGAGAATTTCAACCCCAGTACGCAAGGCCGCCGTCTGTGGTGCCATATCCATGCCCCCGAAGACCACGGCGCTGCGCAACTGGGTGTAACGGGCATACTGAGACACGTTTTGAAAGATCTGGTCGGCCAGTTCCCGCGTGGGCGCAAGCATCAGCGCACGCACAGGGTGACGCGCCGGCGAGGCACTGGCACTGGCTTGAGGAATCAGGCGGTGCAGAATGGGAAGAGTGAAGGCCGCAGTCTTGCCGGTTCCGGTCTGGGCGGCGCCCATGACATCGTGTCCCGCAAGCACGTGGGGTATAGCCTGCTCTTGAATGGGGGTTGGCGTGGTGTAGCCCGCCTCGACAATGGCCCGCAGCAGTTCCGCGTGCAGGCCGAGATCATTGAATTGCATTCAGGCATTATCCACGATTATGCATCCCACGCTGCGCGCAAGCTTTCCCGCTGTTTTTGTCTTGATCTGGAGCACGGGCTTTATTGTCGCCCGTTACGGCATGCCCTATGCGGAGCCGATGACCTTTCTCTCCATTCGGTTCCTGGGGGTGATCGCGCTGCTGCTACCCATGATCTGGCTCATGAAGGCGCCCTGGCCCGACCGCAGCCTGGTATGGAAGATCGCGATCGCTGGGGTGCTGCTGCAGGCGGGTTATCTTGGTGGCGTCTGGGCCGCCGTAAAAGACGGAATGACTGCCGGGCTTGCCGCGCTCATTGTGGGGCTGCAGCCGATCATGACGGCCTGTCTGGCAGGCCTGGTGCAAGAAAGGCTACAGCCCCGGCAATGGCTGGGCCTGCTGCTGGGTCTGCTGGGGGTGGCACTGGTGGTATGGGCCAAGCTAGACCTGGTGGGGCTCACCGCGCTAAGTATTGGGCTTGCCGTGCTCGCCTTGTTGAGTATTACAGCGGGCACCTTGTATCAAAAGCGTGCCTGCCCCGACTTCGACCTGCGAACGGGCAGCCTCATTCAGTTTGCGGCCTCGGCGGCAGTAACGCTGCCCTTTGCCTTTCTCTTCGAGACCCGAGAGGTTACCTGGCACCCTGAGTTGATCGGGGCCCTGGTCTGGTCTATTTTGGCGATATCGATCGGTGCGATCTCTTTATTGTTCGTTCTCATTCGAGAGGGGGCGGCGACCCAGGTCGCGGGACTGCTCTACCTTACACCCCCGACAACGGCAGCAATGGCCTGGGCCCTCTTCGATGAGCCGATTACGGTGGGAACTGTGCTCGGAATGGCCGCCACCGCTGTTGGGGTGTGGATGGTGATGCGCGGTGGACCAGCGTCTAAAACGCCCAGGCCCGAACCCCAATAGCCACTGCCAGTAGGACCACGGTGGCCCATCCGAGACGTTCCACCCAACGAAAAAGCCAGGACTCCATAGCCGGCCCGCCCCAGCGCATGAGCAGGGCCACCAGATAAAAGCGCCCGCCCCGCCCCAGCAGCGACGCCAACACAAAAGGCACCAGCGGCAGCCCCGCGACGCCCGCGGCAATGGTGAATACCTTATAGGGAATAGGCGAAAAACCAGCGACTAGTACTGCCCAGAAGCCCCACTGCAGGAACCAAGACTGGGCGGTTTCATAGGGGCCCCAGTAGCGACTCGCGGTCAGCCAGTCGGCAATCCAGTCAAAGGCGAGCGCCCCGATAAAGTAGCCAAACAACCCGCCTAAAACCGAGGTGACCGTGGTGATCGTCGCAAACCAGACAGCCTTGTCTGGTCGCGCAAGACTCATCGGCGCGAGCATGACGTCGGGCGGAATGGGAAAGAATGACGACTCCATAAAACTCAGGCCCCCTAGAAACCATGGGGCCCTCGGATGCCGAGACCATGCCATGACGCGCTGATAAAGCCAGGAGAAGATCGGGAGACGCATGGCCTGCATCTTACAATCCCGGCATGTCTGCGCATGACCCCGATCCCGGCCCTACCCCATTTGCCTCTCCGAGGGCCGCCTTTCGTGAAGGGGTTTGGGTGGCCCTTGGCGCACCAGCCGTAGTTCTTTTTGCCGGGATGGTTGGGTTTGGGGCCCTAAGCCAGAGTGTCGGCATGTCCTTCTGGTCAAGCGTTGCCTCTAGCGCCCTTATTTATGCACTGCCGGGCCAGATCGTGATGGCCGAGATGTTTGCAGTAGGGGCCTCGGGTCTTTTGGTAAGCCTGGCCGCGGCCCTGACGGCGGCCCGTTTCTTGCCCATGATGCTTACCGTTATTCCGCAGATTCCGGCAGAACACCGCACCGGCAGACTTTTTCTCATGGCGCACCTCGTGGCCATGACCTCCTGGGCCATCGCCGTGCGGTCCTTTCCACGACTGGCGCCGCAAGACCGGCAGCCCTACTTCTTTGGGTTTGGCCTGGTCTGTTGGGCGGTCTGTACCCCCGGAACGGCTCTGGGGTACCTAATGGCTGGGCATGTGCCCGGCCCCCTGACCCTCGCCCTAGTCTTTTTAAATCCTTTGTTTTTTCTCTTGAGCTTCACAGAGGTTCGGCCCACCGGATTTCGACTGGCGATTGTTGCGGGGGCCGTTTTGGGGCCATTGAGCTACCTCGTGTCCCCTTCCTACAGCCTGATTGTCTCGGGCCTTATCGGCGGCAGCCTTGCCTATGCCGTGCAGCGGCTTCGGCAACGGACCACCATCCAAGACCCGTCATGACCGAACTCTGGCTCGTAATTGCCGCAGCCCTGGGCACCTACGCCTGGCGCGCCTTGGGCGTCGTGTTCTCTGGGCGCGTGCGTACCGACTCTGAGTTCTTTCAATGGATATCCTGTGTTACCTATGCGATGGTGGCGGGACTTGTATTTCGCATCGTGATGCTGCCGGTAGGCCTGCTTGCCCAGATACCCTTGTGGGCCAGGCTGCTCTGTCTAGCCGTCGCCCTCGTCATTATGGTCTGGCCTTATCGTCCCTTTCGCGGGCTCTTTCCTGGGCTGATAGCAGGCTCTAGCCTTATGACGGTGATGGGCTGGTACTACCTGTAGCAGCCTCTCAAGACAGTCTCTGCGACGAGCAAGAGTATTAAGGCTTGGCTTCACTAACCCTTGGTCTCGGGATGCTGCGCAGGCAAAGCAGCGGGAACCGTATAAACGGTGCGATGTGGGAAGGGAATCTCAATCATCTCTTCATCGAACGAACGCTTTAGCCGTCGCAGAAACTCGCGCCGCACGCCCGCCTGCTCCAAGGCAACAGTCTTTATACGACAACGAATCACCACCGCAGAATCCGCCCACTGGTCTACACCCGCAATCTCAAGCTCATCGAGAATCTTTGGGCCCAACAATGGGTCGTCACGCAGAGAAGCCGCACATCGACGCATCACCGAATAGACCCTATCGACATCTTCTTTGTAAGCGACACCGATATCCATGACGGCATAGGCAAACAAACGACTGCGGTTGGTAACGGTAGCAATCGTACCGTTCGGAACGAAATGCACAGCGCCCTCATAGTCGCGCAGGCGCACGTAGCGTAGGGTAAGTTCCTCTACGAGCCCAGACTTTCCAGAGATCTCGACAATATCGCCCACCCGAATCTGGTTCTCAATTAGCATGACAAAACCAGTGAAATAGTCTTTCACTAGGCTTTGGGCACCAAAGCCCACTGCAAGACCAACCACCCCTGCCGTTGCCAGAATCGGAGCAATCGAGATGCCCACCTCCGCCAGCACCAGCATGATCGTCACCACAGAGATCACTACGGTGGCGATGTAACGGAAGACCCGCTGCAAGGTCTCTAATCGGCGTCGTTCCTCTGGCCCCTCAGCCTTTTCGATCAGCCTTTGGTGAAAAAGGGAAATGACCCTGCGCAAGACATAGCTGCCAGCCCAGGCCAGGGTGAGAATTGCCAGCACGTTGACAAAAGAAACGAGCGCCAGGACCCATGGCGCGAAAGCCCCGAGGTCCAGGTCACGAACCAGTTGCATTACAAACTCTCTTAGCATGCCTTGAGTGTAAGGCTAAAGACCTGTTAGAAGGCCGTATGCACCATCTCCTGACGCAGGCGATAGGCGGGCGAGTCAACGATCTCAACATCGTCCCAACTGAGAGACTGGCCCTGCGGCACCGGGCGCCGCAGTTTGATGCCATGGGCTAGGCCCAGGGGCAGTCCATTAATCTCGCGCGAGGTCTGCGCAGGCAAGAGCCTGCCCCAGACGGTGTAGCCGCCCTCGCCATCGAGAATTTCACCGACACGCAGGTCGCGCTTGGCGGTGGCCACCACATCGGCCACCCATCCCAGAGCCACGCCCGTGGCCTCACCACGTAGTGCCACACTGGCCACCGACTGACCGACTTCAAGCCCAATAAGATGCCAGCGCTTATACAAAGTGAAATACCGGCCTGTGGGATCGGTGTGGGCGTTGTACTCCTCAAAACAGTTTTTAATGTAGTCGGTCTCGGCCTCAACTGTTACCCAGACGCCCATGCGGATGTCATAGGGAATCGCGCGACCGTCCTTCTCGAGAGAGGAAATCACTTCGACCATGCCCTTACGCTCAAGCACGCCCCCCTCACTGATCGGCCGGGTAACAAACGGGATATCCTCCACACTTGCGGGCGGATAGAGCAGCCCGTTGCTAGGCACCCCAAGACCGGTGGCATTGGCCACAGCAGTGGATTCGATTGAGGGCTTTGAGCCATCGAGAAAGCTGTTGAACATCTTTGGGTTCAAGCCACCACGCGCTGCCTGCTCGGGCGTAAGGCCGTAGTAGCCCCAGACCGTCTCGGGTGTGGACTGGGCAAAGTGGGGCAGCCACTTATGGCCTCGGCCCGCCGCCACCACAGGAAAGCCACAGGTACGTGCCCAGTCGACCAGGTCGCATATCAGCGCAGGCTGATCGCCAAAGGCCAAGGAATAGACGCGGCCTTTCTGTTCGGCACGGCGGGCCAAGAGTGGACCGCAGAAGGCATCGGCCTCTACGGTGACATTAACCACATGCTTACCGTGATCGAAGGCCCCGAGAATGTGATCGACAGCGGCTATCGGATGGCCGGTGGACTCGACAATGACGTCGATCGCAGGATGGCGTACCAGTGCCTCCCAGTCTTCTGAGATATAGGTGCTGCCGTTTTTGAGGGCCTCATCAAACGACCGTGCCTGGGTCTGATTCTCAGGCCAGCCGACGCGGGCAAGATTCTTGCGGGCCCCTTCCACAGACAGATCGGCAATACCCACCACATGAATGCCAGGCGTTCGTGGCACCTGGGCAAGGTACATCGAGCCAAACTTACCGGCGCCAATAAGCCCCACCCGAATCGGCCGCCCTTCGGCCTGCCGCTTACGCAGCTGAACATGCAGACTCACGCAGCAATCCGATCAAGAGAGGTCTGTAATGCCGAGCCGGGCATGCCCTTGCCCCAGGGAAGGTCCACCGGGTAGTCCTTCGTCAGGCAGTCATCTGGCAGACAGTCAATAGGCGTGAAGTCACGGTGGGCGATGTATTCCGGGCGTTTGTGCCGCTGAATGTGGTTGCTCACGGCGCAGAGGCTGAGATAAACACTCACCCGATTCCACGGCGACAAGTTGCTAGTAGAGGCATGCACGAGGCAGCTGTGAAAAAGGATCATCGAGCCTGCGGGCCCCTGAGGGCTGACAATGCCCCCATTGCGTCCGCCGGCACGCTCAACGAGCTGCGAGATAAGCGCATGGTCGATGGTCCATAAGGGATAGCTTGTGGTGGTGAGGTCGTGCCCGGCCTCAAGAACGCCTTTCTTGTGGCTTGCAGGAATAAACATCAACGGACCGTTGAACTCATTGACCTCGTCAAGAAAGATCGCCACATTCATGGCCCGCGGCTCGGGCATGAGGTCGTCGTTGAGCCAGGTGCCATAGTCTTGGTGCCACTGCCAGACATCGCCTTCAAAGGCCATCTTGCCGTTGATCTTAAACTGGTGCATGTAGAGCTTTTCATTAAAGAGCTGCTCCACCGGCTTAATCATGCGGGGGTGGCGCGCCAGTCGGGCAAACGGAGCGCTGTACATATGGGCAGCAAAGTTGGTACGAACCGCATCGCTGCCCTTTTCCCGAACGTTGTAGGCTTCGCGCCGACTGTAGAGCTCAGGCACCGCACTGTTCAGTGTCTTTACCTCTTGAGGGCTAAAGAGGCCTGGAAAGAATAGAAAGCCATCTCGGTCAAAGGCTTCAAGCTGTGCCGCAGTAAGTTGCATAGGTCTCCTCCTGGTGTGTAGTGCGCTTTTTAGGAATCATAAAGGCGATTGCGTGCGGCATTGGCAATCGAGGCGGCATCGACCCCAAAATAACGCCGCAGTGCCGCGCGGGTGTCACTACGGCCAAAGCCATCGGTACCCAGGCTAGTGAAGCGGCGATCAGCAGTAATGTGTTCGCGCAGCTGGTCAGGCACGGCCCGCACATAGTCGGTGGCTGCCACCACAGGCCCCTGGCTCTGGTCTAAAAGCCACCGGAGATAGCCAGGATCACGGGCCAGGTTGGTCCAGCTCGTGATGCTGTAGACGAATACGCGCAGGCCTTCTTGGGCAAGCGACTCAGCCGCCCTGATCGCCTGGACCAGAATAGCCCCCGAGGCCAAAAGGGTAACGGGAGCACCGCTACCCGGCCCAAGGCAGTCCAGTAGGTACCCTCCGCGCACAACCCCGTCATGGTGCTCGGGCAAAAGGCTGCGCTGGGCATAGTTTTCGTTCGTGACGGTGATGTAATAAAAGGCATCGCTATGTTCTTGCAACATGGCGCGCATGCCATGGTCCACGATCACGGCGAGTTCGCCTGCAAACGCAGGGTCGTAGGCCTTGCAGTTTGGTACCGTTGCGGCCCAGAGCAGGCTCGTGCCGTCTTGGTGCTGCAGTCCCTCGCCCGCCAAGGTGGTACGGCCAGAGGTAGCCCCAAAGAGAAAACCGCGCGGGCTCTGGTCGGCTGCCGCCCAGATAAGATCGCCCACCCGTTGAAAGCCAAACATCGAGTAGAAGATGTACATGGGCAGCATAGAAAGGCCGTGGTTGCTATAGCTTGTCGCCGCGGCAATCCAACTGGCGATCGCGCCGGCCTCGCTAATGCCTTCCTCGAGAATCTGGCCATCGAGAGCCTCACGGTAGCTCAGCACCGACCCGATATCTTCAGGCGCATAGCGCTGGCCCTGGCTGGAATAGATTCCGACCTGCTTAAACAGATTTGCCATGCCAAAGGTACGGGCCTCGTCGGCCACGATCGGCACAAGTCGTGGCCCAAGCGTGGGCGACTTTAGCCACTGGCCGAGCAGACGCACCAGCGCCATGGTGGTGCTCATTTCTTTGCCATTGGCCTTCAAGGCAAAGTCACCCAGCCCAGCGAGGGCAGGAACGTTCACGGTATCGGTTTGGGTGTACCGGGCGGGCAAAGGACCGCCCAATGCCTCCCGCCGCGCCTTCAGGTAACGCACCTCTGGGCTCTCATCACCAGGATTCAAGAAGACAAGGTCGACGGCCTGTTGGTCTGTCAACGGCAAGTGGAACCGATCGCGAAAGGCAATGAGCTCATCATCTTCGAGTTTCTTGTGGCTGTGGGTGGTCATACGGCCCTGGCCAGCGCTGCCCATGCCATAGCCTTTTTTGGAGTGGGCAAGAATCACCGTAGGCTGCCCCCGATGGGCAACAGCGGCGGCATAGGCGGCGTAGATTTTTACCAGGTCATGCCCCCCACGCTTAAGCCGGTCTATCTGGGCATCGGTCATGTCGGCAACCAGGGCGGCCAGCTCGGGGCTCTGGCCAAAGAAGTTCTCGCGGTTAAAGGCCCCATCTTTGGCGGCGAAGGTCTGCATCTGACCATCGACGGTCTGGGCAAAGGCCCTTAGCAATGCGCCGGAGTGATCCCGTGCGAAAAGTGGATCCCAGTCGCTGCCCCATATCACCTTGATGACATGCCAGCCTGCGCCTGAGAAAAGCTGCTCAAGCTCATCAATGATGCGGCCGTTGCCGCGCACTGGGCCGTCGAGCCGTTGCAGGTTGCAGTTAATAACCCAGGTGAGGTTATCCAGCCCCTCCCGGGCGGCCAGGGTGAGCGCACTCATGCTCTCGGGCTCGTCCATCTCACCGTCACCAAATACGCCCCAGACCCGCCGTGCCGTGCAGTCCAAGAGGCCACGGTGGGTTAGGTAACGCATGAAGCGCGCCTGATAGATTGACTGGATAGGGCCCAGTCCCATCGAACCCGTCGGGAACTGCCAGAAGTCGGGCATCAGGTAGGGATGCGGATAGCTCGAAAGCCCACGGGCGCCTGCCTCCTCCCCCACAAGCTCACGGCGATAGTGGTCAAGAGCGGCGGCTGAGAGCCGCCCCTCTAAGAAGGCGCGTGCATAGATTCCTGGGGCACTGTGAGGCTGCATGAAGACCAGGTCGCCGCCACGCCCGAGGCCACTAGAGGGCAAGGCCGACTCTGCCCCGCGCCAGAAGTGCTGAAAGCCCACTTCAAACAGGTCTGCCGCGCTGGCATAGCTCGCGATATGACCCCCGAGTTCGCCTGCACGGCGATTAGCCCGCACCACCATCGCCAGGGCGTTCCAGCGAATAATGGCGGCGATCCTTTCCTCCAGGGCCAGATCGCCCGGATAGAAGGGCTGCCTGTCCAGCCCAATAGTGTTGCAGTACCCAGAGACAGCCTTGGGCCGTATGGCAAGGCCCTTAAGCTCTGCCTGAGCGCAGAGCACACGCAGCAGTTGTTCGGCGCGGTCTGGCCCAGACTGTCGCCAGACGGCAGAAAAAGCCTCGACCCACTCGGCGGTCTCTTGCGGGTCAGGGTCTTTGTACGGAATATCCCGCGTCAGGGACAGCCCTACAGCCTCGCCAGTGTGGGCGTCTAGGTTTCGCGCAAAGTCTATTGGGTCCTGTTTCATTCGAATTTTCCCTCAAGCGGGTACGATACACAATCGCGCTGCCCATGCCCTGAGCGACTCAGCCTACTACAGCACCCGCTTCATCGCATGGGCAGGTCAGCCAGGGTCTCTCTCCCCGTCGAAAGTAGTTGCCATGCCCCCTCGCCCCGCCCTACGCGTCTGTGTTTTTTGCGGTTCTCGCCTTGGCCATCACCACCAGTGGGCAAGCATCGCGGCCGATGTCGGCCAGTCTATTGCCAGCCGAGGCTGGGGGTTGGTCTATGGCGCTGGCAGGTGGGGGCTGATGGGCACGGTGGCCCAGGCGGCCCTCGAAGAAGGGGGCTATGTCTTGGGTGTGATTCCCGAATATCTCACCAAAATCGAGCCCGTTCTTCCCGGAATTCATGAGCTCTACATCGTGCAGACGATGATTGAGCGCAAGATCAAGATGATGGAGGAGGCCCAGGCCTTTCTTGTTTTACCCGGAGGAATCGGCACCCTGGAGGAGTTCTTTGAAGTCTGGACTGGGCTGCAGACGGGCGGACACCATAAGCCCATCGTTCTTGCAAACCTTGAGGGCTATTACGACACCCTCTTGGGCTTTGTGAAAGAAGCCTGTTCCCACGGGTTTCTGACGCAGGGGCACCTTGACAAGCTCAGTGTGGCAAGCTCCCTGGAGCAGGTGTTTGCCATGCTGGATCACAGCCTTTCTCCAAACAAAACCTAGGCGAGACGGTCAATAGAATTTCCGCGAAACAGTGATTTGGGGGCGGCAGTTCACTGAAGGTTCACTGGGGGTTCACTGGGGGGCTAGTGTCTTTGCACCAGAACGCTCGCCAGCACGACAAGCCCAAGCCCGATAAGCACCGGGGCTCCAATGGGCTCGCTCAGAAACAACGCCCCCCAGACCACTCCGAAGGCCGGTATCAGAAAGGTAACGCTACTGACCCGCACGGGTCCAAGCTGCTTCAGCAGCCAGAAAAAGAGCAGGTAGGCCATCGCGGAACTCACCAATCCAAGCGCCAATACCGCGGTCCAACCCACCGGCGTGGGCGATGCCTGCTGCAGATCGCTAGCAATAAAGGGAAGGATACAGAGGCTGGCAAAGCCCAGCGTCGTGCGGGCGGATCGAGCCGCGGTAATTCCGGAAAGCCATAGCCGGGTAAGCTGACCTGCGATCGCGTAACAGAGTGTGGCAGCGGCACAGGCGAGCGCCGCAAACAGGGTCTGCGCGTCTACGGGTACGGGTCCGAGACGCACCATCTGCGAGATCCCAAGGGCAGCAAGACCCACCGCTACGAACAAGGTCCAACTATGCGGCTGACCCAGAAAGGCTGCAGCAATAAGCCCGCCCCAGAGCGGTACAAGGGCGTTCAGAATTGCCAGGTACCCGGCAGGCAAGGTCAGGGCAGCAAACCCGTAAAGGGCAAAAGGCAGGGCACTGTTCATGAGCCCTACCAGGGCCATCTTCCACCAGGCAATTGATACACGGGTCTTAGGGAAGGCCTCGGCTGCTGCAAACGGGCTAAAACGCCGAAGGGCAGCCACGCCCGAAAAAACGGTTAGGGCCAACCAGGCAATCCCAACGCGAAGCTCAGCAGAGAGGATAGGCCCGAAATCCGGCACCGCCAGCCGAAGAAACAGAAATGAGGCACCCCAGACCGCTGCCAGGGTTACAAAGGCAAGAGCCACCGTCATCGGGTCAGCCGCAGCAGAAACTGCATTGCCTACAATAACCGAAGCGCAAGGCCCTAGTTCGCGGGAGGAGGCGGGAGACGACCCAGGTTGGCCGCCTGCCGCAGCATAGTACGGGTATACCGACCGTGGTTCTTCTCTTCTTCAGTACGCTTTAAAGACACAGACCTGCCGAAGACCTTGGCGTCAATCTGGTCGGGTGCGGGCAGAACAATAAAAATCGGTATCTCCTGAAACCGCACCACGCCCCCTTCAGAAACAACGAACTCGCGCACGGAGTCATTTGCCTCTCGCACCCAGACCCATCCTCGTATGCGAAAAACAAGTTCCAGCTCGGGGGCGCCCTCTGGCGCATTCGCGACACTGGTGTTTGCAGAAGTCGGCACCGCTGCAGGAGAAGCGGCCGTCTTAAGGGAAGGGTCTTCTGTCTGCCCTATCGGACTAGCCAGGGCCCCCGCAGCAGGCGCATTCCCGGAGACAGCGCCAGCCCCAACGGCTGGTGGCCCGGTCAGCGAAGACACCCCATTGCTACCAGAGGGAGCGGAGGCGGCTGGCTTTTCGCTGGCCTCCGACTTGTCGAATCTTTCGGGCGCGGCCGAGACCGAGGGGGCTGTCTTCGGTTCCTCTTCCTGCTGCGAGACCAGCCAAAAGACCAATACGCTGGCAACCAGAAAGACAAAGAAAAGAGTGGGCAATGAGGTCTTTTTCGAGGCCCCTCGTGTAGTGCCTTTGGAGCGAATCTCAGAGGCCTGAGCGTATACAGGCGCCCGTGCCTCCTGCTCTGCACTGCCCGTTTGCAAGGTTGTCACTGCCGCAGTTACTGCGACAGTCGCGGCAACTGGTTCCGGCGGCGGGAAGGCATCGGCCAGGGGTAGCTGCTCCTGCCCCCCTACACTTTGTGCCTCTGAGCCAGTCTCGGGCGACAGCTCGGAAGCCGGGGTTGCGCTATCTGGCGCTGTCTCGGGCAGGGAAACAGGGGTGGCGTCGAAAGTTGCGTTAGAAGTCTCGTCGGAAGCCAATTCAGGCGAGGCCGAGTCATCAACAAGGGCGGATGCGCCGGGAGTACCGGATTCTGAGCCCGCAGCAGGTGCAGGCGCGGGAGATAAAGAGGCAGCCTCAGGCGATGTAGAGGGTGCAGGGGGGGGTGTAGAAGGAATGGGGGTCCGCAGCGTAGCGACCATGTCTTGGGCTTCCTGGGCAGAGAATCCCAAGGCCAAGGCATACCGAGTGAAGAGATCACAGAAGAACGAGTCCGAATAGAACAGCCGGGTCTGCCCCTCTTCAATCGCCAAGAGGTGTCTGTGGGTGGTACGAAGATCAGTCTCAAGAGCCCGCGGGTTGATGTCTTGCGCAAGACGTTGTTCGCGCAGACGTCGTCCCATGGCGCGAAGCTGTGGTTCCAGGAGCGAGGTCAGATTCATTTACGGGTATTCTAGCCGGACAACCAAGAGACGCTAAACGCGAAATCTCTTTCAGGGGCTGGAACTCGTAATTTAGGGGGGAATGCATGGACTGCACAATTCGCTGGCTTGGTGGTCAGACCATGAGCTTTGTTGCGGAAACCGGGTCGGGTCATAGTTTCGTAATGGATGGCGCGCCAGAAGGGGGCGGTCGCAACCTTGGCCCGCGACCCATGGAGGTGGTGCTCTCCGGCGCGGCCGCCTGCACGGCCTACGATGTTGTCTTAATTCTGCGTAAGAGCGGCCTGGATATTCGCGGCTGCGACGTAGAGACCCATGCGGAACGCGCCGAAACCGACCCGAAGGTCTTCACGAAAATTACGTTCCTGTTTAAAGTCTACGGACGAAATCTGCGGGAAAATTTGGTGGAACGGGCCATTGACCTATCGCAGAAAAAATACTGTTCCGCAACAAAGATGCTGGGAATGACCGCGGCGATAAGCCACGAATTCACGCTCTTTGAAGACGGTGCTTCGGAGACAGGATCTGTCGACGAGCCAAGGCTGAAATAAAAAATGCGGCTTGCGCCGCATTTTTTCCGACAACCCAATAACTTATTTCAAGACAATATCGGCGCGACGGTTTTCAGCAAAGGCCGCCTCAGACTTACCGGTATTGCGGGGTCGCTCTTCTCCATAGCTTATGGTTTCGATACTGCCAGAGCTCGCACCGTTGGCCTGTAATGCCACGCTCACAGCCTCTGCACGCCGCTGACCAAGGGCAAGGTTGTACTCCACCGTGCCACGCTCATCGGCATTACCTTCGATGACCATGCGCGAATTTTTAACCACCGCGAGGTAGTTACCGAAGGCAGACACGGTGTTTTGGAATTCAGGTTTGATAGTGAACTTATTAAAATCAAAATAAACAGAGGGTTCGACCCCAATAATGCGAGACCGTGCTAGCTCGAGAGCCTGAGACGCGGGAGACGGGGCCGGTGTTGCTGCGGCGGCGCGCGGCGGCGCAGCAGGCGCGGGTGCAGGTGCGGGGGCAGCGATAGGCGCAGGGGCAGCGGCAGGAGCGGGAGCCGCGGACTGTTGGGGTTTAGAGGCACATCCCGCAAGAACGGCCAGAGAAGCTGCAAAGGCAATCCATTTCATCTTAGGGTTCTCCTTAGAAACTCGGTGAAAAAACGCAACTATAACGTGATTATCACCCCGCGCGCCGATGCTCGCGCGCGGGATTGACTGTCTTTTGGCAAGAAAACCCGCCTAAGGTTCAGGTGGTTTAGGGCACGGGTGGGGTTTTTAGCGCCCATCGCCAGAGCTGGTCCGGGGCAAAAGGAACGACCAGCATGATGTGTTCAACGACTGCAAGCACCAAAATAGTACCTACGAGGCTTGCCGCGGCCACCTCAAACGGGCTTTGCGCCGCTAGCGCATTGCTCCAAATCAACATGGCCACCAGTGACGCGAGCACCACGCTAAACGGAAACAGCAGGTTAATTGATCGCTTAGAGAAATAGGTGAGCAGATAGCGCAGTGGCACTGGCAGAAAAGCCTCGTAGAAGTTCTTCACGCCCAGAAAGAGATTGAGTTTGGCGGATATTCGCATGACCCAAAGTACAGCAAAGGTATGGGCAGCAACCTGATTGGGCGCGTCCCAGGTTGGCACTATTACGGCCAGACCAAGCAAAACAATCGCCAGTTCGTGGTGCGCAATGGTAAGAAAAGCATGCCAGGCGCGCTGCAGGCCATGCACCTGCGGACAAGGTTTACGGTTTGGCCCGGTAACCAGCCCAAGCAGAAAGGTAAGCTCCTGCCAGGACCAGACCAAAAGGGCAGAGACAAAGGCCAGATAGGCCCCAACCGGTGTGGTCATCTCACGGGTGACAACCACACCCGATAGCCCAACGACAAGTGCAAATGAGGCGGCCAGCAGGCCCCGACCCTGCACTCCCGATGGGGATCTGGGCGAACGCCCGCGGTCAACGAGTCGCAGG
This sequence comes from Betaproteobacteria bacterium, assembly GCA_016868305.1. Lineage (GTDB taxonomy): Bacteria > Pseudomonadota > Gammaproteobacteria > Burkholderiales > Burkholderiaceae_A > Hahnella. Next base: position 9,029 of record VGHK01000011.1, on the reverse strand, counting down.
ATCAGCCCCGTAGAGAGCCACCACAGCCCCACCACGAAGACGAAGGGAAGCCAAAGGTGCAGGGGACTGGCCACAGCGCGTGATAACTAAGGTGGCTACCAGCTCGGAGCAAGCCGCGCCTGCTCCGGCAATGGCTGACGATGCACCGGTTGGAGATAGAGCCGCCCAAAAACCCAGGCCGCCTGCAGCGCGAGCCCACCGCGGCGCAGCAGGCTGCCTATGCCACCGGCCTCTTTGGCTCGGTCTACCGATTCCTGAATAACGCGCAGGGCCTGCAGTCCTTTCAGAAACTCCGGCGTGTCGTAGCGCAGCGTCACGGGAAAGACCTGCTTACAGATCTCACTGGTAATGTGAAATACCCGCTGGTCATAGTCGGCGGGGTTGAGGCCCAAGGCCTTATGCATCTCGGGTCGGCTGTGGTCACGCACAAACATGGTGGCAAAGACAGCGAGCTGAAAAAACCGAATCCAGTAGAGATTCAGTCCACGAAGCAGGTCTGGGTTAGCCCGCATGATCAAGGCGAAGGCTTCACCATGACGAAACTCGTCGTTACACCACTTTTCAAACCAGAGAAAGATGGGGTGAAAACGCAGCTCGGGATGCTTCTCGATCTGCCGATAAATAGCGATATACCGGGCATAGCCAATCTTCTCGGAAAGATAAGTGGCGTAATAAATGTACTTCGGCTTGAAGTAGGTCACCTTTTTAGCCTTGGTCAGAAAGCCAAGATCGACCCCAATGCCAAAGTCTTTGAGCCACTGGTTAATAAAGCCGGCATGTCGAGACTCATCGCGGGCCATATAGCCAAAGAGCCGTTTCATATCGGGGTTCTTGACCCGCTTTTTTATCTCGGCGTACAAGACGCAGCCCGAAAACTCAGAGGTGCAGGAGCTGATTAAAAACTCGCGAAATTCCTGATAGAGGCCCTCGGGAAGCTTTGAGCAGTCGCCCCGCATGTCGGGGGGGCGCTGAAAGTGCTCGTCGTTGTTATCGGCCTCGAACTCTGCCATGAGCTTCTCCCACTCCTCACGAATCGGCTCGACATTGAGCCGATCAATTGCCGCGAAGTCGGTGGTGTAAAACCGTGGCGTCAGCAGGGTGTCCTGCAGCGCCAGAGCAGTAGCCTCGTTCGGCACGCGGTCCGCGGTTCTGCCGTATCCGGCCTCGGCTGCCTTGGCCACTGACCGAGCCGTATCAAGGGTATCTTGGGAAGGGGGGTTCATAGCCTGCTCCTTATTTGTGGTCTGTCTGCATGATGGTTGCTAGTACTGCGGTCGCGTTTGACGCACCTCAAGAAGAGGTTGAAAGACGGCGACGTTTGAAGGGCCAAACGTGGTGAGGTCAACCTCACGCTGGGTCCAGGGGTCTTTTAGTCGCAGGGAGCCATCTGACAGCCGAACCAGTACAAAGGGAGTCTGTGGGCTTCCGCCATCACGCAGCCGGGCCTGGGCAAGGCTGCGCAGCACGCCACGCGCAAACCCCGCCTCCCCTTCAATAGCAGGCAGGCGTTCACCCGTAGCCGCATCGGTAACGGCAATATTTCCGTCGCGGCTATCGGCGAAAATGAGGGTACGCATCGCAAGGGTATCGACCACAGGGCCCGGCAGGTTCTGCTGCTTCTGCCATTGCGAGAAGGCAGCCAGAAAAATACTCCCCAACACGAGCACTGCAAGGCCAATTAAGGGCCAGCCTTCCACCTGTGGCCGTGAGACGAGTCGGTCTGACATATCAGGCGGCCTCAAGATCCGAGAAGGAGCGGCGCGGTCTATCAGCAGAGGGCTCATGGGTCTGCCGTACGGGTAGCTCTGCCTGAGCCTTTGTCCATGCCTGCCGCAGCAGCTCGGCCACACCGGCAACAGCTGGCAGACACCGCAGCATGGGCTCGGGATGGGCAAAGCGCCATGGCCGCGCATGTGGCCAGAGATGAAAGTAGGCAATCTTGTCCTCGGGCCTGAGTGTCAGGGCGATCTCTCCTGCGCCCTTCGAACCAATATGCCGCACATCGGCCGACTGCAGTCGTGACAGCGGAATGTTGAAGGTCAGCGATAGAACGATCCCGACGCGCATGACCAGCCGCCGATCGGTAATGGTGTAGACCGTGGTCTTTGCCACCAGCCAGGCCAGGGCCCAGAAAAGTACCAGGGCAAGAACAAACAGAGGAGCAAGCCAGGTAGCGGCAGCAAAGGCCTCGGCCCACGAGCCTGTCATGCTGAACTGATGGGCACCGCGCAGCGCAAGAATGAGGCCAAAATACACAGCGAGCGCTCGGGCATGAAAAACCTCGCAAAAGACAAGGCCGGTATGCGGACTGCCCTGCCAGAGGATGTGCTCCTGCGCGGGCAGGCGCTCAGGCAGCCCGTACTCGGGCTCGAACTCGTGTTCGTGGCCGTTACTCTGCGCCTTCATATCAGCGGCTCACGACGGGACGGTGTGGCAAACAGAGTACCGGCACCAAAGTAGGCCATAATTTTTTCTTCTTCGAGCAGCGTCACCTTTTCGGGATGGGCGGTTCCCGGAACCCCTTCAAACTGGCCTGCCAGAATGGATTCCACAGTGACGCGATTGCCCTTGATGCGGTCACGGCGTACGCGGCAGAAGTTCATGGGCAGCAGCGCCGTGCGCCCCCCCTGAGTCTTCACCTCCAGAAACCGAATCATGTGCTCGGAGCGATCCACCCAGACATCAGTTACGGTGCCCGCGGCCTGATTATCAGCACCTAAGACCGTAAGGCCACGGGGGTCTAGGTCTTGCTTAGCCAGGCCAAAATGTGCATCGGTACGCAAGGGCACGATCTTGTCATGACCTTCCCAGGTCTTGTCGGTGACATCCATGCGACGCGTATAGGCGCCCGGGCCAATGCCAATACCACCGGCATTCATGGGGTCGCCAGTAGGCTCTAAGGGCATACCGGGAAATGGGCCAATAGCCTTTCCAGGGGGCATGGGGTCTTCGAAGTCCCGTTCGTGGGGCGCCACGAAGTCGCCATGGAACTTCGTCTTATAGACCTTTGGCGAGGGCATTGGCAGAAAGCCCACTTCACGGCGCACTGAGCCATCAGGCCGGTCATGCTCAATGGGGAATCCCTCGCGTTTGCTCTCTAGCGTGAGGTAGACAACCAGCCAGAAAAAGAAGATCCAGAACATGTAGAGCACCACCTGCGCTACATCGATGTACTGCGTAATTGCACCTGTTCCCATGGTCACTCTCCTTAGCGATAACAAGGGCTAGCCGGGGAATTCGGCCAGACCAAATTTCTTCGATGCTGCGGCCTGGGCTCTGGAGATTCGCACCAGAGGTCCCACGGCCACAAGCGTTGCAAACAACAAGACCAACTCCACCTGATAGACAAGGCTGTAGCCCACCCCGGGGGAGGTCAGCACCTCGCCGAGTCGACCCGAGGTTGCCAGTACGCTAAAGAAGTCGCGCAGAGCGCCCCCCAGAAAAATGGCAATACCAGCGGCAGTGGCCTGTACGGCACCCCAAGCCCCCAGAGCGAGGCCTGTGAAGCCCTCGGCATCCAGACCCATAGCAGCCGTAAGTGTTGCCACCGAAAAGAGTCCGGCACCGAACCCGATCAGAAAGGTTCCCAGGCGAAAGGTATTGGCAGACGCGAGCGGTTCGGCAAAGATCACCAGGGCAAATGCAACAAGGCCGACCACAACTCCCAAGGCAGATAATCGATGCGGGTTGATTCCTTTGCTTAGCAGGCGCGCGGAAACGGCAAAGGCCAGCAAGGCACCCACTGCCATAACGGCAGTCAGCAGACTGGTGGCCGAGACGCTCAGGCCCAGAATCTCGCCACCGTAGGGCTCAAGAATAATGTCCTGCATGCTAAAGGCGGCCGTTCCCAAAAAAAGCGCCACGAGAAACCGTAGATGGCCAGGCTGGCCTACGAACCGCTGCCATGTCTCGGCAAAACCCGGCCTTGGCAGGTGCGGTGCGGTCTTCGCAGGCATGCGCGCCTCCTGCTTCCAGAGGGCAATGACATTAAGCACCATGGCCACAAATGCGGAACCCTGTACGACCTGAATCAGCCTGAACTTACTAAAGTCCGCCAAAAGCAGGCTAAAGGCAATACCCGAGACCACCATGCCCACCAAGAGCATGGTGTACATCATGGCTACCACCCGAGGACGGTTTTCTTCTGAGGCAATGTCGGTAGCCAGTGCCAGCCCTGTGGTCTGCACGGTCTGAATGCCCGCCCCTACCAGCAGAAATGCCAAGGCCGCACTTGCTGGGCCGATCGCGCTATGCCAATGGGTGTCACCTGATAGCAAGATAAGCGCAAAGGGCATGATGGCCAGCCCCCCAAACTGCAGAATGGTTCCCATCCAGATATAGGGCACCCTACGCCATCCCAGCACCGACTTATGGGTATCAGATCGAAAGCCCACCAGAGCCCGAAAGGGCGCAATCAGTAGGGGCAGGGCCACCATGGCAGAAACCAGCCAGGCCGCAACCCCAAGTTCCACGATCAGCACGCGATTTAACGTGCCCACCATGAGTGCCATGGCCATGCCCACTGATACCTGAAACAACGAAAGGCGCAGCAGACGCGACATGGGCAGATCAGGCGTTGCCAGGTCGGCAAATGGCAGAAACCGAGGATCAATCTGTGCCCAGCGCCGCGGGTTCACAAAGGCAAGGCTGCGCAGTGCCTGCAGCCCCGTCAGCGATTTCACGGAGGAAGACTCGGTGCTCACTGCACAACTCCAGACGGATGCCCTTTCGCGGCATCACAGTCTATGGTGGCTGCCCGGTGTTCGCCTATGGGCGCCAGAAGCTCGACCGCTTCAGAGGTATAGAACCCACGCGAGACCCTCTGGCGCCGGCCGACTGTCCAACCGGCCAAGGCCGCCGAGTCACGTAGCAAACGACAGAGTCTGTCAAACCGCACCGGCACAATCGCAGGCGAGCGGTCTGCACGGGGAAACCACTTTCCCACCATCATCATGACCTGCAACAAGGGATTACTTGGTGCGAAAGTAAAGACCATGCTGCTGCGCACCCGAGGGGCAAGCGTGGACAGTGCGGCCACAGCCTGTTCGGGGGCATAGTGGATCAACGAGTCCATCGCCACCAGATGGTCAAAATGGCCTAAGGCAGGGTCGAGCATGTCACCCGATCGAAAAACAACACTGCCCGTGCCAAGGTCTGACGGCAGTCGCTGACTGGCAAGGCCCACCAGGGTGGGGGAAAGGTCGATCGCCGTGACACGGGCGCCCAATCGGGCAGCATCAAAGGACAAGAGCCCTGTTCCACAGCCCGCGTCCAAAAGGGTTCGGCCGATGAGCCGCTGGCCGTAGGCGGGACTGCGGGCGATGTCTGCGGTGGCAGGTTCGGTACCCAGCCAAGAGACGATCATAGCCCGCATAGCCTCCCGCCCGGCCCGCACGGTGGCCCGAATGCCACTGACCGGCGCATCGGAGGTGAGGCGCGCCCAGGCCTGGGCTGCAGTGCGGTCAAAGTAATGCTCAATCTGACCGCGCCGCTCCGCATAGCGCGGGTCAACGGCTCTGGCCGAAGGCGGGCTGATCACTGAGGGGCTCATCAGTCAAACCCAAGGAGATCGAAGATCTCACGGTCTTTGAGTGATTCGGGCGCAAGCGGCTCGGTGCCGGCCCAGAGGCTTGCCGCAAGCCGCAGGTACTCTTCCTGCACTGCGCGCAACTCGGGAGAGTCTTCCATCTCAAAGAGGGTCGATTTTTTCAGGCGACTGCGGCGGATGACATCAAGGTCTGGAAAATGTGCAAGGCGATTGAGCCCCACCCGCGCGGCAAATTTATCGATCTGGTCAGTCTCTTGGCTGCGATTGGCAATCACGCCACCCAGACGCACCTTGTAGTTCTTTGCCTTCGCACCAATCGCCTGCACGATACGGTTCATGGCGAAAATAGAGTCAAAGTCGTTGGCCGCCACAATGAGGGCACGCTCGGCATGCTGCAGGGGCGCGGCAAACCCACCGCAGACCACATCGCCCAGCACATCAAAGATCACCACATCGGTCTCATCAAGCAGATGGTGTTCTTTCAGAAGCTTTACGGTCTGCCCTACCACATAGCCGCCACAGCCGGTGCCCGCGGGCGGGCCGCCGGCCTCGACGCACATCACCCCGTTGTAGCCCTCGTAGACAAAGTCTTCGATGCGCAGTTCTTCAGAATGAAAATCGACTGACTCCAGCACATCAATGACCGTGGGCATGAGCTTTTTGGTCAGCGTGAAGGTGGAGTCGTGCTTCGGGTCGCAGCCGATCTGCAGCACACGCTTGCCGAGCTTAGAAAATGCAGCGGAAAGGTTCGACGACGTGGTGCTCTTGCCAATACCTCCCTTGCCGTAGACCGCAAACACCTTGGCATTACCAATCTTCATATTCGGGTCAAGCTGCACCTGCAGGCTGCCCTCGCCATCGGGGGGCGGCTGACGCCGAATCTCTGCAAACGGCACCGATACGGTGTTCATGTGGCTGCTCCTTGGTAGACACCTTCAATACGATCTTCGAGTTCTTCCCCTGCACGACGAAGTGCTTCCAGCGTCTTGTCATCAGGCTTCCAATAGTTGCGCTCTGAGGCCTCAAGAAGCCTGCCGGCGAGCTTGGCCGAGGCCTTGGGGTTTAGCCGGGCAATACGGTCTCGCATGGCGTCGTCGAGCACAAAGGTCTGCGTGAGCTGGGCATAGACCCAGGGCTGCACCTGACCGGTGGTGGCAGACCATCCCATGGTGTTGGTGAGGTGGGCCTCGATCTGGCGCACGCCCTCGTAGCCGTGATCCAGCATGCCTTCATACCACTTGGGGTTAAGCATACGAGTGCGCGTCTCTAGAGCCACCTGTTCAGACAGCGTGCGCACCACGCCACTGCCAGAGGTCTGGTCGCCGATATAGACCGGGGTGTCAAAACTGGTGGGGGGCTGTGAAGGGGCGGCCGCCACCTTGGCCCGCCGCACTGCACGGCTGACACCGCCAAGCGTATCGAAGTAGTTATCCACCGTAGTCACGCCCACCTCGATGGAGTCAAGGTTTTGATAGGCAAGGCTTACGTCCTTCAGCACGGACTGCAGCAGCGCAGGCTTTTGCAAAGGCTGGCCCGCGCGGCCATAGGCAAAGCCCTTGCGGCGGGTATAGGCCTCGGCGAGCTCGTCTTCGTCCTCCCAACAGCCCTGGTCCACCAGGTGATTCACATTGGCACCATAGGCGCCATCGCAGTTACCAAAGACGCGTAGCGCCGCGGTTTCAAGGTCGCAGCCCTGGTCTTTCTGGTAGGCCAGGCTGTGCTTACGAATAAAGTTCTGGTCTTCGGGCTCATCGGCACTGGCCGCGAGAAAGGCCGCCTCAGCCAGCATCTTGATCTGCAAGGGCAGAAGGTCTCTAAAGATGCCCGACAGGGTCACCATGACATCAATGCGCGGGCGTCCCAGTTCTTCCAAAGCAATGAGTTCTGCACCCGCAAGCCTGCCGAAGCTATCAAACCGCGGGCGTGCGCCCATTAGGCCCAGCACCTGGGCGATGGGGCCGCCCTCGGTCTTCAGGTTGTCCGTTCCCCACAAGACCATGGCAATCGACTCGGGCATGCCGTGGCCTTGCTCCTGATGCCGTGCAAGAAGGCGTTCTGCCTGCTTAAGGCCATCGACGACCGCGAACCGGCTGGGCATGCGGAAAGGGTCAAATCCATGCAGGTTGCGGCCGGTGGGCAGAATCTCGGGGGTATGCAGCACATCACCGCCTGGAGCAGGACGAATGAACTGACCATTAAGACCCTTAAGAATGGCCCGAATTTCCGCGTCGGTCTGGGTCTCGCGATTTACCCGGTCGAGCATCACCAGTAGGCTATCAGTGCCGTCATCATGCTGCCCCTCGGCACGAATGGCGGCGCGGGCCTTGGTAAGCCCATCAGAGACGGGCTGATCGATCAGCAGGTCGATAGCCTTATGGAGTCTGGAAATTTCCTGCATAGGCGCATGGGCCTGGGCCATCGCTAAGAGCAGCTCTTTACGCGCATCAGGCGTCATGGGCCTTCCGACCACATGCAGGCCCTGGGGAATAAGGGTCTGTTCGCACTCCAGCAGCCTGCGCTGCAGGCCGTAGACCTCGGCATCAATGGCCACGATGTCGGTCTTCACGGTGGCATCTTTGCTGTCAACAGTGCCCTTGCTAGCGCCACTAGCCCCGCGAACACCATCGCCGCTAGGTGCGGCGGCGAGAGCCTCTGCGAGCGCAACCAGACCCGCGCAACTGTCGTGAAGTTCGAGCGACCGGGCCTGCTCTGCGATGACAGCGATAAGGCCTGCGCGCTCAGAATCGGGCTGCAGCGAATCATTAACAGACTGCGGGGCCAGCCCCCGCCAGCGGTCGATCGACTGCTTGAGCTCTTGCAGGCCTGCATAAAGCCCCGCCTGACCAACCGGCGGCGTCATATGGCTAATTAAGGTAGCCGCCGCGCGCCGCTTGGCAATCGTTCCCTCAGAAGGGTTGTTGGAGGCATACAAATTGAAATTAGCCAGCGGGCCAATGAGCCGCTCGGGCCAGCACGAGCCTGAGTTTCCAGCCTGCTTGCCTGGCATGAACTCCAAGGCCCCATGGGTGCCGAAGTGCAGCACGGCATCGGCCTTGAAGTCTTCACGCAGGTAACGATAGAAGGCAGAGAAGGCATGGGTGGGCGCATGGCCTTGCTCAAAGAGCAGGCGCATGGGGTCACCCTCATAGCCAAACGATGGCTGCACGCAGAGCGCCACATTACCCAGGTTAAGACCAAGCACAAAGATCTGTCTGCCATCGGTGAGCTGCCGCCCAGGTGCGGGGCCCCAGACCTTTTCAATGTCCGCGAGCCAGGGCTCGCGGGCGACATGGTCTTGGGTAGGAATACGGGCCATCACATTAGCGTCAGCCCCATGCTGTTCGGCATTGCCCTTGAGCACGGCCTCGCGCAGGGCTTCGGCATCATCGGGCAGGTTGTCCACCTGATAGCCCTCGGCCTTCAAGGCCAGCAGGGTGTTATGCACAGATTCGAAAACAGATAGAAACGCCGCCGTACCCAC
>VGHK01000010.1 GCA_016868305.1 Betaproteobacteria bacterium | reverse complement strand
GAGGCGGTGCTAAAAGAGTTCGATCGTATCTCTGACCGTGGTGGGGTGTTGGGAGCCATGGAGACCGGCTATCAGCGCGGAAAGATTCAGGATGAGTCGATGCATTATGAGCATCTCAAGCATACGGGCGAACTACCCATCATCGGGGTGAACAGCTTCTTAAAGCCAGGGGGCAACCAGCCCCTTGAAGACATTGTTCTTGCGCGGTCTACCGAGGACGAAAAACGCAGCCAGCTTCAGAGGCTTGCCGATTTCCATGCCCGGAATGCCTCGCAGGCCCCTGCTGCACTTGAGGCCCTTCGCAAGACCGTTATTGAAGGGGGAAATGTATTTGCCGAGCTCATGCACGCTGTCCGTTGCTGCTCTCTCGGTCAGATCACCGACGCGTTATTCTCTGTGGGCGGGCAGTACCGACGAAACATGTAGCAGTGAAAAGACCGTAGGCTTTTATTAGACAACCCGAATTAACGTATGCCGACAACAACCGAAACCACCTTCCCGCGTGTCCTGCTGCAGCATGCCCAGCAGAGGCCAGAGCGTCCTGCCTACCGGGAGAAGTACCTGGGGATCTGGCAGACCGATACCTGGAAGCAGGCGGCAGACAACGTTCGTAAGATCGCCTGTGGCCTTGCGAGCCTGGGGTTCCAGCGCGGCATGAGCCTGGGCATCGTTGGGGATAATCGCCCCCACTTATACCAGGCAATGCTCGCTGCCCAGTCGCTTGGAGGGGTGGCAGTGCCTTTGTATCAGGATGCCGTTGCTGCGGAGATGGTCTATGTGCTGCAGGATGCCGAAGTACAGTTTGCCTTTGCAGAAGACCAGGAACAGGTCGATAAGCTCCTAGAGGTAAGTGATCAGCTAGCGAACCTGCACAATGTTTTTTATCTCGATCCGCGTGGCCTGCGCAATTACGACCACGGGCACCTCAAGCCTATTGAAGAACTCATGGAACTGGGCAGTCAGTACAATGCTGCCCACCCGGAGTTTTTTGATGCCGAGGTTGCCAAGGGGCAGAGCACCGATGTCTGCGTCATTCTCTACACATCGGGAACCACCGGACGTCCTAAGGGCGTCTGTCAGACCCATGCGTCTATGCTGGGGGCGGGGCGGGGTGCCTGTGAGGTCGATAGCCTCAACGACCAAGACGATATGATGGCCTACCTTCCCATGGCCTGGGTGGGAGATTTTCTGTTCTCTATGGCCCAGTGCATGGCCTCTGGCTTTACCGTGAACTGCCCCGAATCTCGTGACACGGTGAGTGCCGACATGAAAGAAATTGGCCCCACCTACTATTTTGCCCCGCCGCGAGTCTACGAGGGCCTGCTTACCTCGGTCACTATTCGCATGGAAGATGCGGGGCGCATAAAGAAGTCCATGTACGACTATTTTATGGGTGTTGCGGCCCGGTGTGGTGCCGACCTACTCGACGGACACCCCGTTGGAATGACCGACCGGCTGTTGTACGCATTGGGCCGGCTCTTTGTCTTTGGCCCTCTTCGTAATACGCTTGGCATGTCACGTATCCGCGTGGCCTATACCGCTGGCGAGGCAATTGGCCCTGACCTGTTTAAGTTCTACCGGTCTATTGGCGTCAACCTCAAGCAGCTCTATGGCCAGACAGAAAGCTGTGCCTATGCCTGTATCCAGCGCGATGGCCAGGTAAAGTACGACTCCGTGGGCTCGCCATCTCCTGGCATGGAGATAAAGATCGGCGAGAACAGCGAGGTGCTGGTTCGTGGCGTGTCCCTGCTCAAGGAGTACTACAAGCGCCCCGATGCTACGGCAGAGGCCATTGACTCAGAGGGCTATTTTCATACCGGAGACGCCGGGGTTTTGGATAATGACGGCCATCTTCGGATTATTGACCGTGCCAAGGATGTCTCCAAGATGGCATCAGGCAAGGTGTTCGCACCGAAATATATAGAGAACAAACTGAAGTTTTTCAGTTATATCAAAGAGGCCGTTGTATTCGGTGCCGATCGCGACTTTATCGGGGCATTCATTAACATTGATTTCGAAGCGGTAGGTAACTGGGCAGAGCGTCGTAACATTCCGTATAGCGGCTACATCGACCTTGCTGGTAACCCGGCCGTCTCCAAGCTGGTCTCTGACTGTATCGAGAAAATGAATCGAGAGCTCTCTGGCGAAAAGATGCTGGGTCATGCCCAGATCTCTCGATTCCTTGTTCTGCATAAAGAGCTCGATCCGGATGACGACGAGCTTACCCGCACCCGTAAGGTACGACGCGGGTTTGTCGAGGAGAAGTACAAACCCCTGATCCAGGCAATCTACGGTGGGCTCTCCGAGCAGTTCATTGAGACAGACGTTCGGTTTGAAGACGGGCGTATTGGGCGGGTGTCTGCCACCCTGAAGGTACTCGACGTGCCCACGTTTGCGCTTCAGAAGGAGGCAGCAGCATGACCCAGACCGACGATCCGATTCTCGAGGTCAAGGGCATTAGCCTCTCTTTTGGTGGCATTCAGGCGCTGTCCAACGTTTCGTTTGATGTACGCCGAAAGGAAATCCGCGCCATTATTGGCCCAAACGGGGCTGGCAAGAGCTCAATGCTCAACTGCATTAATGGCGCCTATAAGCCGCAGGAAGGGCAGATTGTTTTTGAGGGCCAGGTGCTTTCGGATGTGAACCCCCACAAAATGGCAAGCCTTGGGATCGCTCGTACCTTTCAGCATTTGGCCTTGTTTAAGGGGATGTCGGTTCTTGATAACATCATGACCGGTCGTAGCCTCAAGATGAAATCGAATATGTTTCTGCAGGCGCTTCGCATTGGCCCTGCAGAACAAGAAGAAATTAGGCATCGCACCTTTGTGGAAAATATTATCGATTTTTTGGGGATACAGCAGTATCGCAACACTGCTGTAGGCACGCTGCCCTACGGGCTGCAAAAGCGGGTAGACCTTGGCCGGGCCCTGGCCATGGAACCCAAGATCTTGTTGCTCGATGAACCGATGGCCGGTATGAATGTTGAAGAGAAACAAGACATGTGTCGGTTTGTGCTCGACGTCAACGATGAGTTTGGAACAACGATTGTCCTGATTGAACATGACATGAGCGTGGTGATGGATATCTCGAGCAGGGTGGTGGTTCTGGACTACGGCAAAAAAATCGGTGATGACATTCCCGATGTCGTCCGCGCCAACCCCGATGTCATCAACGCCTATCTCGGCACTGAGCACTAGGGAATAAAGGGGGCGTACCGACATGGGGTTTTTTATTGAAACGGTCTTCGGCGGGCTCATGGCTGGCGTGTTGTATTCCTTGGTCGCCTTGGGATTCGTTTTAATCTTTAAGGCCTCGGGTGTTTTCAATTTCGCCCAGGGCGCAATGGTGCTATTTGCCGCTTTGTCCATGGCCCGTTTCTCTGAGTGGCTTCCGCTCTGGCTGGGGTTTGAGAATAAGATCCTGGGCAATCTACTTGCTTTCGCGATCTCTGCAGCAATCATGCTGGCCTTTGCCTGGCTGGTCGAGCGCTATGTGCTTCGTCATCTGGTGAATCAGGAGGGGGTAACCCTTCTCATGGCCACCCTTGGGATTACTTATTTCCTTGATGGCTTCGGTCAGACGTTATTTGGTAGTTCGGTCTACCGCATTGATGTTGGAATGCCCAAAGACCCTGTTTTTATTTTTGAGAATGTCTTCCCGGGAGGGCTCCTAGTAAGTAAGGAAGACTTTTATTCGGCCCTCGTAGCCGCTGCGCTAGTCGCCGTGCTCACCCTGTTTTTTCAGAAGACCGGTACGGGACGAGCGCTACGGGCGGTCGCCGATGACCACCAGGCAGCCCAGTCGATCGGTATTCCACTCAATCGTATGTGGGTTATTGTCTGGTTCGTGGCTGGCATTACCGCCCTTGTTGCAGGAGTTATCTGGGGTTCCAAAATTGGTGTGCAGTTCTCGCTTACCCTTGTGGCCCTCAAGGCCTTACCCGTAATCATCATCGGTGGCCTTACCTCGGTGCCGGGAGCGATTATCGGCGGGCTTATTATTGGTGTAGGGGAAAAGCTCTCTGAGGTCTATCTCGGTCCGGCCCTTGGCGGCGGAATCGAGATCTGGTTTTCCTATGTTCTTGCCTTATTTGTCCTTCTGGTGCGACCACAGGGGCTATTTGGTGAAAAAATCATTGACCGTGTCTAGGATGCAAAGGCCATGATCTACAGAGAAAACGGTCAGTTCAAAACCAACTATCGCGACGACAAGCAGATCTTTCCGATCGCTCAGGATCGATGGTTTGTTATCGGCTTTATCCTGCTGGCCTTTACGGTGGCGCCCTACGTTTTTGATGACTATGTGCTCAAGGCCATCCTCGTTCCATTTCTGATTCTGTCTTTGGCAGCCATCGGCGTGAACATCCTGGTGGGCTATTGTGGGCAGATCTCTTTGGGGTCAGGGGCGTTTATGGCTGTAGGGGCTTACCTGGCCTATAACGCCTTTGTCCGTATCGATGGGATGCCCCTTATTGCCGCGATTCTGATCGGGGGCGTTTTTGCAACCGTGGTGGGAGTGGTTTTTGGCATACCCAGTCTTCGTGTCAAAGGGCTTTACCTTGCGGTAGCGACTCTTGCAGCCCAGTTTTTCTGCGACTGGGCCTTCGCCCGCATTAAGTGGTTTACCAATGACAGCACCTCGGGCTCTGTGGCTGTTGGAGGCCTTGAGGTTCTGGGCTGGTCAATCAACACACCGACTGACAAATACCTATTCTGTCTTGGTTTTTTGGTTGTGTTTGGGCTTCTGGCGAAAAACCTGGTACGCGGGGCCATCGGGCGACAGTGGATGGCGATTCGCGATATGGATGTTGCTGCTGCGGTAATTGGTATTCGGCCCGTTTACGCAAAGCTCAGTGCGTTTGCCGTCAGTTCTTTTATCGTTGGTGTGGCCGGCGGCCTCTGGGGATTTATACACCTTGGCGCCTGGGAGCCTTTGGCTTTCTCTATTGATCGGTCCTTTCAGTTGCTGTTTATTGTCATTATCGGGGGAATGGGCTCGATTCTGGGCAGTATCTTCGGGGCTGCATTCATTGTTATTTTGCCGATTTTTCTTAATCAGTTTTTGCCGTTTGTTGGTGGTCTGGTGGGCGTTTCGGTCTCGACGGCCATGGTCTCCCATGCAGAGTTTATGGTCTTTGGGGCACTGATTGTCTGGTTTCTTATCGTTGAGCCTCATGGCCTAGCGAGGCTTTGGGGCATTGCAAAGCAAAAGCTCAGGCTCTGGCCTTTCCCACATTAGGGTCATGACTTAAAGTCAGGAAGCAGGTCTCGACAGGGCATAGGGTTTGTTGTAGCGTTAGAGTCGTTTGTTTAATCAAAAGGAGACATCACAATGCAATTTCGAAATATAGGGCTGTCGGTGGCGCTTGCTGCGCTAACCTTGGCAGGGTCTGCCATACAAACTGTGGCGGTCGCACAGCAAAAGGTTCAGTTTTTCCCTAGCCTTACCGGGCGAACCGGGCCTGTGGCACCAAATGCAACCCCCTTTGCCAACGGCTACTGGGACTACATGAAACTGGTCAACGCCCGCGGTGGTATTAATGGCGTAATGACTCTCGTAGAGGAGTGCGAGACTGCCTATGCAACAGACCGAGGTGTGGAATGTTATGAGCGCCTTAAGGGTAGACATGGCGGGGCTACCGTGATTCATCCGCTTTCTACCGGCATTACTTTTGCATTGACCGAAAAGGTAGCAGCGGACAAGATCTCCCTTATCACTTCCGGCTATGGGCGTAGCGACTCTGCTGATGGCGGCGTATTTAAGTGGAACTTCCCCCTCATCGGGCACTATTGGGTGGCCGGTGATGCAGTCCTTCGCCATATTGCTAACCTTGAAGGTGGCTGGGGTAAGCTCAAGGGCAAGAAAATCGGAATCGGGTATCACGATAGCCCCTTCGGTCGAGAGCTTCTGCCCATTGTTGAAGAGCGGGCTAAGCGGCATGGGTTCACTCCGCTAATGCTGCCTATTCCTGCCCCTGGTGTCGAGCAGAAGTCCATCTGGTTGCGGGTGCGGCAAGAACGTCCTGACTACGTCATTCTCCAGACCTGGGGAATCATGACGCCTACGGCTATTCGTGAGGCCCTTGCGGTGGGGTATCCGGCGAGCAAGTTGATTGGCACCTGGTGGTCTGGCGCTGAGCCTGACCTCAAGGATCTTGGACCTGCGGCCAGGGGCTACAATGCAGTCATGATGCAGCATGGGTCATCCAGAGACTCCGATGTGGTTAAAGAAATCCTTGCACAGGTCCACGCCAAGGGTCAGGGTACCGGCCCGCGCGAAGAGGTGGGTGATGTTCTCTACATGCGCGGTGTTGTAGGGGCTATGTTGTCGGTCGAAGGCGTATTTCGAGCCCAAGAGCGCTTTGGTAAGGGTAAGGTTATGACCGGAGAGCAGGCACGTTGGGGGTATGAGAACCTTGATATCGGCCGCGGTCGGCTCGGTCAGATTGGCTTCACCGGTATTGTTAGTCCGATTAAAACCTCCTGCGATGACCATATGGGTTCTGCATTCGCACGCATCCATACCTGGGATGGCTCGAGGTTTAACTGGTCTTCAGACTGGATAGAGTCTGATATGTCGATCATTAATCCCATGGTCAAGGCCTCTGCAGACCGCTACGCGTCCGAGAAAAAATTGGCCCGGCGTCCTGCATCAGACTGCAATAATTAGACTCTCGCGTAAGCTTAGGTACCCATGAATACGGCGTCCCCAGTTCTTTCTGTAAACGGCATTGAGGTTATCTATAACCATGTCATCTTGGTGTTGAAAGGGGTCTCGTTGTCTGTTCCTAGGGGGGGCATCGTTGCCCTCCTTGGGGGCAATGGTGCCGGAAAGACAACCACCCTTCGGGCTATCTCGAATCTGCTCAAAGGAGAGCGTGGCGAGGTCACGAAGGGTTCTATCGAGTTCAAAGGCGAGCGTGTCGATGCGTTAACCCCGGCCGACCTCGTGCAGCGAGGGGTCGTACAGGTCATGGAGGGTCGACACTGCTTTGCCCACCTTACGATCGAAGAAAATTTAATGACTGGCGCCTACACCCGCAAATCAGGTCGAGGCGAGATGCTGGCGATGTTGGAAAAGGTGTACAGCTACTTTCCCCGGTTAAAAGACCGCAAAAACACGCAGGCGGCCTATACCTCCGGCGGAGAGCAACAAATGTGCGCCATTGGGCGCGCAATCATGGCACAGCCCGATACGATTCTGCTCGATGAGCCTTCTATGGGTCTTGCGCCGCAGATTGTTGAAGAGGTCTTTCATATTGTTCAAGACCTCAATGCTCGCGAAGGCGTTAGTTTTCTGCTGGCCGAACAGAACACCATGGTGGCCTTACGTTTTGCTCAGTACGGTTATATTCTTGAGAGCGGTCGCGTGGTTCTCGATGGTTCTGCGGAAGACCTGAGAAACAACGAGGATGTGAAAGAGTTTTATCTAGGAGTCTCCTCCGGTTCCGACAGAAGTTCGTTTAAGGAAGTGAAGTCCTATCGTCGCCGTAAGCGCTGGCTAGCCTAAGGAACGTCATGCAGCCCGACGGCCTAGAGTCTCGAAGTTCGGCACAGAGACAGGCCGACCTGCTCAATTGGTTAAACCAGGCCTTGCAGCATGCCAAGGCAAGCACCTCTTATTACCGCCAGACACTTGCTTCTGTTCCAGCGTCTGGTCTGGCCCGGCTAGAAGACTTAGCCAATATCCCAGTTACGCGAAAGGCTGATCTTTCATCTCAGCAGTCCGCTCACCCTCCTTTGGGGGGAATGCTTGCAGTACCGCCAACAGCTCTGCGCCGTATTTTTCAGTCCCCTGGCCCGATATACGAACCCCAGGGAATGGCCGTCGATGTTTTTCGCACAGCGCGGGCATTGCGGGCTGCGGGCTTTGTCGCAGGCGATTTGGTACACAACAGTTTTTCGTATCACCTGTCCCCTGGCGCCTGGATTATGGAGGGGGGGCTTCATGCCCTTGGCTGCTGGGTCTTGCCCGCTGGCGTTGGTCAGACCGAGTTGCAGGCCCAGGCTATGGCGCAACTCTCTCCCGTGGGCTATGTGGGTACACCCAGTTTTCTTAAACTTATTCTCGAAAAAGCAGATGAGCTCGGCTATACAGTAAACAGCCTCTCCAAGGCGGCTGTCTCGGGTGAGGCGCTCACCCCCTCGATGCGCAGTTGGTTTGCTGATCGCGGTTTACAGTCGATACGTTCTGTCTACGCTACCGCCGATCTGGGCATGATAGCCTACGAAGGCGCTGACCCCAGCCAGGGCATGATCATTGATGAAGAGGTTATTCTCGAGATTGTCGAGCCCGGCGGAACGCAGCCTATGCCCCTTGGCGAAACCGGCGAAGTAGTCGTAACCCATTTCGGCAAAGACTATCCCATGATTCGTTTTGCCACCGGAGACCTCTCTGCCATTGACCCCCAGTCTCTCGTGCAGCCTTCTGCCTGTGGGCGGACCAATCTACGTATCAAGGGATGGCTGGGACGGGCCGATCAGACCACCAAGGTTCGCGGCATGTTTGTGCACCCGGGGCTGGTAGCAGCTATTGCCAAGCGAAATCCGGAAATCGGTAAGTGCCGGCTTGTGCTTTCGGGCAAGCTGGGCGATGACGTGATGACCCTGCGTTGCAGCCTAAACGACGGTATTTCTCAGGGCGAGGCCTTGAAGGCGCAGATTGCACAGGCGGTGCGCGATATCACTCGTTTACGGGGAGAGGTTGCTTTTGTTGCGCCGTCTTCAATTCCCGATGACGGAAAGCTTATTGAGGACAGCCGCGACTATAAGTAGCTGTTGGTCGCGGTGCTCTTCTGTGACAACCAGGCTGGCCCTGCTTTGGCCTGGTTTCTCTTTCCTAAGGCTTCTGAGATAAACGCGCCTGCCGCGCATAGGGCATCGAAGTCTATTCCGGTGTCGATCCTAAGCCCGTGCAGAAGATAGACAAGGTCTTCGGTGGCCACATTACCCGTAGCACCTTTGGCATACGGGCAGCCACCGAGTCCGGCAACCGAGCCATGAAATATCGCAACCCCCACCTCAAGTGCGGCGTAGACATTGGCGATTGCCTGTCCGTAGGTGTCATGAAAATGCCCACTAAACTGGCTTAGAGCATACCGTGACGCAATTGCCTCGTAGACCCGCTTGGTCTTCTCAGGTGTTCCCACGCCGATGGTGTCAGCAATATCAATCTCATGACATCCGAGGTCGATCATACGGTCGACCACAGACACCACCTGGTCAGGCGTAATAGATCCCTCGTAGGGGCAACCAAGGCAGCAAGAGATACTGCCGCGTAGGGCGATTCTGTCGCGATGCGCGGCTTCTGCAACAGGACGAAACCGCTCTAACGACTCTGCAATGCTGCAGTTGATATTCTTCTGAGAAAAGGTCTCAGAGGCAGCACCAAAGATCACCACTTCGTCTGCCTGCGCCTGAACCGCGGCCTCGTATCCCTTCAAGTTGGGGGTTAGCGCAGAGTACCAGGTGTGGGGGTGCCGTTTGATATCGCGCATGACATCTGCCCCATCACGCATCTGTGGAACCCATTTGGGTGAGACAAAAGATGCCGCTTCAACATTGGGAATGCCTGCCTTGGCCAGCATCTCGATCAGTGTCACCTTGGTCTGGGTCGAGACCTCGGCCTTTTCGTTTTGAAGACCGTCTCGGGGGCTTACTTCGACAACTTTTACGCGTGTCTGCATGGGGGGTTACTTTTACTGTCCAGAATGGCTGTTGCGAATGGCCCGAGCAATGATGATTTTTTGAATATCGCTCGTACCTTCGTAGATCTGACAGACGCGCACATCGCGATAAAACCGTTCGACTGGAAAGTCTCGTACCACCCCGTATCCGCCGAGCACCTGAATGGCCTCGGAGCAGACACGCTCTGAGATCTCGCTTGCAAAGAGCTTGGCCATGGCCGCCTCCTTCATGCAGGGTAAGCCTGCATCCTTGAGGCTTGCCGCATGCCAGATAAGCTGCCGGGCCGCCTCAAGCTGTGTGGCCATGTCGGCAAGGCGAAACTGAACCGCCTGGTGGTCAAATATGGGCTTACCAAAAGACTGCCGTTCTTGGGCGTAGGCTAAGGCAGAGGCATAGGCACCCCGGGCCATGCCGACCGACTGCGATGCAATTCCTATGCGGCCGCCTTCGAGCCCCGATAGCGCGATCTTGTAGCCTTGCCCTTCCTCGCCAATGCGAAACCGCGCCGGGATACGACAGTCTTCAAAAATAATCTGGGCGGTATCGCTGGAATGCTGCCCGATCTTCTCTTCGAGTCGGGCCACAAGATATCCCGGTGTGTCGGTTGGCACAATAAAGGCAGACATACGCCGATTGGGCGGGCCGTCGTTGGTCACAGCAATCACGATTGCCACTTGGCCATTTTTGCCGCTGGTGATGAACTGCTTTACCCCGTTGATAATGTAATCGTCACCCTCACGACGCGCGGTACAACGAATCTCTGCTGCGTTAGATCCTGCCTGAGGCTCTGTGAGACAGAAGGCGCCCAGCCATGTGCCTTGGGCCAAGGGCACAAGAAACTCTTTTTTTTGTTCCTCGGTACCAAACGACTGCAGAATACTGCAGACCGGGCAGTTGTTCACCGAAATAGCGGTGCTGGTGCCGCCATCGGCCGCCGCAATTTCTTCGATGATCAGGGATAGACTTACCGCATCCAGACCAGCGCCGCCATGGGCCTCGGGCACCATGACGCCATAACATCCCAGCGCACCGAGCTGCTGGTGTATCTCTTTGGGAAATGTGTGTTCGGCATCCCATTGGGCTGCTTTGGGAGCGATTTCTGCAGTACAAAAGTCGCGTACTGCATCACGGATCATGACCTGCTCTGGTGTAAGTACCATGGGCTTAGAACATTTCAATACCGACAGCCGTGGCCTCGCCACCGCCGATGCACAGGCTGGCAAGCCCCCGTTTTGCGCCGCTGTGTCTGAGGGCATGCAGCAGCGTGACCAGTATTCGGGCACCGGAGGCACCAATGGGGTGGCCCAAGGCACAGGCCCCGCCATGGATATTCATCTGGTCATGGCCAATACCCAGGTCTTTCATCGCAGACATTGCCACCACCGCGAATGCCTCATTGACCTCCCAGAGGTCAACGTCGGCCACCGCCCAGTTATTCGCGGAAAGTAGCCGCTGTATAGCGCCGATGGGCGCGGTGGGAAAGTCGGGCGGTGCGGCGGCGTAAGTGCTGTGGCCCACCATTTTTGCAAGGGGCTCCAGCCCAAGCCGCTCGGCTACAGAAAGTCGCGTCATGACGAGGGCGGCGGCACCATCGCTAATGGATGAGGAAGAGGCAGCCGTCACCGTACCGTCTTTGGAAAAGGCGGGCTTGAGCTCAGGAATCTTTTCTACCTTAATGCTGCGAGGCCCTTCATCGGTGGATACCACGACCGTACCTTTGCGGCTCTGGATTTCCACCGGGGTAATCTCATGGGCAAAGTGCCCCGATGCGGTGGCCTTCTGGGCGCGCTGCACAGAGGCAATAGCAAAGTCGTCTTGCATAGCTCGGGTAAAGCCATAGGTGCGCGCGCAGTCTTCACCAAAGGTGCCCATGGACCGGCCTTTTTCGTAGGCGTCTTCCAGGCCATCAAGCAT
This sequence comes from Betaproteobacteria bacterium, assembly GCA_016868305.1. Taxonomy (GTDB): domain Bacteria; phylum Pseudomonadota; class Gammaproteobacteria; order Burkholderiales; family Burkholderiaceae_A; genus Hahnella. Next base: position 50,638 of record VGHK01000010.1, on the reverse strand, counting down.
CATGTGGTCGTACAGCGTGGCATGACCCAAGCGGTAGCCCCCTCGGCCCTTCATTACCAGATAGGGGGCCTGGCTCATGCTCTCCATGCCCCCAGCAACCATTACTTCGGCCGCACCAACGGCCAGCCCGTCGTGGGCTGTCATAACGGCACGCATGCCAGAACCGCACATTTTATTAATGGTGGTGCAGCCAGCAGACAATGCCAGCCCCGCCCCGAGGGCGGCCTGACGGGCGGGGGCCTGACCCTGCCCTGCAGGCAAGACGCAGCCAAATACCAGTTCTTCCACGGCCTGGGGAGCAATACCCGCCTGGGTAATCGCGCCGCGAATTGCAGTAGCACCGAGTTGATGGGCCGTAAGGCTAGAGAGGTCTCCTTGAAGGTTCCCCATGGGCGTTCGGGTCGCGGACAAAAAGACAATCGGGTCAGAGAGGATTGGTTTCATAGTTTTCTCAAGAGTTTTTTGCACTGCCGTTCGTGCACCGCAATTTCCTGGAGTTGCGCCTGAATATCGTGTAGCTTGGCCTCCAGTTCTTCTCGATGGGCCACCAGGGTACTGAGAAACTTTTCCATCTGTGCCTTACCCCCTCCAGGACCCTCGTAAAGGTCTAGGATAGATTTAATCTCTGCCAATGAAAACCCCAGCCGCTTGCCGCGCAGCGTGAGCAGTAGCCTGGTTCGCTCGGCATTGCTAAAGACACGTACTTTGCCACTGCCACGCCTAGAGGGACGTATGAGCCCTTTGTCTTCGTACAACCGAATAGAGCGGGTGGATATGGAGAGCTCTTGGGCAAGTTCTCGGATGCTATAGCCCGCAGTGCCGGTGGGCGCGGTGCCGGTGGGAGCGGTTCGTACCATACCGGTTGACGTTAACGTTAGCGTCACCTAAAGTCAAGGCTATGCAGATTCAAGACCATGTGTTTATCGTTACAGGGGCGGCCTCGGGTTTGGGGGCTGAGGTAGCCAGCGATTTGGTGCGCCGCGGCGCTAAGGTGGTGCTGGCCGACCTTGCGGCAGATGCGGGGGAACAGATTGCTCAGGGGCTTGGGGAGGCAGCTTTTTTTGTAAAAACCGATGTCTGCGACGCCCAGAGCGCCCAGGCAGCGGTATCGGCTGCGGTGCAGCATTTTGGCGGTCTTCACGGGCTTGTTAACTGTGCCGGCGTGGCGCCGGCTGAAAAGATACTCGGCCGCGATGGCCCGCATCGTCTAGAGTCTTTTCAAAAGGTGGTTTCCATTAACCTGATTGGCAGTTTTAATATGCTGCGCCTTGCTGCCCAGGCCATTGTGCAGACCGATCAGCGTCAAGCTGACCCGCCTGCGGTTGCTGGTGTAATCGTTAATACCGCGTCGGTGGCTGCCTTTGAAGGCCAGGTAGGTCAGGCTGCCTATGCTGCTTCCAAGGGTGCAGTGGTATCGATGACTCTGCCCATTGCCCGGGAGCTTGCGAGACATCGTATTCGGGTAATGACGGTAGCCCCGGGGATTATGGCCACCCCTATGCTTTTGGCCATGCCGCAAGAGGTGCAGGACAGCCTGAATAAGTCTGTGCCGTTTCCTGTGCGCATGGGACGGCCCTCTGAGTTTGCCCGGCTCGTTGCCGATATTGTTGAAAACGACTATCTCAATGGTGAGGTCATTCGTATCGACGGCGCGATTCGCATGTCTGGCAAATAAAAAAACAAAACCCCCGGCTTTTGACTGGGGGTTTTCTCTTGCTTTCGAGGGGTAAAGCCGAAGCGAAGAACTCTATTTAATCTTGGTTTCTTTATACATCACGTGTTTACGGGCCCGGGGGTCAAATTTTTTAATTTCGATTTTCTCTGGCGTGGTTTTTTTATTTTTGGTGGTGGTGTAAAAGTGTCCGGTACCTGCCGAAGACTCTAGCTTAATTTTTTCGCGACCTGATTTTGCCATGGTGAACTCTCGATTCTTACTGTGCGCTAGGCCTGGCCACGTGCGCGGAGGTCGGCAAGCACCGACTCGATGCCGTTTTTGGTAATAGTACGCACGGCAGCGGTAGACACGCGAAGACGCACCCAACGACGCTCGCTTTCCACCCAAAACTTACGGTACTGAAGATTGGGCAGAAAACGCCGCTTGGTCTTGTTATTAGCGTGAGAAACATTATTTCCCACCATTGGTTTCTTGCCAGTGACTTGGCAGACGCGGGCCATGATGCATTCCTTAAAAATGACTCTGAAATATGCCCTGGGCGATACAGCGATAAAACCCAAAGAAATCAAACCAAATCGCCAGGGCGCGCACTGCAACGGCTACCCCATGCAGGCAAAGACCTCGAAGTATATTCGGACGAGAGGATGAGGTCAACTGACCTCTGAAACGCTGTCTCCTGCGACCAAAAGGTGTGCCCAGAGGTCGATTTCGAGCTGCTGCAGCAACTGCCGTAGGCGCCCCGTGAGCAGTCGGTCGGCCTGGCTGGGCTCGGCCACCCCAGAGGGATGGTTATGAAAGATCACCAGTCGGCTAGCGTTGAGCTGTAAGGCCCGGGACACAATCTCTCTGGGGTAGACGCTCGTCTCTGACAGGCTTCCACGAAAGAGCTCTTCGATGCGAATCAGACGTACCCTGCGGTCAAGAAAGGCTGCCCCGAACACTTCGTGTGGACGCCCAGACAGATGGCTGCGTAGCCAAGGAGCAAGCGCTAACGGACTAGGAAGTGGCTGGCCCACCGGGAGCTGGGCGTTGGCGGCTCGACGGCCGAGTTCTCCTGCAGCCTGTAGCAGGGCGTACTTCGCTGCGCCTATACCCGGCTGCAGCCCAAGCTGGGTAAGGGGGGCCGAGAGCACGGCGGTGAGGCCGCCAAGCTCTGCAATCAGCAGGTGGGCAAGGTCGAGGCAGTGCAGCTCGCGGGTGCCGGTCTGAAGCAGTACGGCCAGCAGCTCGGCGTCACTGAGGCTGGCCACCCCCCTTGCAAGGAGCTTCTCACGGGGGCCTTCAATAGGAAGGTCTTGCTGCGGGGCCCAGGTGCGGGGGCGAGGCGGCGAGGGCTGTGCAGTACTGGTGAAACCGAGTGATGCTTCTGTCATAGCGGGAACGGGCCTTTCATGGGAGTAGGGAAGGCCGTAAGGCTGCACGCCTCGACGCCGCGGCACCATTGGCCATATGCCCGACGAAGGGAGTAAGGTGACGGGTGTCGCGTGTCTGCGCTGAACGACATTCAACCCACTCAACCCCAGGAGACCAGAATGACCAAAGCCTATGCCATCGGTCAGTTAAATGTGAAGAACCCCGAGGGCTACCTTGCCTACAGTCGTGAGGTGCCCCCCACCCTAGCGCCGTTTGGTGGGCGTTTTCTCGTACGCGGGGGAGACCCTAAGGTGATGGACGGCCAGCCCACCGGCCCGAGAAACGTGGTGATCGAGTTTCCAGACATGGCCTCTGCGCAGGGCTGGTATCAGTCAGCTGCCTATCAGGCCATTCTGCAGGGGCGGCTGGATAACGCTACGGGCTATTTGGTGATGGTTGAGGGGTATGCCGGTTAGTTGTTCACAACCTGGGCTCGTTCGCCGTTAAGTTATCGAGCGCTTATCTAATATCTCAACCGCCGCATTGAGCCCTGCGAGGTAGCTGTCGAGGCCCAAGCCGGAGATCTGCCCTTGCACCAGGTCTGAGAATACCGACTGATGCCGAAAGGACTCGCGCGCATGGATGTTGGACATGTGCACTTCGATTACCGGGCACTTGAGAATGGCCAGGGCATCGCGAATGCCGTAGCTGTAGTGGGTCCATGCGCCTGCGTTGATTACGATGGCATGGGTGCCGTCTTCGAATGCCTTATGAATGCGCTCGACCATCTCGCCTTCGTGGTTGGTCTGAAAACAGCTGAGGCTAACCCGCAACTCTGCAGCGCGTTTTTGCAAGGCGGCATCGATATCTTTCAGGCTGGCAGTACCGTAGACCGATGGGTCTCGCTTGCCAAACATGTTGAGGTTGATGCCATGTAGCACGAGAATCTGCGTCATGATGCTTTTGATCCTGAAGTTTTTTGGGGGTATGGTGTGTATTGTACGCACTGACTTTTTTTGCGATAGCCCACTATGACAAACCTTTCTGCGCCAACTGCCCTGATCTCGCGAGACTGGCAGTCTCACCCTCCTTATCAGGCTCCCGGTTATAAATCGACCCTTACCCGGGGACCGCAGAAGCCACTGGTGGTCGTGCCTAGCAGACTTGGTGAGCCATCGGTGCCCGTGTTTGGGCTCGACGGGCTTCGAGACATCGACCGCGATCTCACCCGCAATGCCCGACGCAATGGAGAGCCTCTTGGAGAGCGGATTCGTGTTGTCGGCCGCGTACTGGACACGCAAGGTCGCCCACTGGCCCATACCCTTGTCGAGCTCTGGCAGGCTAATGCCGCCGGCCGCTATGTGCATACGGTAGACCAGCATGACGCGCCGTTAGACCCTAATTTTTTGGGGGCGGGCCGTTGTCTTACTGATGCCCATGGCCGCTATGAGTTTTTCACTATTAAGCCCGGGGCGTATCCCTGGGGCAATCATCCCAATGCCTGGCGGCCACAACACTTGCATTTCTCGCTCTTTGGCCAGGCGATGCCCTGCCGTCTGGTGACCCAGATGTACTTTCCCGGCGACCCCTTATTGGCTTACGACCCCATTTATTTAGAGGTTCCAGAAAAAGCACGCAACAGGCTGGTGGCGGACTTCGCGCTAGAAGAGACGCGTGAGGGATTTGCCCTGGGCTACTACTTTGACATTGTGCTGCGGGGTAAGGGCGATGAGTAACCGTATTGCGAGGGGTCTGAACCCCGGGCAGAGTCTCGGTCAGACACCGTCACAGACTGTTGGGCCGTACTTTGCCTATGGCCTGTCGCCAGCACAGTATGGGTTCGACCTGCCAGATCTCTTTGGGCCAACGCTAACGAGCCCAGACTGCCCAGGCGAGCCTCTGCTGCTGATGGGCCAGGTCTTTGATGGACAAGGGCAGCCGATCACCGATGCCCTCATTGAGCTGAGTCAGTGCGATGCCCAGGGCCGCGATACCGGCCGGGCCCTAGACCCTGTGTTTAGAGGGTTTGGTCGATCTGGCACTGGTACGCTGGCCAATGGCCTGTATGCCTTTCAGACGATTCGCCCGGGCAGGGCGCCTGGCCAGGCCGCAAGCTGTCTGCACCTTACTGTGTTTATGCGCGGGCTCCTGACCCACTGCTTTACGCGGGCCTATTTTGAGGACGAGTCTGATTTACTCGTGAACGATCCGGTATTTCGGGCGGTGCCCGAAGACCGAAGATCGACCTTGCTGGCCCGCAGAGACTCGTCACGAGGATCGCATGCATGGCGGTTTGACATTCATATGCAGGGGCCCAAGGAGACAGTCTTCTTCGATCTTTAGGGGTTCCGTTTACAACTTACACTTCTCTTATATTCGTTATGGCGCAGACGCTTTTCGCACAGATTTCAGGACGTGACACCGGCAACTGGCTGGTGCTTATGCATTCCTTGGGCGCAAGCCATCGGCTTTGGGATGTGCAAATGCCCGCATTTGAGCAGCAGTTTCGTGTGCTACGTCTTGACCTTCCCGGCCATGGTGCCTCGCCTCTGGCTCCCGTAACTGGTCTGGAGGCCATGGCCGATGCGGTTTTAGAAACCCTAAATGCCAAAGGTGTCGCACAGGCATATTTTTGTGGCCTGTCTTTGGGTGGAGTGGTGGCCCAGTCGATTGCCCTTAAGGAACCCAATCGGGTGTTGGGACTGGTTCTTGCCAACACAGGCGCCAAGGTGGGCTCTGCCCAGGTCTGGGGAGATAGGGTCCAGGCGGTGCGCAGTGCAGGGGTTGCCTCGCTGATTCCCGCGCTGATCTCTCGTTGGTTTACGGCCGGGTTTGCCCAGGCCCATCCCGCACGTGTGCGGGCCATGGCAGAAATCTTAGACGGGGCGAATCCACAGGGCTATGTCATGGCCTGTGAGTCGCTGGCCCAGGCAGATCTCAGAGAGGCCATACATGCCATCAAGGCGCCTACACTGGTGATTGCCGGGGAGGAAGACCTGACCACACCCGTGTCGGACTCTGAGTATCTTGCCTCGACAATTCCCGGTGCCCGCCTCACGATTCTCAAGGCCGCCCATATTAGTAACATCGAACAACCAGGCGAGTTTGCTCGCTTGGTTCTGGAACACTGCGCACCGGGGCAGGTAAGCCAGGCGGCACTGCGCGAAGCGGGTATGTTGGTACGTCGACTGGTGTTAGGAGACGCCTATGTCGATGCGAAACGTAAAGACGCGCCTGCTGATCTGCTTGCCTTTCAAGACTTTATTACTGAGGCTGCCTGGGGCCAGGTCTGGACCCGGCCTGGTCTGTCGCGCCGCGACCGTTCGCTTCTGGTATTGGCGCTTACCCTGGCGGGTAATCGAGAGGCGGAATTCGTCTTACATCTGCGCGCCAGTAAGAGCAATGGTGTCACGCGAGACGAGATACGCGAATTTATTCTGCAGGCAGCCGTGTATGCCGGCGTGCCGGCGGGCAATCACGCCATGAACCTTGCCCAGAAGATCTGGGCAGAAGAAGACGCAGCCACTGGGAAATCGGGGTGATTAACAAAATTTTTGCCACGGCCGCCGAGGCCCTGCACGACCTGCCCGATGGGGCCACCGTGATGATTGGGGGTTTTGGTAATGCGGGTATGCCGTCGGAACTGATCGATGGCCTGATTGATCAAGGCGCACGTGATCTTACGATCATTAACAATAATGCGGGTAATGGCGAAACAGGGCTGGCAGCGTTGCTCAAGGCCCGACGCGTGCGCAAGATTATCTGCTCGTTTCCACGCCAGCACGATTCCCATCACTTTGACGCCTTGTATCGCGCAGGCGAGATTGTTCTGGAATTGGTGCCCCAGGGAAACCTCGCCGAACGTATACGGGCGGCAGGCGCCGGTATTGGCGGGTTTTATACCCCTACCGGATACGGCACCGCGCTGGCCGAGGGGAAAGAGACCCGCGAGATTAATGGCCGGCACTATGTCTTTGAGCTGCCACTGGCGGCAGACTTTGCGTTGATAAAGGCACTCAAAGGAGATCGCTGGGGCAATTTGGTCTATCGCAAAACCGCGCGCAACTTCGGGCCGATTATGGCGGCGGCTGCCCGTATTGCTGTGGCCCAGGTATCGGAATGCGTGGGACTTGGCGACCTCGACCCAGAGACCGTGGTTACCCCAGGCATCTATGTACAACGACTGGTGCAGGTCTAGGCCATGGCTCTGATGCGTCGTGATCGCGCAGACATCGCCGTCCGGGTGGCAGCAGATATTCCTGAAGGGGCGGTGGTCAACCTAGGAATTGGGCTGCCCACGTTGGTGGCGAATTATCTCGAGGCCGACCGTGAGGTTCTACTGCACAGCGAGAATGGTGTGCTGGGCATGGGCCCCGCACCTGCCCCTGGCGAAGAAGACCCAGACCTTATCAATGCGGGAAAGCAGCCAGTAACACTGCGTGCGGGGGGTTGTTTCTTCCACCACGCTGATTCATTTGGCATGATGCGGGGCGGTCACTTGGATATCTGCGTACTGGGCGCCTTTCAGGTCTCTGTGCAGGGAGACCTTGCCAATTGGCATACCGGGGAACCTGATGCGATTCCTGCCGTTGGCGGGGCTATGGATCTTGCCATCGGGGCAAAGCAGGTCTTTGTGATGATGGACCTGCTTACCAAGCAGGGTCAGAGTAAGCTGGTGGCGCATTGTGACTATCCCCTGACGGGTGTGGGCTGTGTGAGCCGGGTCTACACGGACCATGGCGTGTTTGCGGTCGGCCCAGAAGGGCTTGGTCTGCTCGACGGTTACGGCAACAGCCTTGCGCAGCTACAGGCGCTCTTGCCGGTGCCGTTGCGCGCTGCCTAGCAGCGACCATCCTTTGCAATGGTCAATACATCCATTCTTCCCGAAAGACATAGTGAATCCTTCGGTGGTGAGCCCTATGCCCATAGGCTTCTTCGACAAATGCTGTCTGTGGAGGCAGCGCTTGCGCGGGCCCAGGGGCAGCTTGGGCTGATTGCGCCCAAGAGTGCCGAGATAATCCCGCAGGTGTGCGAGGCGCTTTCCCAGCAGCCGGCTTGTTTAGACCCTGATCAGCTAGAGACAGACAGCCTTCTTGCCGGCAACATCGCGATTCCGTTCGTAAAAAAACTAACTGCCCAGGTGGCGCAGGCGGATGCCGAGGCTGCGAAACATGTGCACTTTGGAGCCACCAGCCAGGACATTCTAGACACTGCAGCGGTTCTGGTCTGGCAGCAAGACCTTATTCGGTGTGAAGGCTTGTTAAGAGTCCTTATGCAGCATGTCGCATCGCTGGCCCGGGCCCATCGCGACACGCCGATGATCGGCCGTACCTGGATGCAGCATGCCCTTCCAATACCCTTTGGCCTTAAGGCTGCTGGCTGGCTCGATGCGCTGATGCGTCATGCGCAGCGACTCGAGGCTGTGCGTGAAGAGACGCGAGTCTTGCAGTTTGGCGGCGCCACAGGAAGCCTTGCGAGCCTGGGAAAGGACGGTACGAAGGTCTCGCGTCTCTTGGCCCAGATTCTCGGTCTGAATGAACCTAACTTGCCATGGTTTGGGCATCGTGACCGTGTTTTTTCCCTGGCCTCAGTGCTGGTGGGTCTGACGGGGTCGTTAGGCAAAATTGCCAAGGATGTGTCGCTCATGGCCCAGACCGAGGTCGCTGAATTGCGGGAGGGCGCAGCGCCTGGCAAAGGGGGGTCGTCAACGATGCCGCACAAGCGCAATCCCGTGCACTGCGCAGCCATCCTTACGCAGGCTACATTTCTGCCCGGGCTACTAGGCGTTCTTGCATCGGCCTTGCCGCAGGAGCACGAACGTGCTTTGGGCGGTTGGCAGGCGGAGTGGCAGGCGATGCCAGAGATTTTGCAGGGTACCGAGAGTGCGTTGCAGCAGTCTGTGGCGCTCTTGGCGGGGCTTGAGGTTCGGTCGCAGACCATGCGCGCCAATGTTGATCTAAGTCAGGGCCTGGTTATGGCAGAGTCGGTAGCCTTTGGTCTGGCGCCCCAGATTGGTAAGATAGCCGCGCATGCGCTTTTGGAAAGGCTAAGCCGACAGGCGACGGACCAGGGCCAGACCCTTGAAGAGGCTTTGCTTCAAGACGCCGAGGCTTCTCGTCTTGCGACGCCCGAGCAGTTCGCTGCCTGGTTGTCGCCGCTTGCCTATCTTGGCGTTAGTACAGACTTTGTTGATCGGGTATTGGATGCCTATGACCGCATGGGCTAGGTTGTCACGCATAATGCAACCGAGTGCCCCGGGCAAAGGATGGCAAGTCGTAACTCTAGTGACTGTAGAAGGAGCGTAATTCGCAATGACCGAAAAGAAATTCGCCTCGCAGGCAGACCTTGAAGAGAAGCAGACAAGCTTCGTACAGCTCTCCGAACATGCCTGGGCCTTTACCGCCGAGGGAGATCCCAATACTGGAGTTATCGTTGGCGATGACAGCGTAATGATCATCGATGCCACTGCAACGCCGGTGATGGCCCAGAAGGTGGTCGCTGAGATTCGCAGGATCACCGATAAACCCATTAAGTACGTGTTGCTTACCCACTACCATGCGGTTCGCGTACTGGGTGCCTCAGGCTTTAAGCAGCATGGGCTGCAGCAGATCATTGCAAGCCAAGACACCTACGACCTGATCGCTGAGCGCGGCCAGCAAGACATGGACTCAGAGATCGCGCGGTTTCCCCGTTTGTTCCAGGCGGTAGAGTCAGTGCCAGGGCTCACCTGGCCAACCCTCACCTTTCAGAGGCGTATGACGCTTTTTATGGGCGGGCTGGAGGTACAGATCATGCAACTCGGCGCTGGTCACACCAAAGGGGACACCGTCGCCTGGCTACCCAAAGATAAGGTCTTGTTCTCAGGCGATCTGGTGGAGGCCGATGCCGCCTGCTATACCGGAGATGCTCATTTGGCCGAGTGGCCACAAACCTTACGAAACCTCCGTGCCATGCAGGCAGAAAAGCTGGTTCCTGGTCGCGGCCCCGCGCTTATGAATCCGCAAGAAGTGGCCAAGGGTCTTGCCTACACCGAAGACTTTGTTTCCACGCTCTATAAAGGCGCCCAAGAGGCGGTGGCCAAAGGGCTCGATCTCAAGGGTGCCATGAAGCATATTCGACAGTCGATGGATCCGAAGTTTGCCCAGGTCTTTATCTATGAACACTGCCTGCCCTTTGATGTCACGCGGGCCGTAGATGAGGCAAAGGGCATTAGCCATCCACGCATCTGGACGGCGCAGCGCGACCAGGAAATGTGGCACGCCCTGCAAGAAGATTAAGTAGTAAAGATTTCTTCATCATGCTTTCCACCTACACCTATCCTAAGTTTGAGAACTCGGGGGCTGCCGAAATTGGCCAGACCATCCATCGGCCGGTAGTGGTGGTAGGCGCCGGGCCGGTGGGGTTGTCGTGCGCCATAGACTTGGCCCAGCGCAACATACCAGTGTTGCTTCTTGATGATGACAATACGGTATCGGTAGGATCTCGTGGCCTGTGCTACGCCAAGCGCACCCTTGAGATTCTCGACCGCCTAGGTGCAGCGGGCCCCGTCTGCAGCAAGGGGGTTTCCTGGAACGTGGGGCGTACCTTTTTGGCTGAACACGAGGTCTATCGCTTTGACCTTCTTCCCCAGCCCGACCATCAGTTTCCGGGAATGGTGAATCTGCAGCAGTACTACCTGGAGGAATACTTGCTTACGCGCGCCCGGGCGCTCTCATGCCTTGAGATTCGATGGCAGAACAAGGTGGTCGTTGTGGCAAGAGACGAGGCTTGCGCGCAGATAGAGGTGCAGACCCCTGATGGCAGCTACCATGTTTCCTGCGACTGGCTGCTGGTCGCCGATGGTGCCCGATCTCCGGTCCGTCGCATGCTGGGGCTCGATATCGAGGGCCGAGTCTTTCGGGACCGGTTTCTGATTGCCGATGTGGTCATGAAGGCAGACTTCCCTGCTGAGCGCTGGTTCTGGTTCGACCCGCCGTTTCATCCGAATCAGTCGGTGCTGCTGCATCGCGAGGCTGATAATGTCTGGCGCATCGACTTTCAGTTGGGCTGGAATGTCGATCCTGAGGAAGAGAAAAAACCCGAAAAGGTAATCCCTCGCATTCAGGCAATGCTCGGCCCAGACCATGCGTTTGAGCTTGAATGGGTGAGTGTCTACACCTTTCAGTGTCGGCGCATGGCCCAGTTTCGCCATGGCCAAGTGATCTTTATGGGGGATGCGGCCCATCAGGTATCGCCCTTTGGGGCGCGGGGCGCAAACTCGGGAATTCAGGATATTGATAACCTGGGCTGGAAGCTTGCGGCGGTTCTTTCGGGTAAAGCCCCGCAGGCTTTATTAGATACTTATGATGCAGAGCGTACCGAGGCGGCGGATGAAAACATTCTCAACTCCACGCGGTCAACCGATTTCATTACCCCAAAGTCACCCGTTAGCCGACTTTTTCGAGACTCTGTTTTGCAGCTCGCTCACAATCTCGGTTTCGCGCGCGGCCTAGTGAACTCCGGAAGGCTCTCCGTGCCAACGTTTCATGCGCAATCGCCACTGAATACCCCCGATCGGGCCGGCGATGTTTTTGCCGGCCGAATGATTCCCGGTGCACCTGCAGACGATGCACCTGTTGAGCGATTCAATTTTTCGGCGGCGTCAAACGACCGCGGGCAAAACCCACAAACAGATTCGTCATCCTCAGACTGGCTGCTTCGTTACCTGGGTGGAAGCTTTGTCGTAATGGCTGCTGCGAGCCAGGAGCCGGATGCGCAGAAGGTGCTCGAAGACATTACCGCCTGGGCCGAATCTTTAAACGCGGCCGGCGTTATCGACCTGCGCGTACTAGTGGTGCATGACCTTGGGTTAGTTGAGGGTGAAAAAGCCCGCGGTGCCGCGTCATTTGCCCCTACCGCCGTAGCAGACCATGCCGGAGCGTCGTTCGTGAATCACATTCTCGATTGCAAGAAATGTCTTGCCGAAAGATACGATCTTAAGCCGGGTTCTGTCTATCTTATGCGTCCAGACCAGCATGTGGCAGCCCGTTGGCGCAGGCCCAGTCAGTCTGATATCGCGGCGGCATACCGGCGGGCGCTGGGGCATCTTTCGCACTAACGCACCATGACAACCAACCGAGACACGATGATGATGGAAGGCAAGGATGCCGTGCAACAAGCAGAGCTTATTACCGAGAGCCATTTTTCTAACCCGCAGAAGACCTATTTTTATGGCTACAGCGCGGGTGACGATTTTTATGAGGCGCTGATCGCAGCCCATGCCAATCTCTCTGAAACAGAGAGTCATGCCTTCAACGCCCGCCTGGTGCTCATTCTTGCTAATCATATTGGCAGCCTTCCCGTGCTTAGGCAGGCGATTAATGCTGCGGCACTGCCAGACGTATAAGGAGAACACGATGAAGATACAACGCCTGCACCATGTTGCCTATCGCTGTATTGATGCCAAGCAGACTGTCCAGTGGTATGAGAAGTATCTGAATATGAAGTTTGTGTTGGCGATTGCCGAAGACCAGGTACCCTCCACCAAGGCGCCAGATCCCTATATGCATGTGTTTCTCGACATGGGCGAAGGCAACATTCTTGCCTTTTTTGAACTACCCAATAGTCCTCCTATGGGCCGCGATACCAATACGCCCGATTGGGTGCAGCATCTGGCAATGAAAGTCGATTCGATCGACACCTTGTTACAGACAAAGGCGCGGCTAGAGGCAGACGGCATTGCAGTTGTTGGGCCTACAGATCACACCATATTCAAGTCGATTTATTTTTTCGATCCCAATGGGCATCGGCTCGAGCTTGCCGTAGATACTGGCACGCCAGAGATGATGCGCATGCTCGACACGGTGAAGTGGGACATGCTCAACGAATGGGCGCAGACCAAAAAGGCGCCTGCCCATGCCCGATGGATGCATGACGGAACCATGGCAAACGCATGAAGACCCGTGGCAGCTGGGTGGCCTCGGCTAATCATCCTGAGTCGGAGTTTCCGATTGAAAACCTGCCCTTTGGCCGCTTTATGCCAACGGGCTTAGACCAGGCGGATCCGCGACTCGGCGTTGCAATCGGCGATCAGATTCTCGACCTTGGTGCCCTTGTTCGGGCGATACCAATCCCGGCCGACGAGTCGGCAGCCTTTGCACCGTTGGCAGCCGGTGACTTAAATGCCTTCATGGCCTTGCACAAGAAATACCATCAGCAGGTGCGCGCGCGCCTTACGGCCATCTTGTCTAAAAATGGCCAAGGCGATGCAGCCCGTGTTCAGGGCTGCCTGGTGCCGCAGTCTCAGGCGCGTATGGTGATGCCCTGCACGGTTGGGGACTACACGGATTTTTATACTTCGATCCATCACGCTACGTCAGTGGGCAGTCTTTTTCGACCGGACAATCCGCTGCTCCCGAATTACAAGTGGGTGCCTATCGGCTACCACGGCCGCAGCTCTACCCTGCAGGTCTCAGGCGGTGACATTCCCCGGCCGTCTGGGCAGATCAAGCCCGCGGAGGGTCCACCGGTGTTTGGTCCTTGTCAGAAGCTGGATTTTGAGCTTGAGGTGGGTTTTTTTCTGGGGGCAGGAAATGCTCCTGGCGTTCCCATTCCGATCGCGGAGGCCGAAGACCATTTTTTTGGTCTGTGCCTTTTAAATGACTGGTCCGCCCGGGATATTCAGTCTTGGGAATATCAGCCTCTGGGGCCTTTTCTGTCGAAGAACTTTGCCACCACCCTGTCGCCTTGGATTGTCACGCGGGAGGCCCTTGCGCCCTTTCGCGTGCCCTATACCCGCCCGGTGGATGACCCAGCGCCGTTGCCCTACTTAACAGATCCGGAAAACCAGCAGGCTGGCGGTATCGACCTGCATCTGCAGATCAGCATCCAGTCAGCAGAGATGCGGGCCCGCAATCTGTCGCCGCATGTGCTAGCAAAGACAAACCTGAAGTATTCTTTCTGGACTATGGCGCAGTTGATTACGCATCATTCCAGTAATGGCTGCCTGATGCGGTCGGGCGATCTGCTTGGTTCGGGTACTATGAGTGGTCCTGACAGTAGTGAGGCGGGGTCGTTGTTGGAGCTTACCCGGGGCGGAAAAGAGGCATTAACCCTGCCGTCCGGTGAGACTCGGCGGTTTATTGAAGACGGCGATGCGATAGAGATTACCGGCTTTTGTCAGAATGCATCCGCGACACGTATTGGTCTGGGGAGCTGTCGTGCAGTCATTGGTTCAACCTAGTGTTTTCTCGCCTGTTGTGATCGGCCTAGCCTGTTGATGCAGACTTCGCGTTCTACCCAAGTGGCTATTGTGGGGGCCGGTCCTTCCGGGCTTCTGCTAGGCCATGTACTGGGTCTGGCGGGTATCGATACCGTGGTTATTGAAAGGCAATCGGCAGACCATGTTGCCGCCCGTATACGGGCTGGGGTGCTTGAGGACGCGACCGTCTCTTTTCTAAACGAGATTGGGCTTGGCACCCGCATGCAGGCTGAGGGCCTGCCCCATGATGGCTTTTCGCTTATCTACGAAGATACTCCCCCGCTGCGCATTGACCTCAAAGGCCTAACGGGCCGCTCGGTGATGGTCTATGGCCAAACAGAAGTAACCCGTGACCTGATGCAGGCCCGCAAGGCCTCGGGTGCCCCTACGGTATATGAGGCGTCGTCGGTTGCAATTCATGACTTCGAGTCCGCCACCCCGAGTGTTTCCTACAGTCTGGACGGCGTGTCTCATCAACTCCATGCAGACTTTGTGATTGGCTGCGATGGCTATCATGGGGTTTGTCGGGCTGCCGCAAAGGCCACCGGAAGGCTGCACGAAATAGAGCGCACCTATCCCTTTGGCTGGCTGGGCCTGCTTGCTGATGTGCCGCCCGTGTCTCACGAACTGATTTATGCCAACCATGCAGACGGCTTCTATCTCTGCAGCATGCGCTCGCCGACACGGAGTCGGTACTACCTGCAGTGCAGCCTTGAAGATCGGGTAGAAAACTGGTCAGACGACCGTTTCTGGGCAGAGCTTGCCCGAAGGCTTGGGCCTGACCGAGCTTCGGCCTTGTCTACCGGCCCATCGCTTGAAAAAAGCATTGCGCCATTGCGCAGCTTTGTTGCCGAACCTCTGCAGTTTGGTCGGTTATTTCTGGCCGGGGATGCGGGGCATATCGTACCGCCCACCGGGGCTAAGGGACTGAACCTGGCAGTGGCCGATATTCGGGTATTGTCCGAGGCGCTAATCACCTTCTACACAAAAGGGTCGGAAGACCGCCTAAATGGGTATTCAGAGCTGGCACTAGCGCGCATCTGGAAGGCGGAACGGTTTTCCTGGTGGATGACGAGCCTGCTGCATAAGTTTGATGGCCAGACCCTGTTTGACCGGCGCATTCAGGCCGCAGAGTTCAACACCCTTGCCAGCTCGCATGCCCTACAAACGGCCTTGGCCGAGGCGTATCTGGGTATTTTTGACTAAAACTTTTTATAGTGGGTGCAGGGTAGGGTATTAGAGGAAACCAGAACATGGGCCCTTAAAACTGGTATGGACGTCGATTAGCGTCTATGCTTTCTAGTGCGCATTTTTACACAACGAGGAGACGTTTTATGAGATTAAAACTAGCTGCCATCGCAGCGGGGCTGGCAATTGCAGGCGCCAGTGTGCAGGCACAGACCATCACCCTTAAGGTGCATCACTTTCTAGGCCCTCAGACGATTCAGCACACCAAAATGCTTGGCGACTGGTGTGCCAATATCGAGCGAGACTCAAATAAGCGCTTGAACTGCCAGATCTTTCCTGCAATGCAGCTCGGCGGAGCACCACCGCAGCTGTTCGACCAGGCTAAAGACGGGGTTGCCGATGTGGTCTGGACGGTAGCCGGTTATTCTGCCGGTCGGTTCCCGCGGTCTGAGATCTTCGAGCTACCCTTTATGATGACCAATGCGGCCGCCACCAGCCGGGCTGCATGGGACTTCGTTCAGAAGCATGCGCAAGACGAGTTTAAAGACGTCAAGCTCTTGGCAATTCATGTGCATGGCCCGGGAAATATCTTTACCAAAGACAAGCCGATTACAAGCCTCAACGACTTCAAGGGTATGAAGCTGCGGGCGCCCACGCGGCTAACCAACAGAATGCTGGGCTTGCTTGGTGCTTCGCCAGTAGGAATGCCGGTACCGCAGGTTCCTGAGGCATTGTCCAAAGGGGTGATTGATGGCGCCGTTATACCCTACGAAGTGGCTCCTGGCCTACGGGTGCACGAACTGACTAAGTTCGTCGCAGAGCCTGATCGCAGCGTGGAGGCACTCTACACGACGGTGTTCCTGGTTCCGATGAATAAGGCGAAATACGACTCGCTGCCCGCAGACCTAAAGGCGGTGGTTGATAAAAACTCGGGGCGTGAGTTCTCTGCCTTTCTAGGAGCCACCCAAGAGGGCAATGATGTTCCCGGTCGTGAGGCATTTGTGAAGACTGCTGGATACACCATTAACCAGATTCCCCGCGCGGAACTTGATAGATGGCGTAAGGCGATTGAGCCTTTGTATGCTGAGTTCACGGCCGATATGGATAAGCGAGGCTTTGATGGCAAGGCTCTTGTTTCCTCTGCACGTGAGCTGGTAAAGCAGTACACCAAGTAGTCTACGAGGCAAGAGAGGGTGCTTTTCTGGCCCTCTCTTTTTTCAAGCGGTTCTTATTTTTCATAGCACGTGAGCGAGCCAGCCACTGTTTCTGAGTTTGTCGCAGACGATATGCTGGGCAAGACCCTGGCATCGCTCTGTAAGCTCTTTGCCATTGCCTCGGGCATAGTGTTGCTTTGCATGGCAGGTATGTCGCTAGCCAGTATTGTCGGTAGGGCAGTCTTTACCAAGCCCATCCTAGGCGACTACGAGATGGTTCAAATGATGTGCGCGGTGTCGGTGAGCATGGCGCTACCCTATGCCCACTGGGCCAATGGACACGTGATCGTAGACTTTTTCACTGCCAAAGCCCGGCCTTCGATCGTCTTGTTTCTCGATAGTATTGCCGGTGTGCTCATGTCGATTGTGGGGGCGGTTATGTGCTGGCGCCTGGCCATTGGCATGGTCGACCTGAAGAAAAACTTTGACTCCTCTATGCTCTTGGGCCTTCCTACCTGGTGGGGCTATGCTCCCATGGTGCCCTCTTTTGGGCTTTTGAGCATTGTGGCGGCTTACATCACTGTGGTGCGTATCTATCGGGGTGCGCGATGACGGGTCTGGAATGGGGCGCAGTAATGCTGGCCGCCTTGTTGATGGGCCTTGCCCTGCGGATTCATATCGGGGTCGCGATGCTTTTGGCCGGCTCCGTTGGGTATATCTATGTGGCTGGTTCCGCCCCGCTGCTCAATTACTTTAAAACAGCCGCCTACGCCCGCTACTCGATCTACGACCTTTCCGTCGTTCCGCTCTTTCTGCTGATGGGGCAGTTTGCAACCCATGGGGGGCTATCAAGGTCTTTGTTTCGGGCAGGCAACGCCCTTGTTGGCCACTTTCGGGGTGGAATGGCCATGGGTGCGGTGGCAGCCTGTGCCGGATTTGGTGCGATATGTGGATCATCTTTGGCAACGGCTGCCACTATGGGTCAGGTGGCTTTACCCGAGCTCAAAGCCCACAACTACTCTGAGCGATTTTCGGCAGCCGTAATCTCTGTCGGGGGCACTCTGGGAATTTTGATTCCGCCATCCATTCCAATTGTTATTTACGCGATCATGACCGAACAGAATGTCGGGCGTATGTTCCTGGCGGCCTTCATACCGGGGATTCTTGCTGCGATAGGCTATATGTTGGTCATTGCGATTATTGCCCGGATTAGCCCAAGCGATGCCCCGGCCGGGGAGCGCATGGCCTGGGGGGAGCGGTTTCGTGCATTTATCGATACCTGGCCGGTCTTGCTTATTTTCTTGGCGGTCATTGGCGGTATTTACAGCGGGATCTTCACCCCCACAGAGGCTGCTTCGATAGGCGCGCTGGCCACTGCCTTTGTTGCCTGGAAGACCGGTGGGCTCAAAGGACGCGGTTTTCTTGACTGTATCTACGGTGCGGCCACTGCCACCGGCATGATCTTTCTCATTCTGCTGGGCGCCGATATCCTGAATGTGTTCCTAGCCCTAACGGGGATGAATACCGAACTTGCGAAGTGGGTCGTGAGCCTTAATCTGGAACCGCTTGCAGTGCTTTTTGTGATTATTGTTATTTACCTGATTCTCGGCTGTGTTATGGACAGCCTGTCTATGATTCTTTTAACCATTCCTATTTTCTTCCCTGTGATTATGGGAATTGACCTCTGGGGGCTGGATCCGGAGTCAAAGGCAATCTGGTTTGGAATTTTGGCACTGATGGTGGTTGAGATTGGGCTGATTACCCCACCAGTGGGCATGAATGTCTTTATTATCAGCAGTATGGCTCGAAATGTGCCAATGACTGAGATATTTAAGTATGTCATTCCCTTCGTGGCATCTGACATTCTAAGAATTATCTTGTTGGTCTTCGTTCCTGGGATTGCTCTCATAGCCTTAAAGATCTTCCCGAACTAATGCCTGTTTGGAAGGCAGAGCTCTCCACTGTCTTCGAAGCGCCTTACCCTGGCGCTACCGTTTTGGGCCACCGGCAGAGCGGAGGACCCATGGCCCTTCAGAAAATTCTCTACCCTGAGGGCCCGTCGATCGCCCATGCATTTATTCTGCATCCCCCTTCGGGAATCGCGGGAGGGGATTTGATCTCGATTGCGTCTCAAGTCAAGCCTGGCGCCCATGCTCTCCTTACCACTCCCGGCGCAGCGCGTTGGTATAAGGCAAATGGCCAGTACGCAGAGCAGCAGGTACACATCACCGTTGAGGATGATGGCTGCCTTGAGTGGCTACCGAGCGAGAACATTTTTTTCGATGAATGTCAGGCGCGGCTAATAACGGAAATACGGCTAGCCCCCGCTGCCCGGTTTCTTGGATGGGAGGTCATGCAGTTTGGGCAGCAACAGTCATTACAAAGTACAGGCCACGTATGGCGTTCGGCGTGGGTGCGGGTAGATGCATCGGTGACTATCGACACTTGTCTTGACTGGAAAGAGCTCGCGGCGTTCTCCCCAGAGAATGTGCACCACCGGCCTGCTATCCAGGGAACCGGAGGATTTCCTGTGCATGGCACCCTATGGGCATATTCTGGACAGCCACTGTCTGAATCGGATCAAGATTCTTGCGCCCGGTTGGCAAGCTTTTCGTCGGCCCTGCGGTCAGGCTTCACCCAGCTGCCCTCGGGGTTGGTGGTCTTTCGCGTGCTTGCCTCGGAGACGGAAGTAGCCCGTAGCGCTCTGATACAAGCCTGGGCGTTACTTCGCCCTTGGGCCGTCGGGAGGACAGCCGAGCCCCTACGCATTTGGGCGACCTAGGGCGATACGGCGACTTCTGGCGAAGCCCTTGCCTGCGCATTGGTTTGCACCGAAATTGGGCGTTCGAGATGTTCATTGCAGTCTGGTCTCCTGATCAGAACACGTCCATAATTTCACCTGGCTGAAAACCTCGCCTGAGCGGTAGTGCCTGCGAGAAATGATGTGGACTAACCATAGGGTGACTCATGGATCTCTCCCCTAGAGAAAAAGACAAGCTGCTTATCTTCACCGCTTCGCTGCTCGCGGAGCGTCGAAAGGCGCGAGGGCTGAAGCTCAATCTGCCAGAGGCAACCGCCCTTATTTCGGCTGCCATACTCGAAGGGGCACGCGATGGTAAGACGGTAGCTGAGTTAATGACAGAGGGCACCAAGGTGCTCTCGCGTGCCGATGTTATGGAGGGAGTTGCCGAGATGCTGCCGGATATCCAGGTTGAGGCAACCTTTCCCGATGGAACCAAGCTTGTAACGGTGCACCAGCCGATCCCATAGTGGGATGTGGGTGTGCTGGTGTTTTTAAGACCGGGTCTCGGTATATCGCTGTGGTTGTTGCTGTTCTGCCTGTATTGCCTGCGCCACTTCGCAAGGAGCTTTCTATGATGCCGCCTCTATCAGTAATCGGTTTTTTCCGCTTAGCCATATTGCTTCTATTTCTTACGCCGTTCCCAGCGTTGGCCCACGAGGGGCATGTGCTCGACCTGGTCTCGGCCTTTATGCAGCCACTGGCAGGATGGGATCATTTACTGATGGCGCTGATGTTTCTGGGAGTTCTGGCTGTTGGCTTTCGCCTGACCCTGAAGGCTCTGGGCCGACAACGGCACAACGAACCCAAGGACCAGCCATGATCCCGGGCGAAGTCGCAGTGCAGGATGGCGATATTGCGATAAACGTTGATCGCCCCACGATCACGTTAGCAGTGCTCAATACCGGCGATCGTCCGGTACAGGTCGGCTCGCATTTTCATTTTTTTGAGGTGAATTCGGCGCTGTCGTTTGACCGGGCTCAGGCGCGCGGATATCGGCTACACATTGCCTCAGGGACTGCCGTGCGGTTTGAGCCTGGCCAAAAGAGAACCGTGACCCTTGTGGCGCTTGCTGGCGCACGCAAGGTTTTTGGTTTCAATGCCAAAGTAATGGGGGCGCTCTAACCATGACTCGAATATCCCGACGGGCGTACGCTGAGATGTTTGGCCCTACCGTGGGCGATCGCGTGCGTCTTGCAGATACGGAACTTTGGATCACGGTCGAGAAAGACTTCACCATCTACGGTGAAGAGGTTAAGTTTGGCGGCGGTAAGGTTATTCGCGATGGCATGGGCCAGAGCCAGCGGTTAAGCAAAGACAGTATGGATACGGTGATTACCAATGCCCTAATTGTTGACCACTGGGGCATCGTCAAGGCCGATATCGGTATTAAAAATGGGCGTATCGCCGGCGTCGGCAAGGCAGGCAACCCTGATATTCAGCCAGGTGTCACCCTTGTTATCGGCCCCGGCACCGAAATTATTGCCGGCGAGGGCATGATCCTTACTGCTGGTGGCATCGACTCGCATATTCACTTTATCTGTCCGCAGCAGATTGAAGAGGCAATATCTAGTGGCGTGACCACCATGATTGGAGGAGGCACCGGGCCAGCTACCGGAACCTTTGCTACCACCTGTACGCCTGGGCCTTGGCATATCCGCAGCATGCTTGCGGCCGCCGAGGCCTTTCCGATGAATCTCGGTTTCCTGGGCAAAGGTAACGCGAGCCAACCCGAACCGCTTCAAGAGCAGATCCGCGCCGGAGCGATGGGGTTAAAGCTTCACGAAGACTGGGGCACCACCCCGGCCGCGATCGACTGCGCCCTGAGTGTGGCCGAACAGATGGATATTCAGGTGGCCATTCACACCGATACGCTTAATGAGTCAGGCTTTGTGGAAGACACAATAGCGGCCTTTAAGGGGCGAACGATTCACACGTATCACACCGAAGGCGCTGGGGGTGGTCATGCCCCCGACATTATTAAGGCAGCCGGCCTGCCCAATGTCTTGCCGTCGTCTACCAACCCCACGATGCCCTATACGATTAATACGATCGATGAGCATCTTGACATGCTGATGGTCTGCCATCATCTTGATGCGAGCATTGCCGAGGATATTGCCTTTGCTGAGAGCCGTATTCGTCGAGAGACCATTGCCGCCGAGGATATCTTGCACGACCTCGGGGCCTTCTCCATGATGTCTTCCGATTCGCAGGCTATGGGGCGGGTGGGCGAGGTGATCCTACGCACCTGGCAGACGGCGCACAAGATGCGGGTTCAGCGAGGGAGCCTTCAGGGTGATCCCTCCTACGCAGACAATGCCCGCGTGAAACGCTATGTGGCGAAATACACCATCAATCCAGCCATTAGCCATGGTATTGCCCAGCATGTCGGTTCGATTGAAAAAGGCAAGCTTGCCGATCTGGTGCTCTGGCGGCCGTCTCACTTTGGCGTCAAGCCAAGCCTCGTGCTCAAAAGCGGGATGATCGCCTGGGGTCTCATGGGTGATGCCAATGCCTCGATTCCTACACCGCAGCCGGTGCATTATCGGCCTATGTTTGGGTCTTTCGCCGGGGGCTTGCAGACATCGGTTACCTTTGTATCGCAGGCGGCACTGGCCTCCGACGAACTTGCCGCGCTCGGCCTTAAAAAGCCCTGTCTGGCGGTAGAAAACTGCCGCCGCATTCAGAAGTCTGACATGGTGCACAACGACTGGCAGCCCGATATTTCGGTCGATCCTCAGACCTATCAGGTTATTGCCGATGGTGTTCTTCTGCAGTGTGAGCCTGCGCATGTTCTGCCCATGGCCCAGCGGTATTTTCTTTTTTAGGTAGGGCACTGAGGTAGATGCAGGTGTTTGGCCTTGCTCCGGCGACGGATGAACCGCCCTTTGACTGCCTGAACCTCGACTTTGAGACCCGGAGCAAGAGCCGGTTCAAGTCACGGCTAATGACGACCGGTGAAGAGGTGGGTGTCTTGGTTGCCCGAGGGGGCGTTCTCCGGGGGGGCAGTCTGTTGGTTGATACCCTGGGCCGTTTGGTAGAGGTGGTTGCTGCAGATGAGGAACTACTGCGGGTAGAGGACCGTGCCTTTGCCCTGATGCGTTGCGCTTATCATTTGGGTAACCGCCATGTGCGCATAGAAATTACCGAAGGGTATCTGCAGTTTCGGGCCGATCCGGTGCTCGCCGAGATGCTTCGTCAGTTGGGCGTGCATCCTGTGACAGTAGTATCTGCTTTTGAGCCCGAATGGGGAGCCTATGGAGGGGGCCACCAGCATGGTCATGAGGCAACCTTTCCGGAGGATTATGCCCTTGCACAGGCGGTGTTTGCCTCTCGAGGCCCAGGCTAGCTAGCTGAAGGCGCCAAGCCTGCACCAGATAACCGAGAATCGAGGCCTGGGTTGGTGTCTGTGCGCTACAAGACCAAATGCTGCGCGTGGCTAAGTTGAGTCTGGGTTTTTTCCTTGGCGGCCTCAAGAAGAATACTCAAAAACCGCCTTGCCTCTCCAGACAGGGTATGGCCGTGACGCGTTACTACATCAAGGGTGACCGCCTGCGCTAGCCTATCCTCAACCGCGCACGTGGATACAACATTGCTCCTAACCTCATTTTCGAAGACGAATTCAGGCATGCAGGTGAGTAGATCGGTCTGGGTGATCACCTGTCGTATCAGCATTAGAGAATTAGTCTCCAGGGCAATCGTCCCCACGAGATTGGTTGTTCGCAACGACTGCTCAATGATGCGCCGAATACTGAACTGACGGGTAGGCAGTGCAAGTTTCAGGCTTGCCATCTCTGCGAGGCTAATACTTCTTCGCCTAAGGGCAGGATTGTCGCTTCTGCCGATGAGATGCAGAGGCTGCGGAATTCGGGCCCGCAGGATCAGGTCATCCCTTGACGGGCAGTTAAACGCGATTCCGATTTCGCTGTCGCCTGCAGCAACCCGGTCGGCAACGTCATGTGTGTTGCTGACAACCACTTCATAACGGATACCCGGGAATCCACGAGAGAATCGGGCCATCACTGCAGGCAGGAAGCTAATGGTCGTACCTTCGACAGAGGCGATACGCACAGAGGCTCTTCTTAGATGGTCGATATCCTCGATACGCTGCACTAGCGCGTCGATATTGCGGTTGTTCTCCTCGACAAAGCTGAGTAACTCTCGGCCGATTTCGGTGAGCTGCATCCCCTTGGTTGAACGGATAAACAGCTTTGTGTCCAGAAACTTCTCAAGCTGGTTTATCTGTCGGCTTAAGGCACTTGGTGCTATTTGCTGCTGATCAGCAGTGACTCTGAGAGACCCGGTTCGGGCGACTTCTGCAAAGTATCGAAGAACATTGGGTTGCAGCATGGCAGCAAGAAGAAGAGGAGTCGATCACCGGGGTACCAAAAGGACGATTGAGTATATAGAAATACGGTCTTCGGCCTTGGGCCCAAACGCGGGGTTGGCTGCGCCTGGGTTAAGATCGTGGCGTACTGCACACCCGTGGTTTCTAAGAGCTAAAGGCCTTTATGCGTGTTGTTCAGGTTCCCAGTTGGGATGATTTTGTAGAAAAGACAGACGCCTTAAGCGGCTGGGCCTTTCGGGGTGAGGTTTCGGCCCAATGGCCTCTTGTAACGGCCATTGCCCGGCGTTTTACTGCCTACTGCCCCGATCCCGTGTTGTGGCCATTACGCGAGTCGCGGGCGCTCAGGGTCTTTCGGCGCAAGGCGCACAATTACCTCAGCGATAGCATAGGGCTGTCTGATGACCTGCGTTGCCTTGCGCTGATGCAGCACCATGGTGCTCCGACGCGGCTATTGGATTTCACAAAGTCTCCCTATGTGGCCGCTTTTTTTGCCTTAGAGAATGCGCTGGACGAGTCGGCGGTGTATGCCCTTAACACCCCGCAGCTCTGGTCTGCAGCCCCCTCTTTTGATCCCGGACTTACCCGGGAGGTTATCGATCCACGTATTCAGGGAAACTACGAGCGCTATTTCCTGAGAAACACCAACCCCGTGGTCTGGGTAGGGGAGCCATCCGAGATGGATCGAAGGCTTGTCTCTCAGTCGGGGCTTTTTGTCATGCCGGGGCAGATTCAAAAGACCTTGGGAGCGCTTCTAGAGAGCTATGACCATGGGTCTGACCTTCTTGTGAAGTATGTGCTTCCGTTAACCATTCGCAGCCAGGCGATGCAAGCTTTATATCGCATGAATATTACCTATGCCACCTTATTTCCAGACCTGGAGGGGCTGGCGATCTCGAGTGCCTATGAGCTTGAGGTGGTCTGGGAGAGCCTGGTGCAGGAGTATCTTGCCAAGTCCACCGAAGGCGGGCAAAACCCAATGGCGTAGTGGGCTGTCTGCGAGCCTACTGCGTAAAAAGCTGGGCCTCAATTTCCTGGACAACCCTGTCAAGACCCAAACCTGTCTTTAGGTTGCACATCACCCAAGGCCTATCCGGCCGCATGCGGGCGGTGTCTTGGGCCATCACTTCCAGGTTTGCCCCCACCATTGGCGCAAGATCGGTCTTGTTGATCACAAGTAGGTCAGACCGGGTGATTCCTGGCCCCCCCTTACGCGGAATCTTCTCTCCCCCTGCAACGTCAATGACATAGATGGTGAAATCAGAAAGCTCTGGGCTGAATGTGGCGGCCAGGTTGTCGCCTCCGGATTCGATAAAGACGATATCGGCCTCCGGAAACCGCTGCAGCATGCGGTCAACCGCCTCAAGATTGATGGATGCATCTTCCCGAATGGCCGTGTGGGGGCATCCCCCGGTCTCGACCCCAAGGATTCGTTCAGGCGGAAGGGCACCCGATAGGGTAAGCAGACGCTGGTCTTCTTTGGTGTAGATGTCGTTTGTGATAGCCACGAGGTCGTGACGGTCGCGCATGGCCTTGCACAAGACTTCCAGTAGGGTGGTCTTTCCTGAGCCCACGGGGCCCCCTACACCGACACGCAGGGGGGGGAAGGGTTTGGTGCGCATCGCAGCTCCTTTGTCTGCAGAAACTAGGATCGGAATAGCCGTGAATACTGGTGCTCATGCTGGCTGCTCAGAATGCTGAGCTGTACCGCTGAAGTCTGAACCGTCGGGGGCTGCTGGGCAATGCATTCTTGGGATTTGGCAACTGCCTTCTCGATCCAGTCGCCTGTTTTGGCCAAGAGCCTTTGGCCTGCGGACTGCCCCAGGGGTACGGTTTTAATCGCAGCCAGCGTCTGATTGTCGGCCCAGGCGTAGAAAAAGGCTAACAGGCCGTCTTGGGCCTTCACGCCATGCACCACCGAGGCATAGGCATGCATGGCGAGGTAGGTTTCCGGAACGAGCTGGTCGCGCAGCCCTTGCAGATCGGGATTTCCCCAAGACTGGTTCATGGCTACCTGTCGCAATGACCAGCCCATTTGCTGGGTCTCCTGGCGCATCTCGCGAGTGTCGCGGCTTGCCCAGTACCAATGATTCCACTGGGTCGCCTGGGCAGCATCTCGCTCTTTTATAGCCTGGTAGAGAAGCAGCCAGAGAGGGCCCTCACAGACAGATAAGACTCCGCATAGCCCATCTTCGATCCATTGCGCCGCATCGTCTTCGTTTTCTACGAGCCCCTTTTCAACTGCAGATTCAAGGCCCCCCGAGTAGCTAAAGCCGCCCAGGGGCATCGTGGGGGAGGTGATTCGGAGGAGAAACTGAAGGCCAGGGGTGCTGCGGGACGCTCGAGAGGCCACTGTTTAGGGGCTCTATGGGGCAATCACTTCGTCTTTGGGCTTGACCGGCTTTACCAGATCCTCCCGCTTGATTCCCAGCCACATCGTGATGGCAGCCATGACAAAGATCGAGCTGTAAATACCAAAGAC
Organism: Betaproteobacteria bacterium; assembly: GCA_016868305.1. GTDB lineage: Bacteria > Pseudomonadota > Gammaproteobacteria > Burkholderiales > Burkholderiaceae_A > Hahnella. Next base: position 24,402 of record VGHK01000010.1, on the reverse strand, counting down.
AATGCCGATGGTGAGTGCCAGGGCAAAGTAATGTAGCGCGGGTCCGCCGAATATCAACATGGCAAGAACCATGGTCTCGGTGGTGCCATGGGTAATGATTGTTCTGCTCATGGTGCGGGTAATGGCGTTGTCAATCACTTCTTCAACGCTTGCCTTGCGCATGCGCTTGAAGTTTTCTCGAATTCGGTCGGCTACTACAACCGACTCGTTAACCGAGTAGCCGAGTACGGCCAAGGTGGCTGCCAAGACTGAGAGAGAGAACTCCCACTGGAAGGCAGCAAAGAACCCAAGGATGATCACTACATCGTGCAGGTTGGCTACGATGGCGGCGATTGCAAACTTCCATTCGAATCGCGCTGCCAGGTAGATCATGATTCCCAGGATTACAAAGATCAGGGCAATCAGGCCGTCGGTGGCGAGCTCCGCCCCGACCTGTGGGCCAACAAACTCCACCCGCCTGAGCTCAGGCGCCGCATTCGGATCGATACCCGCGATTGCTCGAAAAACCTCCTGGGCCTGGTCATTGCTCGCTTCTCCTTTAAGGGGAAGCCGAATGAGAAGGTCGCGGGCGCTGCCGAAATTTTGTACCTGGGCATCGGCGTATCCCATGGCCTGCACCGTCTCGCGTACTTTTTGCAGCGGGGCGGTCTGGGCATAAGAGACCTCCATAACCGTGCCGCCGGTGAACTCGATTGAAAAGGCAAGCCCACGCCAGAGGATGCAGGCAACTGCCGCAATAAATAACAGGCCAGAGATGGCGTTGAGCAGCTTGGCATGCCGCATAAAACGGATCGTTTTTTCGAGACGAAAAAATTCCATAATGGCTATCCGATTGCCAATCGACCAAGACGCTTGCGGCTTCCGTACCAAAGGTTGACCAGGCCGCGACTGAAAAAGACTGCTGAGAACATACTGGTGAGAATTCCCAGCACATGCACCACTGCAAACCCACGAACCGGCCCCGACCCGAAGGCAAGCAGTGCAACCCCAGCGATAAGGGTAGTGATGTTCGAATCGAGAATGGTCGCCCAGGCCTTGTCGTATCCGGTAGCAATGGCCACCTGCGGGACCGCGCCAGCGCGGATTTCTTCTCGCACCCGTTCGTTAATCAGCACGTTGGCATCGATTGCCATGCCAAGAGTGAGCGCTACCGCAGCAATGCCCGGCAGGGTGAGTGTTGCCTGCAAAATGGACAGCAAAGAAAAGAGAAGCAGCAGGTTCAGGCACAGGGCCAGCACAGAGATCACGCCAAAGAGACTGTAGTACACCGCCATAAACACCGCGATTGCGACAAAGCCCCAGGTGGTAGCACTAAACCCCTGCGCGATATTGTCTGCACCCAGGCTAGGACCGATCAGGCGTTCTTCGATAATCTCCATAGGCGCGGCCAGAGAGCCTGCACGCAGCAGCAGTGCTGTGTCAGCGGCTTCTACTGTTGTCATACGACCGGAGATCTGTACCCGACCACCAGGAATCTCGCTGCGAATCACCGGTGCGGTGATCACCTCGCCTTGGCCCTTTTCGATGAGCAAAATGGCCATACGCTTGCCGATATTCTCGCGGGTAATTTCGCGGAATATGCGTGCCCCTTTGGCATCAAGAGTAAGGTGGACAGCGGGCTCCAGCGGGTTCTGAGAGTCAAATCCCGCCTGGGCATCGGTAAGGTTGCTTCCGGTAAGAATTACGTCTTTTCGCAGCAAAAGCGGCGCGCCTCCGCGCTCGGTATAGAGATCAAACCCTGCGGGAACCCTGCCTTCGGTAAGTGCCTGGGCTGCCTCTATTCCATCTTCGACCATACGGATCTCGAGGGTTGCTGTGCGCCCAAGAATGTCCTTGGCCTTTGCCGTATCTTGGACTCCTGGCAGTTGCACCACGATGCGGTCTGCGCCTTGCTGCTGGACAATCGGTTCTGCCACCCCGAGTTCGTTAATACGGTTGCTGAGGGTGGTGATGTTTTGCTTGAGGGCAAACTCTTGAATTCGGGTGGCGGTTGCTGGCTTGAATCGCCCGATTAATCCCAGGGTATCTCCTAGTGAGACTTCTTGCCATTCAAGCTCCGGGAGCTGCTCGGTGAGTGCAAGACGGGCAGCCGCTCTTTGGTCTTCGGCGGCAAAGCGCACCTCAATACTGTCTCGGCCACGGGAGATTCCGGAGTGCCGCACCCGTTTTTCGCGCAGCAAGGTACGTGCATCGCCCTGCAAGGCATCGAGCCGCTTCGAAAGCGCAGCGGCCATATCCACCTGCAGCATGAAGTGCACTCCGCCACGTAGGTCGAGCCCCAGATACATAGGCAGCGCGTTAATCTGGGTGAGCCAGGACGGGGTTGCAGAGACCAGGTTTAGCGCCACCACATAATCGCTGCGATCTTTGTTAAGGGTGGCCTCAATCACCTCACGCGCACGAAGCTGATCGTCAGTGTCAGAGAACCTGGCACGGACCGTATTTCCCGTAGGCGCTGCGTCAAACGATATGCCCTGATGTACCAGGCCTGCCTCGCTGAGCGACCTTTCCACCAAAGGTATTACGGCTGCCTCGACCTTCAGCGTAGCCTTGGCAGTCGAGACCTGAACGGCAGGCTGCTCTCCGAAAAAATTGGGCAGGGTATAGAGCAGACCAAAGCCCAGGGCAAGGGCCATGAGTGCCAACCGCCACCAGGCGACACGGTTCATTCGGGCAGTCTTAGCTGATGGTCTTGATAGTACCTTTGGGCAGTAAGGTCTGCACTGCCTGACGCTGCATTACGACTTGCACTGGCTTGTCGCCTTGGCCCACTTCCACAGTTATATAAGCCTCGTCGACGTCGGTTACTTTTCCGACCATGCCTGCGGCGGTGATGATCTCATCACCTTTTTGCAGGCCTTCTACAAGAAGCTTATGCTCCTTGGCGCGCTTCATCTGGGGGCGGATCATGAGTAGGTACAAGACCACAAACATCAGGATCAGGGGAAGAAAACCAATGAGCGAATCCTGGCCTCCTGCGGCCTGGGCGTATGCGGGGGAAATCAGCACAAATGCACTCCTTAGAACAGAGGGGGGTAGTTACCGGTGTACTACAGGTAAGCCGCTAAGTATATATAAGGTAGTCTAGGCTCCATGACGAGGTTCGAAGTGATCGCCCAGGAGGGGCATGCGAGGCTGGGACGGCTGATGCTGAATCATGGCCCGGTAGACACGCCAATTTTTATGCCCGTAGGTACCTATGGTGCGGTAAAGGGCGTGAGTCCCGAGATGCTGGGACGGATTGGCGCCCGCATCGTGCTTGGCAATACCTTTCACCTATGGCTGCGTCCCGGGCTAGAGGTTATCGCCAGGCATGGTGGCCTTCACCGTTTTGTGAACTGGAGTGGCCCAATGCTGACCGACTCAGGGGGATTTCAGGTCTGGTCTTTGGGTGCGCTTCGCAAGATCTCGGAGGAGGGCGTGGGCTTTCAGTCGCCGGTAAATGGAGACCGGCTTTTTCTCTCGCCCGAGGTATCCATGCAGATCCAAAAGGTGCTCAACTCGGACATTGCCATGGTCTTTGACGAGTGCACGCCTTATCCCGCGACACGTGATCAGGCCGCGGACAGTATGACCCTTTCCCTCAGATGGGCCGCTCGAAGCCGAATCGAGTTTGATAAGCCTGACAGTGAGTACCCCCTTACAAATTCGGAGCTGGCGTCTGAAGCTGGTGCTCAGTCCGGTCGTAACGCGCTCTTTGGAATTGTGCAGGGCGGGATGTATGAGGATCTTCGGGATGCCTCTCTGGCCGGACTTCTTGAGATTGGGTTCGAGGGATATGCCATTGGAGGCCTGTCTGTTGGGGAACCCAAAGAGGACATGCTGCGCGTGCTGGCCTACCTCACGTCCCGACTGCCAAAGGAAAAGCCCCGCTATCTCATGGGAGTGGGAACGCCGGAAGATCTGGTGGCGGGTGTGTCTGAGGGGGTGGACCTGTTTGACTGCGTCATGCCAACCCGCAATGGACGAAACGGGTGGCTATTTACCCGCTATGGAGATCTGAAGATTCGTAATGCGCGTTACAAAGATGACCTGCAACCGATAGACCCCAGCTGCCGCTGTCCGGTCTGCTGCCCCATGGCCCATGGCGATGATCGGCCCCCTTTTACGCGAAGCTACCTGCATCATCTGCAGCGGATTGATGAGATGCTTGGGGCAAGTCTGGCGAGCCTGCATAACCTGGCCTTTTACTTAGAAATCATGGCCCAGATGCGCTTGGCCATTCGCGCGGGTCGCTTTGGCATCTGGCGCGCCCAGTTTCATGAAGACCGGGCGCGCGGGGTCATTTGATTCCTATGCGCCTTGCCGCCAGAGATTCGCTTAGGCTCTGGGCAGTATGGGCAGATCGTTGCATCACCGGGCCTGTGATGCGCATACCTGGGCGACTGCATCCTCGGGCAGCAAAGGCGGTGCGCGTTTCAGACCAGTCGGCCTGCAGCAGGCTGACCCATCTGAGCATGATCCCGATAGCCAGGCCGAGTCTCTGCTCAGAAAGGCCGAGTAGTTGAAGGGGCTTAAGCACAGGGCCGAGCGCGGCCACCAGGTCTTGCGTAGGGGTGGAAAGGGTTACCAGGTCTGCAAGCAGAATGAGGGCCAAGAGCCGTACCAGGGTAGTACCCGCGGCCTCAAGCCCGATCAAAAGGCCCGTCTGCCAGCCGTGCGAGACCATCATGGCAGCTACCTGAAAGACTCCGAGTAAGACCAGCATAGGCCCCAAGCCTTTGAACAGGGCCCAGAGACGGCGCCGACCAGGCCGCCGCAGGCTTAGAAAGGCGGCCAGAGCGGTCAGTACAGCCAAGCCCAAAATCCAGAACTGTTCGGCAGGCAGAAGCAATACTGAGGCGAAGACCAGCATAAGAAGCTTGGTTCCTGCCGGGATTCGATGCAGCCAGCTTGGGTGGCTGAGATAAAGGCTCAGCATGCGCGTGCCACAATCTGCCGGTTCACCACTGCGCCAGGCTTTGGCCATAGCCTTCTTGAGACCACCGTGCCGCAATACCGACTTTCAGACTTTGATTTTGTTCTACCGAATGACCTCGTGGCCCAGCGCCCCGCAGCCAGACGATCTGAGAGTCGGCTCCTGCACGTGTTGGGCCAGGGCCGCTGGGAGGATCGGGTGTTCACCGATCTGCTTGGTATTTTGCTGCCGGACGATCTTTTGATATTTAACGATTCCAAGGTAATTCCAGCGCGACTTTTCGCCCGAAAGCCAACGGGGGGGCAGGTTGAGTTTCTCATAGAGCGTATCACCTCAGATAAGACCGCCACGGCCTTGATGCGCGCAAGTAAAAAGCCTACTCCGGGAACGGACCTGCGCCTTGAGGTACGAGAAGGGGGTGACCGCAGCCAGGGGCAGGCAGCTGGGTTGTCTGACCGTGTGTTGTTCAAGGGCCCGGTTCCTGGGGCAGCGGATCGGGTGGAACTCTGTTTTGCAGGCGCGGTACTGGACTATCTGGAAGCCTATGGTGAACTCCCGCTTCCGCCCTACATCGATCATAGGCCCAATGCAGAAGATCTTAAGCGCTACCAGACCGTCTATGCAGAGCATGCGGGCTCGGTGGCAGCGCCCACGGCAGGACTTCATTTTGATGAAGCCTTTTTAGACGCTCTTGATGCCAAGGGAGTCAGACGTGCAACGGTTACCCTCCACGTGGGCAGCGGTACGTTTGCCCCCGTGCGGTCCGATGACCTATCGGCCCACAAGATGCATTGGGAATGGTGCAGTCTTCCTCAAGCCACGGCCCAGGCCATCGCCGACACCCGGGGTCTGGGCGGGCGCGTGGTTGCGGTCGGCACGACCAGTCTGCGCACGCTGGAGTCGGCCGCTGCCCGTGAGGCCTCTGGCCATGCCTTGTACGGTCAGTGGGAGACCGATCTGTTTATTACTCCAGGCTATCGTTTCCGCCTCGTGGATGCGCTGCTTACCAACTTTCACCTGCCCAGGTCCACCCTGCTCATGCTCGTGAGCGCCTTTGCGGGCTATGAGACGATCCGTGGCGCCTATGCCCATGCGATTGCCCAGCGGTATCGCTTTTTTAGTTATGGTGATGCCATGTTTCTGGCGGGCCGTATCGCTGAACAGGCGCCTGCTGCGGGGCTGCGACCGACCTAGTCTTTGTCTGCTAGGTAGGCAGCGATGACATCGGCAGGCGAGCCCTGTAGGCGTACAGTGCCCCTATCCATCCATACAAGCTCGTCAAAGTCTTGAAACAGGTCAAGCATGTGGCTTGCCATGATCAGGGGCTGGTCAATGGCTGAGACCATGGCAAGCATCTGCGCGGTTGCCTTACGGTCGAGGCTTGCAAATGGCTCATCGAGCAGCAGCAGTTCAGGGCCGTCTGCCAGCACAGACAGGATGCAGAGCCGCTGCTTTTGCCCCTCAGACAGGGCATGGGTCGCAAGCTCCAGTAAGTCTGACGATCCATAATTTTGGGCAAGCTTGCGCACGTTTTGTTCGGCTGTTTGCTTGTCCGTACCGCGCTGCAGCTGACCGAAACAGAGCTCTTCTATTACCGTTGGAAAGAGAATCTGGTGGTCAGGGTTTTGAAACACCAGGCCACAGCGGGGTACCCGGGGGTTGCGGCCCTCAGGGGCAGGGGCGGGCGTGTAGCCCTTAGGGGTAAAGACGATAGCGCCTGATTCGGGCGTCAGTAGCCCTTGCAACAGGCGCAGTAAGGAGCTCTTGCCCGCACCATTGGCCCCGATCAGGCCAACCCGATGTCCGGTGAGTCTCAGGCTCAGGCCTTGAAAAACCGGAGAATCGGTGCGCCAGAGAGTGATTCCTTGCAGCTCTAACATGGGCGCTATACTAGACTCGTTTACTCAGTGTCGCGTATTGCTGCCGGAGTGGTGGAATTGGTAGACGCACCGGACTCAAAATCCGGCGCCCGCGAGGGTGTGCGGGTTCGAGTCCCGCCTCCGGCACCAACAGCGTAAGGTTCGGTTACGGGCAGGTAACCAAAAGGCGCGAATGAGAATCAGTGCGAGAATGACGGTTATGCCGTTCGTTCACCTGCGCCTGCACTCAGAGTACTCCATGGTCGATGGCATAACGCGCCTTGAGGGCGCCGTACATCTAGCCGCACAAGATGGCCAGCCGGCCCTGGCGATCACCGACCTTGGCAACACCTTTGGTTTTATCAAGTTCTACAAGGCGGCCCGCGCCCAGGGTGTAAAGCCGCTTCTGGGCGTGGATGCCTGGGTAGCGCCTGAAGATCCGCGTGACCCAACCAGTCGCATTTTGCTTCTCGCACAGAACCTCAAGGGCTATCGCAATCTCTGCACTCTCATTAGTCGTGCCTGGCTGACCAATGCCCAGAAAGATCGAGGAGAAATGGCGTTTGCATGGTTCTCGGAGGCCTCGGAACATGCCGGGTCGAACGATAGACTTCACGACGGACTGATCTGCCTGTCCGGAGGCCGGTTTGGCCTCATCGGCCAGCTGCTGATGCGGCGTTCCGCACAGGCGGCGGAACAGGCGGCGCAGTGGGCGCAGCGTTACCAGTCTGTTTTTGGGGATCGCTTCTATCTCGAGGTGCATCGGGCAGGGTTTGATGACGATGAACTGCTCGTTCGCCAGACCGTTGATTTGGCAGTGCGCGCCGATATTCCAGTGGTGGCCACCCACCCCATTCAGTTCCTCAATGCCGAAGATTTTCGGTCGCATGAGGCCAAGGTGTGTATTGCACGGGGCGAGACCCTGGCAGACCCTCGGCGACTGCGTGACTTCACGGCCCAGCAGTATCTGAAGTCGCAGCAGGAGATGGAGGCGCTTTTTGCGGATATTCCGGCCGCCCTGGCAAACACGGTGCATATTGCAGAGCGTTGCAGCCTCACGCTGCAGTTAGGAACGCCCCAGCTGCCCGACTTTCCAATTCCCCAGGGCACGTCACTCGATAGCTTTCTGCGGCAGGCAAGCGAACAAGGGCTGCAACAGCGACTGATCGAGCGGTTTTCTGACCCTGTGGTTCGGGCTCAGAAGGCGCCTGAGTATGAGGCCCGACTGGCCTTGGAATGCGACACGATTATCCAGATGGGGTTCCCCGGATATTTTTTGATTGTGGCCGACTTCATTAACTGGGCGAAATCCCATGGGGTTCCGGTGGGCCCGGGTCGTGGCTCTGGGGCGGGCTCCTTGGTGGCCTATAGCCTCGGGATTACCGATCTCGACCCGCTTCCCTATGCGCTTCTCTTTGAAAGATTCCTAAATCCCGAGCGGGTGAGCATGCCCGACTTTGATATCGACTTCTGTCAGGAGAAGCGGCACAAGGTAATCGACTATGTTCGCAGTCGGTATGGCAGTCAGGCGGTCAGTCAGATCGTAACCTTTGGCACGATGGCCTCTCGGGCGGTGATTCGGGATGCGGGGCGGGTGCTCGATCTGCCGTATAACTTTTGTGACCAGCTCTCCAAGCTTATTCCAGTGGTGCAGAACAAGCCGTTGTCGCTGCAAGAGGCACGAGAAAAAGAGCCCATCCTCGCAGAGCGCGAAAAGAAAGAGGACGAGGTGCGCGAACTGCTTGCCGTTGCTGGGCCGCTCGAGGACCTTGTGCGCAATGTTGGGATGCATGCGGGTGGCGTGCTCATTGCGCCCGGGCGTCTTACTGATTTCTGCCCCTTGTACCAGGCCCCAGGCGCGTCGGGCGACGAGGGTGTGGTCAGCATGTACGACAAGGACGATGTTGAGGCCGCAGGGCTTGTGAAGTTTGATTTTCTGGGGCTGAAAAACCTCACCATCATTCAGGCGGCGGTAGACACGATTAACCGGCTCTACCCGGAAAAGCTGCCGTTTCGCCCGGCCGCTGCAGACGCCCAGGGGGCTCTTCACCAGGCGGGCCCCCTTACCCTTGCTGAGCTCAATGGGTTTGACGATTCCTTGGCCTACCAGGTGCTCAAAGAGGCCAACACCACCGGGATATTTCAGGTGGAATCGCAGGGCATGCGTCGGTATCTGGTGAAGCTTGCCCCAGACCAGTTTGAAGACATCATTGCCATGCTTGCCCTGTACCGCCCCGGGCCCTTGAATTCCGGCATGGTCGATGACTTCATTCTGCGTAAGCGGGGCCAGCAGAAGATTGACTACTTTCACCCTGATCTTAAAGACTGTCTTGCGCCTACCTATGGCGTGATCGTCTATCAGGAGCAGGTGATGCAGATTGCCCAGATTATTGCGGGCTACTCTCTGGGGGGTGCGGATCTTCTACGCCGGGCGATGGGCAAGAAAAAGCCTGAAGAGATGGCCCAGCAGCGCAGCATATTTTTAGAGGGTGCTCAGAAAAAAGGCCATAGCGAAGCCTTGGCCACGCAGCTCTTCGACCTCATGGAGAAGTTTGCCGAGTACGGTTTTAACAAAAGCCATACGGCAGCCTATGCCGTGATTACCTATCAGACCGCATGGCTGAAGGCCCATTACCCTGCGGAGTTTATTGCCGCTACTCTGTCGGGTGATATGGACGACACCGACAAGGTGGCCTTTCTGGTGTCGGATGCAAAGGCCAACGGCATTACCGTTCTGCCAGCAGATATCAATCAGTCCGTCTATCGGTTTGAGCCAGAGGCAGGTCGCAAGGCCATTCGGTATGGGCTGGGGGCAATTCGGGGCGTGGGCGAGTCGGCGGTTGCCGCAATCGTCAGGGCCCGGGCCGAAGGACTTTTTCACGACCTCTTTGATTTCTGCAGCCGTGTTGATCGGCGTGCCGTCAATAAAAAGGCCATAGAGGCATTGGTGAAGGCGGGGGCCTTTGACATGATCAATCCCGAGGGCGCTCGCGGTCGATCGTGGTGGCTGGGGGGTATTGGCATTGCCCTGCAGGCCGCCGAAGATGCGCAGGCCAGCGCTCACCAGGGTGGGCTCTTCGACAGTTCGGGGGGAGGTTCAGAGGCGGCTTTGTCCGCTGTGAACCTGCCGCAGGCATCTCCTTTTTCCCTTCGCCAGATGCTGCTAGAGGAAAAGTCGGCGCTTGGTTTTTGTTTCTCGGCGAGCCTCTTTGATGATGTTCGGGATGAAATGCGGCGCTGGGCGGCAACGCCGTTGGCGCGGTTGCAGCCTAGCCGCGATCCGATCTGGATGGCGGGAGTCATTGTGGACAGCAGGGCCCAGATGACCCGTCGGGGCATGATGCGGGTGGTGGTGATCGACGACGGATCCGCTCGGCTGGAGGTAACGGTGTTTAACGAGCTCTATGACAGCCGGCGTCATGTTCTGCGCGTAGACGAGCCGCTTCTGGTGCAGGCCCGTGTGGAAAATGACGATTACTCCGGAGGCCTGCGTGGTGCCGCGACCGAGGTGCTGACACTCGCAGAGGCGCGTATGCGGCATGCCAAGGGGGTTCGGCTGACGATTCCTCTAGAGGCAAAAGATGCCGTCGACCGGCTAGCCCAAGCCCTTAGAGCAGGCAACACGCGCTCTGGATCACAGACACCCAGCGCAACAGCGCAAGCGGGTTTACTGGGATGTCCGATCTTTCTCCACCTTGTGGGCAAGCGTGAGGCCTGCGAGCTGATTCTGGGAGAGAACTGGCGCGTGATTCCCTCAGATGAGCGTCTTTCGGAGATTCGAGAGGCGGTAGGGGATGCAGAGGTTGCGCTGGTCTACCCTGGCGATGCGGCGGCTGGCTTATGAAAAGGCATCAGCCCGATCGAAGCATTTTTCGATGGGGAATCTCACACTCGAAAAACTCCTCGCCTTCGGCATAAAACCCTTCTTTTTCATAAAAACCAAGGGCATGCGTCTGGGCATGCAGAAAAACCCCTTCGATTCCGCGTGCCGCAGCCTCATCGATGAGGCTGCGGAGAATAACGCGCCCGAGTCCCCGACGACGAAATTCTGGCAACACGGCCATGCGCCCAATACGACCGTCTGGCAGCAGGCGTCCGGTGGCGACAGGATGGTCTCCGGCGCGCACTACGGCATGCCTGCAGATCCTGTCTTGTTCATCCCATTCTTCTTCCTGAGGTACTCCTTGCTCTTGTACGAAGACCTTCTGGCGCACTGGGCTGGCCATGTCTTTTAGCTGTTTCCAGTCGCCAACAGCAAAAAGCGCTGGTTCCTCGGTCGGGTCTGCCGTCTCCTCAGCAAAGCCAGTGGCGCTGATACCACGCCAGAGAAGTGCCGGCCTTTCCGACCATGCACTCTGAGGCCACCACGGGTCTGTACGCCACCGGGGAATGAGGTGCAGATGCAGATGCGGAACCTGGTTACCAAGGCTTGCCACGTTGACCTTGTGCGGGCGCATGAGGGTGCGAATCTGAAGTTCGGCCTCGTAGATGGCCTGCATCAGAAGGCTGCGGTCGGTTTCCTCTAAGTCCGAGATTTCTTGTACGTGGTGATTCCAGACCACCCTGGCCACCCCGGGTAATTCGTGATCGTCGGCTGCAATGATTCGGAACGACTCATGGTTCTGCAGCAGGCGGCCTCCGGCCTTTTCGCAGAAGAGGCAGCCAGGCGCGGGAGGCGGGGCAGGCGAGGCAACCTGGGGGGCAGGATTTCGACGGTGCAACTGGGGGCGAGGGATAGGCATCGCTGTATTGTCTTACGACTTTGATTTTGGCGCGATGGAAACCGTTGTTGCAAAGCCCTAACGGCCTGAGCAGTGGCCACCGCTGGCGGCAATGCCGCTGCCCATGAGGACTGCAGGCGGCTCTGGACGGGGTTTATCGAACCGGGACTGGTCGAGCACCAGCAGGCCGACAAAGACTACCCAGAAGAGCAGGATGGACGTGAGACGCGTCATGCTAGCCCATCCCCAGGCGCTTGCGCAGTGCGACACCAAAAATAGAGCCCAAGAAAGCCATAGCGAACCAGACCCAGCCATGCAGGCTTGCCGAGGCCACGCCGCCAAGAAAGCCCCCAATATTGCAGCCAAAGGCCAAGCGCGCGCTGTAGCCCAACACCAGACCAGCGGCAAGGCCTATGACCCACTGTCGCGCCGAAAGAAAATTCTTCGCCGAATCTGGGTTCGTCCAGCGGGAGGCTGCCATCGTGCCAAAAAGCAGACCGATATTGGTGAGCGAGGTTATGTCCCAGAGTACAGGCTCGGTGAGACGCGCAGCATGGGGGGCCACTCCCCAAAAAGCGTCATCGGCCAGGTTGACCCCGAGTCCCGCTGCGATTTTGGCGCCCCAAAGCCCCAGGCCATAAACAATGCCCCAAGGCTGCCCCGCCACAGCCAGATGAATCGCATAGAGAATTCCAATGACCGCCGCTGCCTTTAGCCATGGCATGTTCCAGACGGTAGAAGCTAGCCCAGAGGCAGACCCTGGGGTTCCTGAATGGGCTGTGGCAGCAGCGCGCATTTTGAAGAAAACCAAGCCCACCATTACGCAGATGAGTACATTGACCAGAATCGCCCCGGTCGACCCGAATGCCGGAAGCAGGTTAACGGAAAAGCCGAGAGAGGGATCCGGTGCGAGCGCGTCGAGTGGGCCGCCAAGGGAAAGCCATGCGGGCTGGTGGGATGCGCCAACGAAGCTGCCGAAAATAAAGCTGGGCATGACCGCCCAAGAATAGATGTTGCCTGCGCCGGCCTTATTTAGAGACCCTGACCCGCAGCCATCGGCGAGCTGCATAGCGATACCAAAGACAAAAGCGCCAATAATTAAGCTCCAGCTAATTGGCGCTACGGCTCCCACGAGCTCTTCCGGAAATGCTGCTAGAAGGGGCAGGGCAAGGGCCGAGGCGACGACCATGAGGGCCATTTGGGCCAGCATGCCCGAGGGGTCACGCGCTTGAATCATGCGCCGCCAGCCGCCGGTGAACCCAAAACCAAAGCCCTGCAGCGCTAGGCCGAATCCGATGCCGATGAGCACCAGAAGCCCTGCCTGAACACCTGCAAGGAAGGTAATCGTGACAACCCCTGCTATCGCCAGGAAGACAATGCCCAGACGAGACGACTGCGATACCGACATTTTTTCTACCAAAAAGCCCGCCTGTGGAGCGGGACCATACCTTAGTTTTGAATACCTTTACCCTGGGTCTGACGCAGTAGCGCAACCGCTCGGGAGGGCTGATTATCCATCGGCAGGACAGCTCTGCTCCATGCCACGATGGAATCAGGATATAACTTTACCTGACTGAAGCCGAGCACCTCGGACAGGATAAACCATTGCGTTGCGGCCCAGTGCCCCGTATTACAGAAGGCAACAACCGGCTGCTGGCTATTGATTCCGAAGCCCTGGGCGAGCTTCTGAAGCTCGGCGCGCGGCAATAGTCGCCCGGTGTTTGCGGTAAACCACTCTTCACTGTCGATATGTTTCGCGCCGGGCAGCGTTCCCCACCGGGCCGCAGCGGGATGCCGGGTATCGCCGAGATAGAAGTCCTCGGGGCGGGCATCGATGAGCAGTGGCTTGTCGCTTTTTTGCAGTGACGCGCTTAGGCTCTGGGTGGTTACCAGTAGAGCGGAATCTTGGCTCAGGCGAACCGGTCGAGGGGCGATTCTGGCCGAACCGGTCTGCACGGGGTAGCCGGCGGCGAGCCAGGCACCAAAGCCGCCATTAAGAATTGCCAGTTGCTGAAACCCCGCTAATTTGAGGTTCCAGTAGACGCGAGCGACGCCCCCAAATTCCGTCGGGTCTGATCCACTGCCGGTAAGCACAATGGGCATTTCAGGGCGGATGCCGAGCTGGCTGGCAATCTCGCTGAGTCGCTCGGCAGACGGTGGCTGCCCAGGGTTGTCCTGCGAGGCGCGAAAGCGCGAGTATGGGGCGGGCAGAGCCCCGGGAATATGGCCCGCCTCAAAGTTGGGGGTTTTTTGATCTGCCTGAAGAAGCTCTCGGGTATCGAGTACGGTGACTGCCCTGCGGTCTAGCAGGGATTTCAGTTCGGCCGCGGACACAATGGCTGCGGGCAGGGGTCCGGAGGCGCGTGCATGCGTTTCGGGTTTGTTCGCCCATGCCTCGGGAGCCGCCCCGAAGGTGGTCGCTGAGACCATCAGCGCCATAACCGTCGCGCGGCGAAGAAAGATTCGTTTCAGAAACTGCATACAGGACTCCGGGGAGATTCAGTGGGAATGTATGTGACTCGCGCGCAGTCTAGGGCGATGGCGTTCAAAGTGCGGCCGCTTTTGGGCATATGCTTCCCACTTGCGGTAATAAAGCCCCGTGTGCTGGTCTGGCGCAGGTGATTCTAAGGAGAGCAAATATGGCGGTTGAGACGATTTTTCTGGGTGGTGGTTGCTTCTGGTGCCTTGAGGCCGTGTATCAGAGAATCAAGGGCGTAGCCCTTGTCCAGTCCGGCTATATGGGCGGGCAGATGGCGCGGCCTGATTACGCAAGTGTCTGTGAGAAAAAAACCGGCCATGCGGAAGTGGTTCGGGTGGATTTCGACAGCAGCCAGGTCACCTGTGGTGATCTCCTTGAGGTTTTCTTTACCATCCACGACCCCACCACTCCGAACCGCCAGGGCAATGATGTCGGCCCGCAGTACCGTTCGATTATTTTTACCACCTCGGATGCACAGTCAGACCTAGTGCGCAGCCGTATAGCCCATTTCACGCAGACCAGACACTGGGACGCCCCGATCGTTACCGAGCTCTTGCAGGTCTCTGCAGACCAGTGGCAGGGAAAGACCGCAGAGGTGCAGGAGACGTTCTGGCCGGCCGAGGAATACCACCGGGATTATTTTCGGCGTAACCCCACACAGGGGTATTGCCTCTTTGTAGTGAATCCTAAGGTGATTAAGGCGGAGTCTTCGTTTACGGCGCTGATGCGCTAGCAGGGAGTCGACCATTCCCCGCGCCGATTGGTTTAGCTGCGAAGGGCGTGGTATTCGAGATCGGCGAGCGCGATAACCTCGAGCGCCCGTTCGTGGGTGGATTCCATGACAACGGGAGGCGCCACGCCCGCCTCCGCAGCCTCACGCCAGCGGCCCGCACAGACGCACCAGCGATCACCAGCCTTGAGGCCAGGAAATCGATACTCAGGCCGAGGCGTGGATAGGTCGTTGCCTTTTTGAATCGAGAAGGCCAGAAAGACATCTGTCATCTGGGCACAGACGGTATGGCTTCCGAAGTCTTCTTGGCTTGAATTGCAACAGCCGTCGCGAAAAAACCCGGTAAGAGGATCAAAGCTGCAGGGCTGCAACTCTGTTCCCAGAACGTTTTTTGCCTTTACGGTTGCCATAAGTTTCAGTGTAGCGCGTCTTCAGAGGAACGGACTTCAGCCCTGCAGTTATGCGAGGTCTTTGACAAGGGCGGCCCGTATGTCTGCTGGAACGGGGTCCATAGTTACCCGATAGTGAGCATGGTCGACGCCCACGGCAAGCACGACCCCGTACTTCAAGGCTGCTGCCATGTCCTCATCGAATTCGAAGCGAAGAAAATGCACTGAGGATGTTTTTTCTTCGTTCTCGCGGATCAGGTCTTCGTCGGCGATTGCCCAGACCTTCTCGCGGCCTTCCACCTGAACCCAGACTCGGGACTCGACACCCCGGAGCTTACGAAGCTCAACCTTACGGACCTCGGGATCGGGGTACTCGATCATCATAGTGGCTTTGAAGTTACGGCCATCGGGAATGAGCGGGTTGTAGGCATCAAGCTCGTCTTGGATGCCCTCTTCTTCAAAGGTTTTTTCGATGCGCAGCATCTCCTGCACCTGGTAACGGATTGTCTTTTCGTCTTCAAAGAACAGGGTGATATGGTCGCCGAGTTCCAGCCTGCGAAGCTTTTTGTGCGCCATAACCTCTGCGCGATACTGGTTTCGGATGCGTGCGTAATGCTCTAGTGTCCAGAGCGACTCGCGGCTGATACGACCCATGGTGCTTTCTCCATTCATAGCGGTTTTTCTCTCGATTTTTTAGGGTTACAGAAAAAAAGTTGTGACTAAAAAAAATGCCTCAGGTTCTAGAGACCATAGGCCTGGGCAAGCAGACTCAAAGGGTGGGCTACCTTCCCATCGGCCTTACCTGCCATGCCTTGTTCGATATGGTGCGCGGCCAGCTGACAGTCTGAGGCTACATGGTCGGGATCTCCGCCCTGGCCGTTATTGGCCTTGGGATGCTCTGCCATCTGCCGAAACACTGGGCGACCAATCTTCATGGCCATTTCGTGAAATTCCTTTTTCACCCCCCAGGTGCCTGCATGGCCTGAACAGCGTTCAACGGTATTCACCGCGGTGTTTGGGATCATTTCCAGGGTCTCTCTGGTCTTCTGCCCAACGTTTTGTACGCGCAGGTGACAGGCAATGTGATAGGAGACATTACCCAGCCCTTCTTTGAAGTCGGTTTTGAGAAGCCCGTCTTTGTGGCGCAGCTGAAAGTACTCAAAGGGATCACACATCGCGGCCTTGACGGCCTGGGCGTCGGCATCATTGGGGAACATTAATGGAATCTCCTGCTTGAACATGAGCGTGCAAGAGGGAATCGGAGTGACGATGGCATAGCCCTCGCGGGCAAGCGCTGCAAGCTGGGGCAGGTTTTGGCGGGCGAGGTCGGCCACAGAATCAAGGTCCCCGAGCTCGAGTTTGGGCATGCCGCAACAGGCCTGTTTTTCCACCACTAGGTAAGGAATCTCATTGTGTTGCAGCACCTTGATGAGATCGTGACCGATGCCTGGTTCGTTCCAGTTCACATAACAGGTGGTGTAGATGGCCACCTTGCCCTTGGAACGTTCGCCGTGTCGCACGGGCAGCGGGGCAGACTTTTTGGCCTTCTTCTCGAACACCTTACTGGTGAACTCGGGTACCCAGGCGTCTTTGTGCACGCCGATTACCTTTTCGCCCAGCGACCGGGCGGCCTTGCTCTTAGACAAGGCATTTACCGTTTGCACGACAATGGGAATTGAGGCGAGCTTTCCGTTGGCGGCCGTGTTCGACAAGGTGACATCGCGGAACTTTGTTGGCGTTCCTTGCTTAAACTGAATTGCCTTGGCCCGCAGCATGGTGTGCGGAAAGTCAAGGTTCCAAGGGTGGGGCGGAACATACGGGCATTTGGTGAGGTAGCAGACGTCACAGAGGTAGCACTGGTCAACCACCTTCCAATAGTCTTTCTTGTCTACCCCGTCGACTTCTCCGGTAGTGCCCTCATCCACCAGGTCGAATAAGGTGGGAAATGAACCGCAGAGGCTTACGCAGCGACGACATCCGTGGCAGATATCGAAGATGCGTTCCATTTCATCGAAGCAGGATTTCTCATCGTAGAATGCAGGGTTTTGCCAGTCGAGCGGATGGCGGGTGGGCGCTTCTAATGATCCTTCACGAGCAGACATCGATACCTCGTTCTTTTTATGTTCCTTTGCGGTTTGCGCGCATCCGAACCCTGGCGCGAACCGAAACGAACTGTCGTTGAGAGAGGGGCCGCGAAGCCCCAGGCAGACACTGTCCTGCACCACAGGGCCCTTACGCACGTGCGCGAAGGCCCTGCAGTTCAAGGCCGATTAGGCATTGAGCGTGTCGAGTGCTTTTTGGAACTTGTTGGCGTGCGACCGCTCGGCCTTGGCCAGCGTTTCAAACCAGTCAGCGATCTCGTCAAAGCCTTCGCTGCGAGCGTCTTTGGCCATTCCTGGATACATGTCGGTGTACTCATGGGTTTCGCCAGCTACTGCAGATTTCAGGTTGGACGCAGAGTCACCGATTGGAAGATCAGTGGCGGGATCGCCTACCTGAGCCAGGTAGTCAAGGTGGCCATGGGCGTGACCGGTTTCACCCTCAGCGGTTGAGCGGAAGAGCGTGGCCACTTCGGGGTAGCCTTCTACGTCGGCCTTGTTTGCGAAGTAGAGGTAACGACGGTTGGCCTGGCTTTCACCAGCAAAAGCATCTTTAAGATGCTGGTGGGTCTTGCTTCCTTTCAGTTGGGGCATGACTATCTCCTTTGGGTTGATGGAAAATCAGAAAATCGATATGTCCAGAACAAACGACTTTTTTGGACATGGGCCGGAGTGTGGGGCATCGGCTTAGACTAGTCCAATTGAGTATTTCAAATTCATTGATAACTATAATCAATCGGGTTCGATTGGTAGCTGCTTGTGCGAAGTACTAAAGTGTAGATTTTTACCGACAATAGACCGATAAACATGAAGATAACCGAATATGACTGATATTTCTGAGCTTCGTAAAGAGTATACCCAGGCGGCTCTTGATGAGTCCGATCTGCGTGATAACCCTGTAGACCAGTTTGCTTTTTGGTTTGATCAGGCGGTGAGAACGGCGGGCGACGACGCCAATGCGATGGTTTTGTCTACCCTTCAGCCTAATGGGCGTCCCAGCAGTCGGGTGGTCTTGCTCAAAGACCTGGACCAGCAAGGGTTTGTGTTCTTTACCAACTATGCCTCTGCCAAGGGCCAGGCTCTGGCGGCTAATCCTTGGGCGAGCCTGTTGTTCTTCTGGCCTGGGCTCGAGCGGCAGGTTCGGATAGAGGGGCACGTGACACGGATTTCCGAGTCAGCCTCCGACGACTATTATCGCAGTCGTCCCCTGCAGAGCCGCGTTGGTGCCTGGGCGTCCCCGCAGAGCCAGGTGATCGCCTCGCGTCAGTGGCTTGCCGACGCTTTTACACGCTACCAGGCGCAGCTCGGCGATGACCCCGCCCGCCCTGCCCATTGGGGTGGCTACTGCCTCTCCCCGGACCGGGTTGAGTTCTGGCAGGGGCGGCCTTCGCGGCTGCACGACCGCCTGGTCTTCACAAAGGCACCTGACGCGGCCTCTGGCTGGCGGCGACAGCGGCTTGCGCCCTAGCTCCCCGTTGGGCCGCCATGTTCGCTGGCCTCAGGGAGGTCTGGTTTCGAGATGCCCCAGTAATTGCTTACCATGGGTCCGTGAAGCCTTTACCTTCTAAAGCACTCTATTTACAGGCTGCTGCAACGCCGGTTGCCGGGCCTAGGCGTCACATTGTCTTCGTACTGGGTGATCAGCTAGACCTTGATGCTGCCGGGTTTGATGGGTTTCGTCCCACCGAAGACCTTGTGCTAATGGCCGAGGTGGACGAGGAGTCTCGCCATGTCTGGTCTTCAAAGCAGCGCATTGCCCTTTTTTTGTCGGCGATGCGGCATTTTGCGCAGGCCTTGCAGGCTCGTGGCTGGCCGATTGCTTATTGGCCGATCGATCATCCCGAAAACCCAGGCCGTCTTCAAGACGTTTTAGTGGCTGCAGTAGCACGTTATCAGCCCCAGACAGTTATCCTTACTGCACCAGGCGATTGGCGTGTCTATGCGGCCATTAAGGAAGCAGTGGCACAAACCCGCTGTCGTTTGGATATTCGTGAAGACCGTCATTTCTTTTCGTCGGTGCAGGCATTTTCAGCGTTTGCACGGGAACGCAAGCAGTTGCGGCTTGAGCACTGGTATCGCCAGTTAAGGTCCCGCGAGAACATCCTCATGCGTGATGGCGCGCCTGAGGGCGGCGCTTGGAACTTTGATGCCGAGAACCGGGGCAGCTTTGGCAAGAATGGCCCTGGCCCCGTGCCAGCGCCGACTCGATTTGCCCCGGATGCCCTTACTGAGGAAGTGATCGCCATGGTGAATCAGCGTTTCAAAGACCATCCTGGCATGGTGTCGGCCTCGTCTGAAGGTTTTGGATGGCCCGTTACCCGCGAAGAAGCCCTTACCTGTTTACAGAGTTTTGTGCAGGAACGACTACCCCTCTTTGGGCAGTACCAAGACGCCATGTGGACCGACGAACCGTGGCTCTATCATGCCCATCTTTCTTCAAGTCTGAACCTAAAGCTCTTATCAGCCCGAGAGGTGGTCGATGCCGCAGTGCTTGCCTATCGAGAGGGCGCTGCGCCGTTAGCGGCCGTAGAGGGTTTTGTGCGACAGGTATTAGGCTGGCGTGAATATGTACGCGGTATCTACTGGACTCAGATGCCCGAGTATGCCTCGCGCAATGCACTGGCTGCGCAGTTGCCACTGCCCGAATTTTTTTGGACAGGGCAGACCGAGATGCGCTGCCTGTCGCAGGTCATCGGCCAGACATTACAGACGGGTTATGCCCATCATATTCAGCGTCTTATGGTGACGGGGCTTTACTGTCTTTTGTTGGGTGTGCGGCCTCAGGAGGTACACGCCTGGTATCTCAGCGTCTATGTGGATGCGGTGGAATGGGTGGAGCTTCCTAACACCTTGGGCATGAGCCAGTATGCTGATGGTGGTGTGATGGCCAGCAAGCCCTATGCGGCAAGTGGCAAGTACATTGCCCGAATGAGCAACTATTGCAAAGGCTGTCGGTTTAATCCCGCAGAGTCCCTGGGCCCGAAGGCCTGTCCTTTTACGACGCTCTACTGGGACTTTTTAGATCGGCATGAGACGGTGCTTGCCAAGAACCCTCGGATGGTGATGCAGATTAAAAACCTGTCACGATTAACGGCCGAGGCGCGTGCAGAGATTCGCGCGCAGGCTCAGGCGCATCGGCGGCGACGTAATTGGATACCTTTCCACCCCGAAGAATGATGCGGGTGGCAAAGCTCTTCTTCCAGAAGTGCAGGGGTGAGAAGCGGGCGCACCCGGGCGATGCGGGTGTCATCGATACTCGTGGTGCGATCGGTCTGGGGTGGGATTAGCGCATTTATAATGTCGTAGTTCGTCGTATTTTTGCGGTGCAGCGTTGATAACCGGGCACGCGCCGACGGTGATTGCGGTACCATCTTTTTCATTAATTTTTTCCAACATGTGTTTCGGAGAGTGTATATGTTTGAGCAAGTCGTTCCAGTTAACAGAGAACGCCACGGTTCTAAAAAGGTACGCGTTACCGGAAGTTTTGCATTCGCGTCGAAGTTCCATGTGGCCTACGTCACGATACATGAGTTTGCGCGTGCAAGTTCTATCTACCCCATCGTTTTTCTTGAAGACAAGGACAACGACGAGTTTCGTCCGGTGGCAATGATGGGCCTTGAAGCAGGTGAAAACCTGTTTGTCGACCAAGAGGGCAACTGGTCTGCCTCCTATATTCCTGCGATCATTCGCCGCTACCCCTTTGCACTTACCAAAGCGCCCGATGGCGAGCGCTATGTGGTTTGTGTCGATGAAGGCAGTGATCTTTTGAGTGATACCGACGGTGCAGCACTCTTTGATGCCGAGGGTAATCCCACCCAAGTGATCGAAAATGTAAAGCGTTATCTGGGCGAACTGCAGCAGATGGACATGATGACCCAGGAGATGGGCAAATACCTTGTCCAGAATAACCTTCTGACACCACTAAACATGCGTGTCAACGCGGGTAATGAGGTTCGCAGTATCACTGGGTGTTATGTGGTGAACGAAGAACGGCTTAATAACTTCTCGGATGCTAAGTTTCTCGAGCTTCGTGAGAAGAAGTACCTGCCTGCGATCTACGCACATCTGCTTTCGTTGCCGCAGATTGAGCGGCTGGCATCACTGAAGAAACCCGCAGGCGCATCAGAAGGTGCTCAGCCCGCAGACGGAGATGCTGGCGCTGATGCTTCGGGCCCCGGCAAGAAGCGCCGTAAAGATATGCTGCAGTAAGTAGCAGCTTGATTCTTTTTCGGCCTTGCTGCGTCAAACCTTACGAATGTCGACGTTCGGTAACGGTTGTAATGTGATCGACAAAGGTGTAGCCAAAGCGGTGCACAGTCTTTAGAGGTAGCTCACAGCCCATGGCCTCGGAGACTTTATTTCGAAGCCTTCGGGCCATGATCTCCATCCGACGCCAGTCGTAGGTTTCGGGCTGTTGACCAATATTCCTGACGATCTCGTCTCGTGACACTGCCTGCCCATCGGTTGTGGCAAGCGCAGTCAAGAGTGCCATTTCGCTACGGGTTAGTTCCACCTGGGTGCCATTAGGCGCCTGAAGGGTCCAGCTTAGCTTGTTGAGCACCCACTCACCTGAGCGGGTTGCCTTTTCGCTCAGACGGCTCATCAGATTTTTAATTACCAAGCAGAGTTCTTCGAGCGCCACCGGCTTTACAAGATAAAGATCAGCGCCCCTGCGGGCACCCGCAATACGGTCGGATGTCCGCCCCAGTGCGGAGCAGATAATGACGCCTTTTCCCGAGAGGGCGTAATCGTGGTCGTCTATCCACTGCAGGCCATCACCATCGGGTAGGCCCAGGTCAAGTACGACGATGTCCACCCCGTGGTTCGTAATCCAACTCTCTGCGGCGGCGAGGGTGGGTACGCCCGTTGCCTGAATGCCTTCGAGACTCATGAAGGTAACCATAGACTCTAGAATTTCTGACTCGTCTTCGACCACGAGAACTCGAGGTGAAGGGGCGACGACTGAGAGTGTGTTAGTGCTCATGGTCTACCGGCGGGCGAAGAGGTAGCCCAAGCTGAAACAGGGACCCCGGTCCAGGCTGATCGAGAATACGCACAAATCCTTGGTGAAGGTCCATGATTCTTTTTACGAACGCGAGCCCAAGGCCTATGCCCGATTCTTTAGAGGCATCGGCGGTGCGACGATAGTAGTCATCAAAGACTCGCTCGCGTTCTTCGTTAGGAATTCCAGGCCCTTGGTCAGAGACGTTTACGAGCGCCCATTGCGCGTCGATAGAGGTTGTCACGAGAATCTGACTGTCTGGAGGAGAATACTTGCAGGCATTGTCCAGTAGGTTACGCACTGCAGTTTCAAAAAGTGAGGGATCGATCAAGCAAGAAATAGTGGCGGACGAGGATTGCCATTTTATCGTGTGCCCTTTCTGGTGATCGAGCCTTTGTTCCAGTAGGGCTTGAATCCATTGCGCAAGGTTGGCCTCCTCGAGATGCACTTGCTGGTCTAGTGCATGCCGCAGCCGATCGGATTCAATCCATTGGTTAAATAGCGTGGCGAGTCGCTGCGTTGCATTCTGGATTGCCTCGAGTCGCTCCAGCGTATCTTTAGACGGCTTGGCCAGTCTACGAATCAGGGTGACCTGGTTGTCGATAATATTGAGTGGGTTACGAAACTCGTGGCTAATGAGCGCACCGAATCGTATGTATTGATTTAACGTCTGCTTTTCGCTGGCGACTCGCGATTCAAGCTCGACCGTACGCTCTCGCACAATCTTATCGAGCCGTTGCTCTTCATTTTTCAAGGTGTCCACTAACATTCGCTTCGCGTCGATTTCACGGGCCTGCGCCTGTAGGCGCGATTGCCGTTCTTGGTTAATCAGGTCGATGAGCGCCAAGGCCAGAAAAAGCATCTCCAGTCCCGACGAGATCTGGACAGCGTAGTAGGTCAACACAGTGGTTGGAATAAAACCAAAGGCCCTGAGTACCGCGACGGCCACCCCAAACCAGAGAAATCCCCAGCCCAACAGAAAAAATCGAATAGCGGGAACCTGAGCCTTAAATGCGATGTACCCTGCCCAAGCCAAAGCGAAGGATCATCATCAAAGGATTGTGGCGCTTTTTTGGCAGGCGTGATGTCGGATCGGGTCGCAGAAAGTTACTAATTGTCGGAAGCTGTCGGCCACCTGATGTAGGATTATGATCGATACTGCGATATCATTATCTAGGCAATTTGCGCCTATAAATTTTTGCAATTCACTTTAAAAACTAAGTGTAATTTAGGCGGGGCATCTGGATATGTCGTATCCTTCGAAAACACTATCGCTCACAGCCATGTGCAGTCTTGTGCGTCTCTGCATCGGCACTTTTGCGCTAGGCCTGTGGGTGGTGACAACTGCTGACGCGGTCCGCGCACAGTCTGCTAGCCCTGGGGTGTCGACGGCCAGCGCAAACGTATTAACGCTTAAACAATTTGTCGCGCAGCTACGCAGTGAGAATCAGTCGATCGTATCGAAACGCACCGCACAAGAGATCGCGGCTACCGGAATTCCCAGGGCGCGGGCCGCCTACGACACGGTAACCACTCTTGCCGCAACACGAAATCTCACCCGACAAAAGAGTACCTATGAGGAGATGCTGGCACGCGATCAACCCGATATGTCGGTCTATACCCGCGACGGCAATGACTACACAGTAGGGGCGTCACAGCTATTACCGAGCGGCGCCACGCTCGAGCTAAAGACGAGTCTTTCGCAGTTTATTACGAGCGTAGATCAACTCGATGATGCGCGCCCACCGGGTGTAGACAACAATCGTGGAACCATAGGCTTTAGCCTAAGGCAGCCTCTGCTTAAAGACTTCGGCCCGATGGTTACAAACGCCCGCATTCGGGTTGCCGAAATCGAGTCAAAAGGGGCATTGGCCTCAAGCCTCGAGGTGGAGTCCAGTGTGGTGGTCGAGGGAATTCTTGGCTATCTCGACCTTGTCGTGGCGCAGCAACGTGTGACATCTGCACAGGAGCGCGTCCGTAACGGAGAGCGCCTATTGTCTGAGGTGCAGGCGCTCACACGCCAGGGGCGTCTCGCTGAGGCCGATGTCTGGGAGGTGGAGAGCGCGCTCGATCGTTATCGCTCAGCGCTGAGCGAATCCAAGCATGCGCGCTATGAGCGGGCAAATAAGCTTGCGACCATGGTTATGCGGGTGTCTGCGACCAGCGCCGTCCAAATTAGGGCGGAAGACGCCCTGCCGGCAAGAT
>VGHK01000009.1 GCA_016868305.1 Betaproteobacteria bacterium | reverse complement strand
CGCGGCCCGGAAACCCCACATGCCCCCCGAGGCGCGGACGCCATACCGTGGTCTGCCTACCCACCGCTGCATTGGCTGGTAGGCTTTCCACGGGGACAAACGGATCGTTCTGGGCATTCACCAGCAGCGCAGGGATTCCCACCCTGTCTAACACTGGCTTGGCCGAGGCCCTTTTCCAGTAGTCATCGACATCGCGATAGCCATGCAGCGGGGCGGTGAAGGCATCGTCGAAGTCGCGCAGGGTCTTTGCCCGGCGCACCCGGTCAATAGCGAAGAGGCCCGGAAACTGGTCATGCTTTGCCTTTGCCTTGACAGTCATTGTGGCGAGAAAATGACGGGCATAGAGCCAGCGGTTGATCCCTTGATCAATTGCCTTGCCGGCTGCGGCAAGGTCGAGCGGCGAAGAAATCGCCGCTACTGCCCGCAACGCGGGATGGGCTTGCGGTAGCGATGCCCCCTGCTCTCCTGCCCATCGCATCAGGGCATTGCCCCCGAGCGAAATGCCCACGGCCATGATCTGGCTGCGTCCAATCGGCGCACCGGCTAGCCTGCGCAGTATCCAGTCAAGCTCAGGGCTGTCACCGGAGTGATAGGCCCGCGGGGCACGGTTGAGGCTTCCCGAGCAGCCCCGAAAATGTACCACCAGATAATCCCATCGCCTGGCGGCGGCAACCTGGGCAAAGGCCTGGGCATAGGGGCTGCGAGACGAGCCCTCCAGGCCATGGAACAAGACCAACAAGGGGGCTGGCTCGGGCGCGTGCGGCGCAAGGGCGGCAAGGGGGCCTTGGGGAACCTGGCGGGCACGAACGACAAGGGGAACTTGAGTGGCCTGGTTTGGCAGGCGCTGCCAGTCTAGGTCGATGAAGTCGCCATCCGGCGTGGTCCAGCGTTCCCGGGCAAAGGCTGGTGGGCTGCCAAGCAGACGGCCCCCGAAGAGCGCAGGCACGATGGTCTGAAGATGGCCGCCAACAAGCCAGCCCGGCGGGAGCAGCTCAGGGCAGCGCTGCGGGCTCTCCAGCAGGCCGTTATCGGCGACCGGGCCTTCTTGAAAATTCATTAGACTGCGTCCATGCCCCAAGCGCCTGTCATCGCCCCTGCCCCTCAAGAACCTTCCCGCGCAGAATTATCCCTGCATTCGCCAAGTCACTCGGTAGAGATCTGTGGAAATGACATGATCCTCGTGGCATTTTCGAGTCGGCCAGTCGGCGCGCCAACACCCGTGGCCAAAAGAGGCCATGGCGCCGCCAACCAGGCGGTGCGTGCCCTGATGGCCCGCCTGCAGGCCCAGCCCCTGGCATTCGTCGCCGATGCAGTTGCCGGTGTCACCACGCTTGCCGTCAGGCTGCATGAACGCGACCAGGCCCAGGGTGACTTTGCGGGCTTTGTGTCGGTGATCGATGGCCTGGCCCGTCAATGCCTGGGCGTGGTGTCTCCGCCGGGCAAGACCGTGACCCTGCATGCCTGCTTTGACCCAGCGCTCGCACCTGATTTAGAGGCGGTCGCACAGGCGACAGGTCTGGGTCCCAGGGGTGTGGTGCAGGCCTTGCTCGAGGCAGAGCTGCACGCCGAGGTGGTGGGCTTTATGCCGGGTTTTGCCTATCTCGGAGGCCTGCCAGACAGCCTTTCGGTTCCAAGGCGGTCATCGCCTCGGCCCGCCGTGCCGGCCGGGTCGGTGGCTGTCGCCGGCGGACAGGCCGCGGTCTATCCGAGTGCCACGCCCGGAGGCTGGAACCTCTTGGGCCGCTGCCCCGATGTCTTGTTTGATTCGCAGCAGCAGCCCCCAGTACTGATCGCACTGGGGGATCGGGTGCGTTTTCAGGAGATCTCCCGCAGCGAGTTTGAGGAACGATGGGCCCGGCGATTCAGATAGTCCGCCCTGGGCTGCTGACCAGCGTGCAGGACCTGGGCCGGCCTGGCTATCTGGGCATGGCACTGTCGCGCGGTGGCGCGATGGACATCACCGCGGCACGACTGGCCAATCGCCTGGTGGGCAATCCCGATGGGGCAGCACTGCTCGAGATCACCGGCATGGGGCCTGCCATCACGGTGACAGCCCGCACCGGCCTAGCCTGGACGGGGGCGGACTTTGGGCTGGAGGTTCGGACGCCGCAGGCAACAAGCCATTGGGCGGCCTCGCATCGCCCGCTGGTGGTACCTGCAGGGGCCCAGCTGCGCTGGACCACTCCGCGCCGGGGCTTTCGGGCATGGCTTGCCTTTGCCGGGGGGCTTGACCTGCCTGAGCTGCTGGGCAGCCGCAGCGGGCATCTGGCTGCAGCCCTTGGGCCCGGGCGGCTTACGGGCGGCGAAACCCTGATCCTTGGGGCCTTCGCAGGTCAACACACGAGCAGGCTCGATGCCGCGTTACAGACATCATCGGCCCAATACGATCTGGCTGAGGACGAGGCCGGCGATGTAGTGGTGGTGCCCCGCTGGTATATCCCGATGCAGCTGCCCGAAGGGGGAAAAGTAATCAGCCTTCAGGCCTTTGAAGGCCGGCATTTCCAGAGCCTCACCCAGGCACAGCAGACGCGGCTCTGGCAGACCGAGTATGGCGTTAGCCCGCAGAGCAGCCGGCAGGGACTTCGGCTCGAAGGCCCACCGATCAACGACCCAGCGCCGCCGGGTATTACCAGTGAACCGGTTCGGTTCGGCACCGTACAGCTTCCGCCGGAAGGCATGCCTTATGTCTTATTGGCAGAGCACCAGACCACGGGCGGCTATCCCCGTGTGCTGGAGGTCTGCAGCACCATGGCCCAGGCCTTGGCCCAGGCGGGGCCAGGAACCCGGCTGCGGTTTGTTCCCACAGACCTCGCCTCCTCGCAGCAGCGTCTACGCGATCAGTCTTTGCAATGGGATGCCATTGCCGCCGGTATTGCCGCAAAATTACGGCTATGAAAACTCAGATAGACCTGAATGCCGATGTCGGCGAAGGATTCGGCGCCTGGGCCATGGGCGATGACGCAAGGCTGATGCCTTTTTTATCGAGCGCTAACATCGCCGCGGGCTTTCATGCCGGGGATCCCGGCACTATAGAGGCCACGGTGCGGCTTGCCCTTAGGCATCAGGTGGCCATCGGCGCCCACCCAAGCCTGCCCGACCTCATGGGCTTCGGGCGTCGCCCCATGGCCATCTCGCCCGATGAGGCCCGGCAGCTTGTGGTCTATCAGGCCTCAGCTGTGCGCGGGTTTGCCGTGGCTGCCGGAAGCCGACTGCACCATGTTAAGCCCCATGGGGCGCTCTACAATATGGCCGCCCAAGATCTGGGGCTATCCAAGGCGATTGTGGCCGCGGTCCAGTCTCTGGGCGATGACCTGGTGCTCTATGCCCTCTCGGGAAGCATCACCGAGCAGGTGGCCCGCGAAGCGGGGCTGAAGGTTGCCTGCGAGGTCTTTGCCGATCGCCGCTACGAGCCTTCGGGTGCACTGGTTTCCCGCAAAGACCCACGGGCGCTTATTACCGACGAGACGGAGTCTATTGACCATGTGCTGCGTATGGTGCAAGACGGGGTGTGTCTGGCGGTCGATGGCAGCCTCATAGCGATTCAGGCAGACACCATCTGCCTGCATGGGGACCAGCCCGAGGCTGTCGCCTTCGCCCAGACACTGACCAAAGTTTTGGCACAGAGAAATATTTCTGTTCAAACCATGTAAGCTTTTGTCGTTTGTCTTCTTAATTCCTTTTTTGGAGAATCCACCATGAACCGCAGACTCTTCGGCCTCGCGCTGTCGGCGACGCTCTTTACCGCGGCCTTACCTGTAGCCGCTCAGACCAAATGGGACCTCGCCTCAGCCTACCCTCCTGGAAACTTCCATACCCAGCTGCTCAATCAGTTTGCCTCTGAGGTAAACAAGGCCTCGGCTGGCAAGCTGCAGATCACCGTGCACTCTAGCGCCTCACTTTTTAAGGCTCCTGAGATTCTGCGTGCCGTGCGTGGTGCCCAGGTACAGGCAGGTGAGATTCTCTTGGTGAACTTTCAAAATGAAGCCCAGATATTTGGGGCCGATGGAATTCCCTTTTTAGCCACGGGCTACGACACCGCCCAGAAGCTCTACCGTGCGCAAAAGCCCCTGCTCGAGAAGAAGCTCGCTGAGCAAGGCGTCATGCTGCTCTACTCGGTTCCCTGGCCTCCGCAGGGTATCTATAGCAAAAAGCCCATTAACTCTGGCGCAGACCTCAAAGGCATTAAGTGGCGCGCCTACAGCCCTGCCACGGGCCGCATCGCCGAGCTTGTTGGCGCACAGCCCGTAACGGTACAGCAGGCTGAGCTCAGCCAGGCCATGGCCACGGGCGTGATTGAAGCCACCATGACCTCGGGCGCTACTGGTGTGGATACGAAGATCTGGGAGCAGATGTCTCACTACTACGATGCGCAGGCCTGGCTGCCCAAGAATGCGGTGCTCGTAAACAAGAAGGCCTTCGATGCACTAGACGCCGCAACGCGTGAGGCCATTCTCAAAGCAGCTGCAGAAGCAGAGAAGCAGGGCTGGGCCAATTCGCAAAAGGTCATGTCAGACACCACTAATACGCTTAAGGCCAATGGCATGAAGGTGGAGCCTCCCTCCGCACAGTTGCGTGCGGACATGCAGAAGGTCGGTGCCACCCTGCTTGAAGAGTGGCTGAAAAATGCAGGGGCCGAAGGCCAGGAAATGATTAACGCCTTCCGGCGTTGATGCGGCGTTTTCTCGACCGAGTCTATGACGGCGCGGGCTTACTGGCCGCGCTGTTCATGGCCGCTCTGCTGGTCACGGTGCTCGTCACTATTGCCAGCAGAGAATTTGACTTTCGTGTCTCGGGCATCGACGGCTATGCGGGCTACTTTATGGCTGCCTGTGCTTTTCTGGCGATGGCCCATACCTTTAAGCGCAATGAGCATATTCGGGTCACGCTCTTTTTAAGCCGCGCCAAGGGCCGGCTGGGGTTTTGGATCGAGGTCTGGGCCTTATCGGCCAGTAGCCTGTTGGCGGTACTACTCGCGTTTTTTAGTGTTCGGCTGGTGCTGCAGTCGTATCAGTTCAAAGATATTTCTACCAGCCTTGATGCCACGCCGCTGTGGATACCGCAGTCTGCCATGGCCTTGGGCGCCACCATATTCGCCATTGCTGTCATCGACAGCCTCATTGCCCACCTGCGCGGCCTACCCTATACCTATCAGGCGCCACCTGCAGACGCGGAGCGCTTTAGCCATGACTGAGTTTGCCATGGCCGGGCTCTTAGTCTTGAGCCTGTTTCTAATTCTTGCCAGCGGTGTCTGGGTTGGCCTAACGCTTGCCGGGGTCGCCTGGATTGGCATGACGCTGTTTTCTGCCCGCCCGGCGGGTGATGCCATGGCGGTGACCATCTGGGGCGCCTCCTCAAGCTGGACGCTTACGGCATTGCCCTTATTCATTCTGATGGGCGAGATCCTGTTTCGTACGCGCCTCTCAGACGACATGTTCAAGGGTCTCGCGCCCTGGCTTGGCAGTATTCCCGGCCGGCTGCTGCATACCAATATTCTTGGCTGCACGATCTTTGCAGCGGTGTCTGGCTCGAGCGCGGCCACCTGCGCCACGATTGGCAAAATAACGCTGCCCGAGCTCAAGAGCCGCGGCTATCCCGAAGGCATAGTAATCGGCAGCCTTGCCGGTGCTGGCACCCTGGGCCTGCTTATTCCGCCTTCGATCATCATGATCGTCTATGGCGTGACTGCCGAGGTATCGATTGCCAAGCTCTTTATCGCTGGGATATTGCCAGGGCTGCTGCTTGCAGCCCTCTTTTCAGGCTATATCGTGGTCTGGTCTTTAGTATCGCCTTCGAAAATTCCTCACGAAGACAGGTCGGCCCGACTCATTGAAAAGCTGGTTGCTCTGTTTCGGCTGGCCCCGATTATTGCCCTGATTGGCGGCGTTCTGGGTACTATTTATTTTGGCATTGCCACCGCCACCGAGGCCGCGGCCGTTGGGGTGGTGGGCGCCCTGATTATTGCGGCAGCCCAAGGCGTACTGAGCTGGAAGACGCTAGCCGACTCGTTTATGGGCGCCACGCGCCTGTACTGCATGATCGCCTTTATTCTGGCGGGTGCTGCCTTCCTAACCTTGGCCATGGGCTATATCGGGCTACCCCGGTTTCTCGCAGAGGCCATTGCTGAAATGGGCCTGTCACGGTTTGAACTCATTCTGGTGATCATGGCCTTCTATATTCTGCTGGGCTGCTTTCTCGATGGCATCTCCATGATCGTGCTCACCATGGGGGTCATTCTTCCCACTGTTTCGGCAGCGGGCATCGACCTGATCTGGTTTGGCATCTTTCTGGTCATCGTGGTGGAGATGGCCCAGATCACCCCGCCCGTGGGGTTTAACCTTTTCGTGCTTCAGGGCATGACCGGGCGACCCCTTGGCTATATTGCCCGGGTAACCTTCCCCATGTTCCTGCTAATGGTTCTTGCGGTGCTTCTGATCTATCAGTTCCCCGGTATTGTCCAATGGCTGCCCGCCCAGATGGCCCGTTGATGCGCTAGTCGCCTCGTTTCAGCCCTTACTTTCCCCTCTCCCCTTCGTGTCTCAAACGCAACAGCTTCGGCTTGCCCTTCTCCTGTTCGTCGGCTCCGGACTCTGCCTGTCGGGCCTGGACGGGGTTGGAAAGCTGGTGCTCTCCGAGTCAGGCCTCTTGCTCTTGGTATGGTCGCGGTATGTAGGGCATCTGCTGCTGTCGATACCGATTGCCTATGCCTTTGCCGGACCACGGTTTTTTGTCTCTGCACGACCGGGACTGCAGCTTGTTCGGTCTTTGCTCATGGCATTAACCACCCTACTCTTTTTTGCCGCCGTGCAGTGGCTACCCTTGGCCGAGGCATCGGCCCTGGCCTTCACGGCACCGATCTGGGTGGCCCTGCTGTCCTGGAAGGTGCTCGGGGAGTCGGTGGCAAAGAGCGACAAATGGATTGCGGCGATTGGCTTTTCAGGCGTGCTGCTGATCGTTCGCCCGGGCACCGATGTCTTTCACCCGGCGGCCATACTGGTGATGGCCATGGCGCTGGCCAATGCTGTTTATCAACTGCTCACCCGCAAGCTCACCCAGGATTCGGCCTTCACCACGCTTTTCTTCAGTCCCCTGGTTGGTGCCGTGGTGTCGTCGGCGCTGCTTGCCTACCAAGGCTTTCCCGAGACAATACCGGTACAGAGCGCCGTGCTGCTGAGCGCTACGGGTATCCTTGGCGGTCTGGGGCACCTCTTGATTATTCTCTCCTTTTATCGGGCCCCGCCTGCCAGCCTGACCCCCTTTGTCTACCTGCAAATGATCTGGGCGATCGCTCTGGGCTGGCTGCTTTTTGGCCAGCTACCGGATGCCATTGCATTGATAGGCATGGCAGTGATTGTCTCTGCTGGGCTCTGGCTGATATTGCACCGACGTCGGGCCCTGCGCATCGAGCCACAGCTCTCGGGGAAACCCTAGGGGGCATACCTTTAGGGGAATTCTTGTCGCGCCCATAGTCATTCACTACGCTACAGGGCAGCATAAAAGTCCATCGCCCCCTGTGAACTCCTTTTCCCAGCCAAACAAGACCCCTTCGTTGCGCGCCCTGGTTCGCGCTGCTGTTGCAAACGCGCGTTGCCTTCCTTTTGGCTTCGAGATTTGGGAAGGCCTTGGCCTGGCCGTGGTCGTCTTTGTCAGTGTCTACCACAGTGCCTGGTGGGTGCTCATTGCGCTTATGGTGCTGCGGCTTTTTTGGATCACAAAACCCGATGAAACCGCAATGGCAGAGGCCCAGTCAACCCATGCCACACGCCGACACCGGCGCAGTCGCGTGCAGACGGTTGCTGTGCAGCCGCGTCGTACCTGGCACTTTGCCCAGGTGCTCTATGAGTATGAGAACCCACAGGCCCCCGGCGAGCGGCTTATTGATACCGAGACAGTGCAGGTCTACGGCAAGTGTGAAGAATCTGCGCTTCTGTCGCTGCGCCGTCTTTATCCGCAGCGCGGTGGTCTACGTGTAAGGTCGATCAACAGGCACTTTGTCGAGCCCATGCTTGATTAGCGGTTGATCAACACGCGATCAAGCAGCCACTTCAGAACAAGGCATGATCGACTCGCGATCAACCCACCGTTGATTTCGCCGCGATTAACGTTCGTCAAAACTAATCACCAGATGGTCGCTGATCGGGCGCGCCTGGCAGCTTAAGACATAGCCCTGGTCCATCTCGTCTTTCTCCAGGGTGAAGTTTTTGTCCATTTCCACCGAGCCCTCTAGCACCTTGGCCCGGCAGGTACAGCAGACACCGGCCTTGCAGGAATACGGAAGGTCAAGGCCCAGAGACAAGGCAGCATCGAGCACCTTTTCGTCGCGGCCCATGCGCAGCTCGTGGCCCTTACCATCGACCTGCACGGTAAGGGCCACGGGCTTCTGGCTGATCGACTTGGTAACCCTGGCATCGGTATCGGACTGTACCTTGGCCGCCTGGGCAGCACCGCTGGTAAACCGCTCGGTGTAGACCCGGCTCTCGGGCACGCCCGCCGCAATAAGGGCGGCCTGGGTGGCCAAGATCATCGACTCCGGGCCACAGATAAAGACCTCGTCCATGCTCGCCGCAGGCAGCAAAGCCTTTACCATGGCATGCACCTTCGGCCCATCGATACGGCCCTGCAGAAGATCCACCTCCTGGGCCTGTCGGGACAGAACATGAATCAGCGTAAGTCGCTGCGGAAACTGGTCTTTAAGGTCTTGCAAGGCCTCATTAAACATAACCGTAGACATCTGACGATTGCCATAGACCAGGGTGAACTTGGAGTCTGGCTGGTCTTCGAGGGTGGTTGCGGCAATCGAAAGAATAGGCGTGATGCCAGACCCAGCGGCAAAACCCACGCGGTGAATGGCACGCTGCTTTTTCACCGTAAACCGGCCATCGGGGGGCATGACCTCAATCTGATCGCCTTCTTTAAGGCTACGCACCGCCCAGTTGGAGAAGAGGCCGCCTTGTACCGGGCGAATCCCGATCTCTAGTTCGTTATCAAATTCGAACCGGCTGCGCGGGCTGCTAATGGAATAGGTGCGCCGCACGGACTGGCCATCGACCGTGGCCTTGAGCGTTAGAAACTGACCGGGCGCGAAGTCGAAGTCGGATTTTTTTTCCTTAGGAATGGCAAACGTGATTGCCACCGACCCAGCGGCTTCGGGACTAACCCGCTTTACAGCAAGCGAATGAAACTGTACGGCCATAGTGGTATCTCCAGCAGATGAATATTGGTTACCGATGCGTTGATGTGGTCTAACGAGATAGCGTATTCGTCGTTTGCCCAGGCTAGGAAGGTTAGGTAGGTTTCGCGTGTTTCTTATGGTTCTCGCGCATCATTTACAGAAGCTGGGCGCTAAAAAGGCTTGAAATAGTCAAAGGGCTCGCGGCAGTCGAGGCATCGGTAAAGCGCCTTGCAGGCCGTTGAGCCAAAGTGGGATGTCTCTGTGGTGTTCTCTGAGCCACAGTGCGGGCAGACCACCGGGGCGCTATCTACTTCGTGCAGGGACTGCCGCCGGGCCTTGATGCGAATGGGAACTGCCGAGCCCGCCCGCGGGCCGTCTGCGGCATGCCCAGCATTTTCTCCTGACTGCCCATGCAAGGTGGCATGGGGAGGCGCGATGCCGTAGTCAAGCAGCTTTTGCTTTGCCGCCTCGGTGATCCAGTCGGTGGTCCAGACCGGTGCCAACTGCGTGACTACTTTGGCCGCTATGCCCTCACGCACCAGCGCGGCTTGAATGTCCTCTTCCATCTGATGCATTGCCGGACATCCACTGTAGGTGGGGGTGATTACCACCGAAATGCCATCACTATCCTGGCGAATGTCGCGCAGCACCCCCAGCTCTTTAAGAGAGACCACCGGTATCTCAGGATCGGTGACCGAGTCGAGTACCCGCCATGCACGCGCCACAACCTCGTTGACGGCCTGGCCGGGGGAAATAGGGGCTGCGTGTTCAGACATAGTGGATTCGGTGGCCCAAAAACCGTTCTACCAGGTGGCACCAGGATGGGCCCGGGCCAGGCTCTGCATCTCATGCAGCACATAGTCGAGATGCTCAGAGTGATGCCCAAACTTACCCTGACTCACATAGCCGCCTTCGGCAGGCTTTCTTAGCGTTGCCTCGGCCAGCGCCGAATCGACGATCTCATCCCAGTCGACACGCAGGCCAGAGACATCGACACCAATCCCGGCCTGTACTGCCTCTTCTTCCACCGGATGGCGCGTCCAGAACTCCTGGGTAAAGCCATAGAGATAGTCGACCGCCTCTTGCATGCGGCGATGCGACTCATCAGTGCCATCGCCAAGACGCACGAGCCAGTCGCGGGAATGCCGCAGGTGGTAGCGGGTTTCTTTGAACGACTTCTCGGCAATCGCAGCAAGGGTCTTGTCTTTCGACTGCTGCAGCGCCTCCCAGACTAGGACCATGAGTGCGCTATATAGAAAGTT
The DNA here is from genome assembly GCA_016868305.1 of Betaproteobacteria bacterium. Taxonomy (GTDB): domain Bacteria; phylum Pseudomonadota; class Gammaproteobacteria; order Burkholderiales; family Burkholderiaceae_A; genus Hahnella. Next base: position 52,699 of record VGHK01000009.1, on the reverse strand, counting down.
GCGCACGATCGTGACGCCATAATCGGGCTCGGCATGGCCGTAGCCGACGACGGGGCTTGAGTGCGGAAGCTCCAGAAGCGTGTAGTTTCGAAAAGCCGCCGTGTCGCGAAAGTAGGCTAGGCTGTCTTCGGTGCAGTCCTGGCCGCGGTCTTTGGCGACTTCTTGATAGAGCAGGCGGGCCTGGCCGATGAGGTCGAGGCTCATATTGGCCAGGGCGATATCCTCTTCAAGCACAGGCCCGTGACCGCACCACTCGGCGTTGCGCTGCCCAAGAATGAGGGCATTGTCTGCAAGGTGCAGAAGGTAGGGGGTTCGGTCCATTACATATGCCCCACTTCTTCAGGAATGTCGTAGAACGTGGGGTGCCGATAGATCTTGTCGGCGCTGGGCTCAAATAGCTCTTCTTTCTCATCGGGCCGGTTGGCCACAATTTGAGAGGACTGCACCACCCAGATGCTCACGCCTTCCTGGCGGCGGGTATAGACATCGCGGGCCATATCGAGCGCCTGGCGGGCATCGGCAGCATGCAGGCTGCCGCAATGCTTATGCTCCAGGCCCTGCTTGCTGCGAACAAAAACCTCCCACAAGGGCCAGTCTTTGAGCTGCTTTGTTGGTTCGTTCATGCGGCCTCCTTCATGGCACGTTGGCGTTGTTTCTCGGCATAGGCTAGGGCCGCATCGCGTACCCACTGTCCGTTGTTGTGGGCACGCACGCGGGTGGCCAGGCGCTCGCGGTTACAAGGGCCATGGCCATTGACCGTCTGCCAGAACTCATCCCAGTCGATCTGGCCGTAGTCGTAGTGGCCACGGGTCTCATTCCATTTGAGGTCGGGGTCAGGCAGCGAGACGCCCAATACTTCGGCCTGAGGCACCGTGGCATCGACAAACTTCTGCCGCAGGTCGTCGTTACTGATGCGCTTAATGCCCCAGCGCATGCCCTGGACACTGTGCGGGCTGTCGCTATCCGGGGGGCCAAACATAGCCAGGCATTTCCACCACCAACGGTTTACTGCATCCTGCACCATATCGCGCTGGGCCTGGCTGCCCTTCATCATCGTGAGCAGGGCCTCATAGCCCTGACGCTGGTGAAACGACTCTTCTTTGCAGATGCGCACCATGGCCCGGGCATAGGGCCCGTAAGAGCAACGACAGAGCGGAATCTGATTCATGATGGCAGCGCCATCGACCAGCCAGCCAATCACGCCGATATCGGCCCAGGTAAGGGTGGGATAGTTAAAAATCGAGCTGTACTTGGCCTTGCCCGTATGCAGGGCATCTAGCAGCTCATCACGACTGGTGCCAAGGGTCTCGGCTGCCGAATACAGGTAGAGCCCGTGGCCGCCCTCGTCTTGCACCTTGGCAATGAGAATGGCCTTGCGCTTGAGCGAAGGTGCCCGCAGGATCCAGTTTCCCTCGGGCAGCATGCCAACGATCTCGCTATGGGCATGCTGGCTGATCTGGCGTACCAGCGTTTTGCGATAGGCCTCTGGCATAAAGTCTTGCGGCTCAATACGTCCATCGGCATCGATCTTGGTATCGAATACCGCCATTTTGGCGGCGTCTTCAGCAGAGCTCCGCTCGACTGACTTGAGTGTGGTGGTGTCTGTGGTAAATGACTGTGTGTACATGGGCAGGGTCCTTTCTAGAAGGATAAAAAGTTAACGGCGATGTCACTTTGCGCTGAATCAAAACGAGAGTAGATCGTTGTGCCTTTTTTGGGTGTCTTGGGGTGTCTTAGGGTGTCTTAGGGAATCCAAGCAGCAGGGCGTTTCGCTAGGAATGCGGCAAAGCCCTCCTTGGCCTCGGGCGTGGCCCGCAGTGCAGCGATGCGGCGTGCGGTTTCGGCACTGACCGCATCGGCAATGGGCTGGCCCACCACCGCGCGGATCAGGTCTTTCGATGCCTTTTGCGCTAGGGGCCCGCCGATAAGAATGGCCTGAACAATTTCGTTAATCTTGGCATCCAGAGACTCTACGCTCGCCACCTCGTGCACAAGCCCAATCTCTCGGGCGCGCTCGGCCGAAATCCGCTCGGCAGTCTGAAAGTAGCGATACGCCTGTCGCGGCCCAATGGCACGCAGAACATAGGGGCTGATGACCGAGGGCATGATGCCGAACTTCACCTCAGAGGTGGCAAAAAAAGCGTTGTCGGCCGCAACCGCCATATCGCAGGCGGCGGTAAGGCCGGTGCCACCACCGAGGGCGGCGCCCTGTACCCGGGCAATCGTGGGCTTTGACATCTCGGAGAGGCCCCGCAGCATGCCGGAAAACTTCATGGCATCGGCATAGTTGTCTTCCTGGGAAGATTCCGCCGCGCGCTGCATCCAGTTGAGGTCGGCCCCGGCAGAAAAGTTCTTGCCCCTTCCGGCAAGCACCACCACCCGTACCGAGGCATCTGCATCCAGTGCCTGACAGGCAGCACCGAGCTCATCGATCAGCTGCTCATTAAAGGCATTGAAGACCTCGGGACGATTCATCCAGAGGGTAGCAACGCCGTTGCGATGTTCGATCTCCAGGGTCTGGTACTGAGACATAGGGGGGCTCCGGGCCAATCAGGCGGGCTAAAGTTACTAGGGCCTAACGATTCTTTAACGGTTCTTGAAGGCGGGCTTGCGCTTCTCAACAAAGGCGGCCATACCCTCTTTCTGGTCTTCGATGGCGAAGCAGGCATGAAAGGTGCGCCGCTCAAAGAGCAGGCCTTCGTTCAGCGAAGACTCATAGGCACGATTGACCGATTCCTTCACCATCATGACCACGGGCAGAGAGAAGCTGGCGATGGTGGCGGCCGACTTCAGTGTTTCGTCGAGGAGCTGGTCCACGGGAAACACCCGCGCCACCAGACCGATGCGCTCGGCCTCTGCGGCATCAATCATGCGGGCTGTCAGGCACATGTCCATGGCCTTGGCCTTTCCGACGGCACGCGGCAGTCGCTGCGTGCCCCCTGCGCCGGGAATGATGCCGAGCTTAATTTCGGGCTGGCCAAACTTGGCGGTGTCACTGGCGTAGATCATGTCGCACATCATCGCCACCTCGCAGCCACCGCCCAAGGCAAATCCCGAGACCGCCGCAATCACGGGCTTACGCGCAGACCGAATGCGCTCCCAGTTGCGGGTGATGAAGTCGGTCTTGTAGGTGTCCATATAGCCGTAGGACTTCATCAGGCCGATATCGGCACCTGCGGCAAAGGCCTTGTCGCTGCCGGTAAGCACGATGCAGCCAATGTTCTCGTCGGCTTCAAACTGGTCTACGGCGCGGCCAATGCCATCGACCACCTCGTTGTTCAGGGCATTGAGGGCATCGGGGCGGTTAATGCGAATAAGACCGACTTTTCCGTGGACTTCGGTAAGAACAACCTCTGACATGGGCGAATTTCCTTTATTGGCTGGGGAAGACAGTTGAAATCGTAGACCTGTAGAAAAACCTGGGGTTCAAACCCGTTCGATCACCATGGCAATACCCTGGCCCACGCCAATACACATGGTGCACAGGGCATAGCGCCCTTTGCGACGGGCGAGCTCCAGGCTGGCAGTGGAGACCAGACGGGCACCACTCATGCCGAGAGGGTGGCCCAGGGCAATGGCCCCGCCATTGGGATTGACATGGGCAGCATCATCGGCGAGCCCAAGGTCGCGCAGCACGGCCAGGGCCTGCGCGGCAAAGGCCTCATTGAGTTCAATAACATCCATCTGGTCAAGGCGCAGACCTGTCTGGGCAAGCACCTTGCGCACGGCAGGCGCCGGACCAATACCCATGAGCCGCGGCGCGACTCCTGCGCTAGCCATGCCCACAATGCGTGCCCGGGGGGTAAGGCCATGACGCTTTGCCGCAGCCTCCGAGGCTACGACAAGCGCGCTGGCGCCATCGTTTACGCCTGAGGCATTGCCTGCCGTCACCGTTAAATCAGGCCCATTGACGCCTTTGAGTTTTGCCAGCATTTCCAGCGTGGTCTCGGGCCGGGGATGCTCATCGGTATCAAAGACCAGGGGGTCGCCCTTCTTACGCGGCAGGGTGACCGGAACGATCTCTTCGCGAAACCGGCCTGCAGCCTGGGCCGCCGCCCACCGCTGCTGGGACCGCAGGGCAAATGCGTCCTGGTCTTCCCGGCTGACATGAAAGTCTGCTGCCACATTGTCTGCAGTCTGGGGCATGGAATGGGTCTCGTAGCGCTTTTTCATCTCAGGGTTGGGAAACCGCCAGCCAATGGTGGTGTCATAGATGGCGGCCTGCCGAGACCAGGCAGTATCGGCCTTACCCATCACAAACGGCGCGCGCGACATGCTCTCCACGCCCCCGGCAATCATCAGGCTGGTCTCGCCCGACTTGATCGACCGTGCGGCCAGACCAATGGCATCCATGCCCGAGCCGCAGAGGCGATTCACCGTGGTGCCTGGCACTGCCACGGGCAGCCCGGCCAGAAGACCCGCCATGCGGGCCACGTTACGGTTGTCTTCGCCTGCCTGGTTGGCACAGCCAAAAATAATGTCATCCACCTGCTCCCAGTCCACCCCTGGGTTGCGTTCCATAAGGGCTTTTAGGGGAAGTGCGGCGAGGTCGTCGGCCCGCACGGTAGCAAGGGTGCCTCCATACCGCCCGATGGGGGTTCGAATGGCATCACAGAGGAAGGCATCGGACATAGTTTTTCTTTCTTTGCGGGAGCGAAACAGCAGCCCCCTGGGTCTATAGGGTGTGGACTGAGGGGTTAAACCTGCTTGGGCCGCTCATCAAAGACGCGTTTTGCCTTTCCTACCTCCGTACGAGGCAGGCTGTCGACCGGCAGCACTGTAACCTTGGCAGTGACGCCCACGAGGGTCTTAACGCGCTCGGCAAGACCGGTGCCGACCCGCGCCTGATCAGACGACGATAGGCTGGCGGTGGCCTCGCGCTGCAGTTCGCAGCGCACCTCCAGGTTATCCAGATGCCCATCCCGTGTAATGATCAGTTGATAATTTCCGGACAGACGCGCGTCACGCAAGATAAGCTCTTCGATCTGACTGGGAAAGACATTCACGCCGCGAATAATCAGCATGTCATCCGACCTCCCGGTGATCTTGCCCATACGCCGAAACGACCGGGCTGTCGGGGGCAGCAGACGGGTGAGGTCGCGGGTGCGGTAGCGAATCACAGGAAAGGCCTCTTTGGTAAGCGAGGTGAAGACAAGTTCGCCAAGCTCGCCATCGGGCAAGACCTCCCCGGTTTCGGGATTAATGATCTCGGGATAGAAATGGTCTTCCCAGATCACGGGGCCGTCTTTGGTCTCCACGCACTCGCTGGCCACCCCCGGACCCATCACCTCGGTGAGGCCGTAGATATCCACCGCGTCGATGCCAAGCTTGCGCTCGATTTCGCCGCGCATGCCCTCACCCCAGGGCTCTGCCCCAAAGATGCCCACACGCAGGGAGATATCCCGCGGGGCAATGCCGCGTCGCTCGAATTCCTCGGCGATCACCAGCGAATACGAGGGCGTAACCATAATGATGTCGGGCCTAAAATCGACAATCTGGGTCACCTGCTTCTCGGTCTGTCCGCCCGACATAGGCACCACGGTGCAGCCCAGCCGCTCAGCCCCGTAGTGGGCGCCCAGCCCGCCGGTAAACATGCCGTAGCCATAGGCCACATGCACCATATCGCCTGCCCGGCCACCCGCCGCGCGGATTGAACGGGCCACCAGGTTGGCCCAGTGGTCAAGATCGCGCCAGGTGTAGCCCACGACGATCGACTTGCCGGTGGTGCCACTGGAGGCATGGAGCCGTGCCACCTGCTCACGTGGCACCGCAAAAAGCCCAAACGGATAATGATCTCGCAGGTCGGTCTTGACCATGAAGGGAAACTTTGAGAGGTCTGAGAGCCGCTTGAGATCGTCTGGGTGCACCCCTTTTTTCTTGCACTTCTCGCGATAGGGGGCAACGTTGTCGTAGGTGTGGCGGATCGACCATTTCAGCCGCTTGAGCTGCAGGGCCGAGATCTCATCGCGGCTGGCTGTTTCAATGGCCTCTAACGGGGCCTTGCCTTTTTGGGATGCCATAAAAAGTTGTCTCCTGTGATGCCCAGTAATAAACAGTAATGCCCAGTAATGAACTAAGCCGATTGCCGGTTTTGGGTATCTGCCTCTTGCAGCCCGGCGATTACCTCTCCGTTGATGCGGTAACTCTTGCCTCTAAAAAGCGCAACCACCCTGCCCTCTCGGGTACGCACCGTAACATCGTATACGCCCGTGCGGCCTGAGAGAGAACGCTCCTGGGCCTCGGCCTCGAGGATCTCCCCTTCTTTACCGGGGGCAAGAAAGTCGATATTGCAGGCCGATGCCACTGTGTTTTTGTTGTAGCTGTTGCAGGCGTAGGCAAAGGCGGTATCGGCCAAGGTGAAGATCATTCCGCCATGGCAGATATGGTGGCCATTGACCATATCCGCGCGCACGGCCATGGTGAGCAGGGCGTAGCCAGGCCGCACGCTAATAAGCGCCATGCACAGGGCACGGGCTGCCTGGTCTCGTGACCACATGGCATGCGCGGTGGCCTCTGCCAGTGTCTGCGCCTCTGCGCGGGAGAGTGTCTGATGCGCCTCAGTCATAAAATGCCTTCGTGCCGAATACCCGTTGGTGAATCAATGGGGAAATACGATAGCGGTCTTCACCATAGGCCTGGCCAAGATGGGCCAAGACATCGCGCACCCGGGGCAGCCCAATGGCATCGGCCCAGGCCAGTGGCCCGAGGGGATAGTTCACCCCAAGCCGCATTGCGGTATCTGCCGCGGCAACGGTACAGACCCCCTGGTTAACAGCATCGGCCGCCTCATTGGCCAGCATGGCCACGGTGCGCATCACGATGAGACCAGGAACATCGTGAAACACCGATACCGCGAAACCGGCCGTCTGCAACAGGCCGATTGCCTGGGCACCTGCCGTGGCACTGGCGCCCTCGGCAGCGGCGACCGCCAGGCGTTTTGCGGTGCGGTAGTCAAGGGCCAGGTCGATCACGACGGTATTGGCCTGACCGGAGGAAAAGGCCCGATGGCTAGCCGTGCGCCCGTCTGTCACATAGACCACCGTCTCACCCACCTGGGCTATCCGGTCGTCGTCGGCCTCGGCCAAAAGGCAGGTCTGTCCTGCGGCGGAAAGCCGTTCGCGCAAGGCCTGGGCCGCAGCCGTCTGGCCATAGAGGGTGATCGGGCCTGCTAAAGCCAGGGCGTCGCGCGCGTCAGCGGCGGTATCTGGGCTTGGGGCGGCGGCATCGGGGCGGTGGTCGTAGAAGCCCCGCCCCGACTTTCTGCCCAGAAAGCCTGCGGCAACGAGTTCTTGCTGGATCAACGAGGGCAGAAAACGCGGGTCGTGGTAGTAGGCCGCCCAGACCGTTTTGGTGACCGCCAAGTTCACATCGTGGCCGATGAGATCCATGAGTTCGAAAGGGCCCATGCGAAAGCCACCGCCTTCTTTACAGCAGGCATCAATGGTGGCGACATCGGCGCCATTTTCCTGCAAAACCCGCTGGGCCTCGGCATAAAAAGGACGTGCCACGCGATTGACGATAAAGCCCGGCGTGGACTTGGTGTAGACCGGCGACTTTCCCCATGCCTTGGCCGTGTCATACAAGGTTTCTGCAACGGACGATGATGTGGCCAGGCCCGAGACCACCTCTACTAGGGCCATAAGCGGGGCAGGATTAAAAAAATGCAGCCCGGCAAGCCGTTCGGGCTGGGCAAGGGCCGCCCCGATTGCCGTTACCGAGATGGCCGAGGTATTGGTGGCAAAGAGCGCCGTCGGCCCAACAATGGCCTCAAGCGACCGAAACAGGCCCTGTTTGGCCTCCAGGTTTTCAACAATAGCCTCAACGATCACGCCGGCATCCGACAGCCCTTGTAGCTCTGTGGCCGCATGCAGGCGGCCCGATGCGGCCGAGGCCTCGGCAGACGACAGCTTTCCTTTTTCTGCCAGGCGGGAGAACTGCCCTGCGATACCCGCGATGGCTTTGTCTGCTGCCCCTTCGCGGGAATCAAAGAGTAAGACCTCGTGGCCCGCTGCCGCGGCAATCTGGGCGATACCGGCGCCCATGGCACCGGTGCCCACCACGGCAACCTTGGTCGTTTTTGCAAGTGCGGCCATGTTCGCTATTCCCCCGTAAACCGTGGTGCACGCTTTTCGAGGAATGCGGTCACCCCCTCGTCGTAGTCATGGCTCCAGCCAAGCTCGCGCATGAAGCCAGCCTCCATGGAGAGCTGCTGCTCCAGGGTATGCGTGCCACTGGCCTGCATTGCCTGACGAATCCGCACCAAGGCCTTGGTGGGCATGCTGGCTAGCTGGCTGGCAAGCGCATCAATGGTTGCGCCAAACTCGGCCTCGGGCACCGCCTTCCAGATAAGCCCCCACTGCGCGGCCTGGGCGGCTGGCAGCTTATCGGCCAGCAGGGCCAGGCCCATGGCCCGGGCCATGCCCACCCGCTGGGGAAGAAACCAGGTGCTGCCCGTATCGGGTACCAGACCAATTTTGGAGAAGGCCTGGACAAATGAGGCGGACTCAGAGGCCACCACCAGGTCGCAGGCCAGGGCAAGGCTCACCCCCGCGCCTGCGGCAATGCCGTTGACCGCTGCCACTGTTGGCACCTTGAGGTTCGATAGACGCATCACCATAGGCTTGTAGTGCTGCTCTACCACCGTGCCGATATCGGGCATTCTGCCGTTGACCTTCTGCATGCAGTCATCGGCCAGGTCTTGACCGGCACAAAAGCCCCGGCCGGCCCCGGTGACCACGAGCACCCGTGCTGTCGGGCTCTGCTGCACGGTGTCGAGCGCATGGCGAATTTCCCCGTGCATGACCTCGGTAAAGCTGTTGAGCTTATCGGGCCGGTTAAGCACCAGGCGGGCAATGCCCTGGGCCTCTGACAGCTGAACGGCGGTGTACTGCATAGCCTTGTCTCCAGTCTTTGTTTTTATTTTTATTGGTTTATTTTTAGTGTTTTAGAACATATTGTGAATCTAAATTATTCGGTATGCCATCGCCTCTGAATCACCCGAAAACGGTTGGCCACAAAGGCCGAATCCGCATAACTGGCATTGGCTGCAGGGTTGGCCCCAGAGCCGTGATAGTCGGAAAAAGCCGCCGACTGGTTCACAAAGACACCACCGGTCAGGTTGATCGACAGGGCCACCTTAGAACGCCAGGTGGCCTGGGTCATCTGGTCTATTACTGCCTGGCTGGTGGAATACAGCCCCACCGTCAGCGCGCCGTGGGTAGATACCACCCGCTCTGAGAGGGCAATACCGGCATGCGTGTCGGCCACCTTCACCACAAAACTGATCGGCCCGAATCGCTCTTCCATATAGGCCTTTTCGTCCGCGGCATCGCAGGCCAGAAGCACTGGGGTGCGCACCTCAGCCTTGGGAAACTCGGGATTGGCAATCTTTTCAGAGGCCAGCACCACCCTGCCCAGGCTGCCGGCATTGGCCTGGTTGATACGGTCTAAGGTGTCCGAAGACTGAATAGCACCCAGAACGGCACAGGCCACCTCGGGCTTGGATAAAAACCGCTTTATGGCTGCCGCAAGGTCGGCACAAAACTCGTCGAAAGACTTCGGCCCCAGGTCGGTTTGGATTCCGCTGGCGGGCACAAAGATCGCCTGCGAGGTAGTGCACATCTGGCCCGAATACAGCGAGAGCGTAAAGGCCAGGTTCTTGAGCATGTCCTGGTAGGCATCGGTGGAATCCACCACGATGTTGTTCACCCCTGCCAGTTCGGCATAGACCTGCGCCTGCCGGCAATGGTCGAGCAGCCACTGGCCAAAGCTGTTGCCACCGGTAAAGTCGATGGAACGCACCTTTGCATGGGTAACCAGGCTGCGCGTGGACTCGCGATCGGTGGCAACCGAGAGCAGAACCAGGTTGGGGTCGAGGCCTTGTTCGCTGAGAACCCCCCGCAGAATCCGCACCGTAATGGCCGCAGGCAGAATCGCGTTGCTGTGCGGCTTGACTATGACCGCATTGCCCGTGGCCAGGGCCGCAAACAGGCCCGGATAGGTATTCCAGGTGGGGAATGTGCCGCAGCCAATAACCACGCCCACCCCGCGGCCTACCAGGGCATATTCTTTCTGCATGACCAGCGGCGGGTTCTTGCCCTGGGGCTTTTCCCAACGGGCCTGCGCGGGCACAAAACTCTGCTCCCGATGGGCATAGGCCACGGCCTCAAGCCCCCGGTCTTGGGCATGCGGGCCGCCTGCCTGAAAGGCCATCATAAAGCCCTGGCCGGTGGTCATCATGACCGCATTGGCCAGAAGAAAGCTCTGCCGGTTGAGCCGTGTGAGCATCTCAATGCAGACACCCGTGCGTGCCTCAAGCCCCGCCTGCTGCCAGGGCTGCATCGCCTTCTCGGCGGCGGCTACCAGGGTATCGATCTGACAAACGGGATAAGAGACATCGAGTGCCACGCCGTAGGGTGAGACTTCGCCCCCATGCCAGCCCGTAATACCTGGTTGGTCCAGAAGAAACTGCTGGCCGAGCAGCGCGTCGAAGGCGGCCTTCCCGTCGGCCATGGCAGTTTCACCATAGACCTTGGGGCTGGGCGACTCGCTAAACGGGGACCAGTAGCCCCGAGTGGCGATGGCTGACAGGGCACTTTCCAGCGTGGCTGCGTGTCTCTCAAATAGCGCGTGGGGCATTGTTACTGGCTCCTTGTTATTTCTTAAATGTTACAAATTATAAAGATTTAAATCAATAACTGTGTCATAAAAATTGTAGGGGAATTCAAAAAACATCGGCCAGAAGCGGTTTTTCGGCTTGCATCTGTAATTTCACGAACAAAATTTAACTTATCCTGACGAGCAAATAAAAATTTTGTACTATTTCCGCTATGGTTCTTCCGCTTTCCACCGCCTCTGCCGGCCCTCCTCTTGCTAGCGCAACAGCGCACCCCTCGGCCATTGACGCCCGCCTTGCTGCATTTGCCGGCCTGCAGCGGGTTCAGGCGGGGTCGCTTCTGGTAACCGTTTTTGGCGACTTGGTCATTCCGCGCGGCAGTCGGGTCTGGATCGGCAGCCTTATTCAACTGCTGTCTGCCCTTGGCGTCAATGAGCGGATGATCCGTACCGCGGTTTTTCGGCTCGCCCAGGAGAACTGGCTTTCGGCCCAAGCCGCGGGTCGGCGGGCCGACTATCAGCTGACCGAGGTCGGCAGCCAGCGCATCAGCGAGGCCTCCCGGCGTATCTATGCGGGCCAGTCCACCGGCTGGGACCAGCGATGGCGATTGATCTTTGTGGTCAAGGAAGTGAATGGGCTGGAGCGTGAACACCTGAGAAAGGCGCTTTTCTGGCAGGGCTTTGGAAGCCTGGGGCCAAGCTGTTTTGTCCATCCCACCACAGACCTTGATGGCGTCTTTGCAGTGCTTTCGGCAGAGGGGCTTGGCCCGGTCTGTGGCAGCCTGCTACCGATTCGCGCAGCCGATGCCGCGATCGCCCAGAGTGCAAGCAGCCACGACCTGGTTATGCAGGCCTGGAACCTGGAGCAGCTCGCGCAGCAGTATCGCGGGTTTCTCGAGATCTACCGGCCCATTTTGCAAGAGATCCAGCACCCGGCCGCACAGCCCATCGACCCGGCACGCGCGGTCCTCATCCGCCTGCTTCTCATTCACGACTACCGAAGGCTTCTTCTAAGAGACCCAGATCTTCCCGCAGAACTCCTGCCCGCACACTGGCCAGGAGAGGCTGCCCGGGCGCTTTGCCGCAGCCTGTACCGGTTGCTGGTTTCACCTTCGGAACGGTTTCTAGACCAGAACCTGATGACCGCAGACGGAAGGGGCCTGCCTGCGGCTGGCCCCATACTGGCCGCGCGGTTTCAGGGGCCAGACCCGCTTTTAGACTAGCCTTGCCTGAAGCGGCCGGCCAAACCAGCGCCAGGACAAAAAGCCTGCGAGCAGCACAATGTAGGTAACTGAGGCCCACCATCCGCCGGCCGCGCCATAGCCAAGGGCCGGAAGGGCATCGACAAAGCCCTGGCCCGGCGCAAACACCAGAATATGGGTCAGAGGCACAAACAGCCCCCAGGAAAGAACAAACAAGCCCAGGGCCGGCACCCGGGCATCCCCCGCGCCGCGCAGGCAGAAGACCGCACCAAGGTGTAGACCATCAAAGACCTGATAGACCGCGGCAATCATGGCCAGTTGGGCACCCAGGGCAACCAAGGCCAGCGCCTGAGGGTCTTCTGCCGACACAAAAAAGCGCATAAAGGCCTGCCCGAAAATCGCCAGGGCAAGGCCAAAGAGGAACATGTAGCCCATGCTCAGGCCAATCACGTAATTGCCCACCCGCTTGGCCCACTGCGGATCACCGGCGCCCATCGACTGCCCCACCAGCGTGGTGCCCGCCTTACCCAGACCCACTGCGGGCAGAAAGGCCATTGAGGTCAGCATGATGACTACCTGCGAGGCGGCCCCCTGGACATCGCCCAGCCGCGACATCATGGCCTGAAAGGCGGCAAAGCCCAGTACGTCAATGCCAATCGAAAAGCCGATGGGCAGGCCCAGGCCGAGCACCGCCTTTAACAGTGATTTATGCGGACGCCAGACGCGGTGGGCCCGAAAATGATTCCGCCCGGTTTCTCCCAGAAAGAGCCAGAATGAGAGCGCCAGCCCGATAACCAGCGCAAACGTGGTCGCCCAGGCCACCCCAGCAACGCCCATCCCCAGCCCGAAGACAAACCAGGCATTGAGCAGCGTGTTGCTGATCACGATTACCGTGTTGACCAGCAGCGCCACCCGCACCCGGCCGATGCCCATAAAAAAAGACAGCACGGCGGTCTCGGCCAGGATCACCGCCCCGCCTAGAAATCGCGGCGCCCAGTAGGCGAGCGCCTCTTGCTCGGCCGCGGGCGACAGGCCAATCAAGGGCACCAGCAAAGGCCCCAGGGCAGCAAGCACTAGGCTTGCCGGAATCGCCACCAGACCCGCGATCCACAGGCCCGACCAGACAGCCGCTGCCGCCCGGGCCATGCGGCCTGCGCCATAGGACTGGGCCACCACCGTCTGCACGGCCATGCCCATGCCAGTAAGAAAGAACAAGGCCCCGAGGATGAGCCAGTAGATACCGCCCACCCCCGCGAGCGCACTGGTGGAGATTCTTCCAACAAACCAGGTGTCGATGAGGTTGAGCAGCCCCTGCAGCCCCGCATGCAGGAACAAGGGGAAGGCCAGAAAAAAAACCGCCCTCAGACTCACCTGAGGGCGCCCCATTGCATCGAGACGGCATGCCGGCAGGTGTGAAGCCAATCGTAAGGACCCTATAATCAGTTTATGACCGCCGCCATAGTACTGGAATCAATTTTCTATCTTGTGATCGTAGTTGCCGCGCCGCTGGTCTATCCCCTGTATCTGCATCGGGTCAAGGGCATGGAAAAGAGCGTGGCCTACCAGCACAGCCGGCTTTTTGCCGTGCTCGCCGCAGGTGTGGTGCTGTTGGGTGCCTTTGCCCTATGGCTGCGGCCGTTGCCTGCCAGTGCCGCCACCGCCCAGCTCGAAATCGGTAAGCCCGCGCAGCTGCCGCCGCTTACCCTTCTCGATGGCTCGGTCTGGCGGCTATCCGACCACCGGGGCAAGGTGGTTATTCTGGAGTTCTGGCATACCCGCTGCCCTTTTTGTAACCGCCAGAATCCGGTGCTTAATGCCTTCACCCAGCGGCATGTTAACCGCGGGCTGTCGGTGGTTACCGTGTCTATCGACAAGAAAAAGGCCGATGCCGAGGCCTACATGAAAAGCCACGGGTATATCTTTGCTGCGGGTCTTGCAGACGAAACCTGGCATGCGGTCTATAACCAGCGTAAGGGCCTGCCACAGCTTTTTCTGATTGACCGGCAGGGTATCGTGCGTGCGGTAGAGCTGCGCGAGATGTTTCCGGACGATATCGACGCCCTCGAAAAATTTCTTTAATGCCCGGTAGGCCTTAGCCGGTGGGCACCCTGCGGCTCTGGCAGCGTGTACCCTGAGAGCAGGCTCACCATCTGCGCAAAGACCTTGGGCGTGCCAGCCAGAATGTTCTCTGCAAACAGGTAGTCCGACTCTCCCTTGAAGTCGCCCACGAAGCCGCCTGCCTCGGTAATAAGCAGACTGCCGGCTGCGGCGTCCCAGGGCATCAGGCCCATCTCAAAAAAAGCGTCATAGCGCCCCGCAGCCACATAGGCCAGGTCGATGGCAGCAGCACCCGGGCGCCGCACGCCGGCGGCCTTTTCGCTGATCTCTTTAAACATGGCAAGGTAGAGGTCAATCTGGGCCTGGCGCTTAAACGGAAACCCGGTTCCAATCAGGGCGCCTTCCAGCCGGTCTTGCTTGCTCACGCGCAGCCGGCGGTCATTGAGAAAGGCGCCCTTGCCTTTAGAGGCCACAAACAGCTCGTCGCGACTTGGGTCATAGATAACCGCCTGAGTCACCTGGCCCTTGTGCAGCAGTCCAATCGATACACAGTAGACCGGCATGCCATGAATGAAGTTGGTGGTGCCATCCAGTGGGTCGATCACCCAGACATATTCGGCAGACTTTCCGCCGCCCGCCCCTTCAGACAGCCCGGACTCCTCGCCCAGAAAGCCGTGGCTGGGATAGGCCTGGGAAAGGGTCTCGATAATGGCCTTTTCGCAGGCCTCGTCGACTTCCGTGACAAAATCGTTGCGGTCCTTGCGACTGATTCGAACCCGATCAATATCAAGGCTGGCCCGGTTAATAATGGCGCCGGCCTTTCGCGCGGCCTTGACGGCCGTGTTCAGCATGGGATGCATAGCAGTGAACCTTCAAAGAGCAGCCGGTAGTGTAGAGGAAGCCAACGGAATCAGCCCTGCGCGTCCGGCCGCGCCCGCGCTACAAGATCCGCCAGCGCTTTCGCAGCTGCTTGCCCGGGTGCGCTGGGTGCTCGTGCGACCGAGCCATCCGGGCAACCTGGGATCCGGGGCGCGAGCGCTTATGGCAACCGGATATTCCCAGCTCTGGCTGGCAGACATGCAAGAGGCTCAGGCCCTGCAGATGCGCACCGACCCACAGGCGGTGGCGCTTGCGGCGGGGGCCGATGACCTGTTGCAGCGCTGCCGTGCTGACAACCTTTCGGAGGCACTTGGGCCCACGATGATGCAGCTTGCGCTCACCGCACGGCCTCGCGAATTCGAGCCACCGCGACGAACCATTGAAGAGGCCCTTACCGAACTCGTGGACTGCCTTGGAGCAGATCCCGCTGCCGAAGTGGCCGTTGTCATGGGGCCCGAGCGCAGCGGTCTCTCCAATGAAGACCTGATGCGCTGTAACCGGGTCTGCGGGCTGGATGTCAATCCCGGCTTTAGCTCACTGAATCTGGCCCAGGCCACCCAGCTCGTGGCCTACCTGCTTCGGCAGACTGCCCGCAGCCGGCAGCACCTTCCGACCCCGGTTTTCAAGACCGATGGCCAGGGAAGACCCAGGGCTGTGCCCGCATCGGCCGCTGGCATTGAGGCCCTGCACCAGTCATTTACTGCTGCGGCCATAGAGGCGGGTTACCTTGACCCAGCCAGCCCGGGGCGTTTTGATGACCGTCTGCGCGGCCTCTGGAGCCGCGCAGGGATGCATCAGGATGAGCTGCAGATGCTGCATGGCCTGATTTCCGCCATACGGCAAAGGCTATGAGCGCAGCGCTTGACGCTTCCCCTGGTACCGGGCCCAGCGCGCTGGCTGGCTTTCGCTATGGGCCCAGCCCACGTGGCTGCACCCGGCATGGTCTCTGATAGTCTCTCTGCCCATGCGACTCTCTTACTTCTTTGAAGACCTGGATAACGTCCTACAGAAAGACCCTGCGGCGCGTTCCCGTTTCGAGGTTCTCACCTGCTATCCCGGGCTGCATGCCATATGGCTGCATCGTCTCGCACACTTTCTCTGGGCCAGCGGCTGGGGCCCCCTGCGCTGGCTCGGGCGATTTGTGGGGCTCTTTAGCCGCTGGCTTACCGGAATCGAGATCCATCCCGGCGCCCAGGTAGGCCGCAGGGTGTTTATCGACCATGGCATGGGGGTGGTGATCGGCGAGACCGCTGAGATAGGCGATGACTGCACTATTTATCAGGGTGTCACTCTTGGGGGAACTTCGCTTACCAAGGGCGCAAAGCGGCATCCCAGCCTCGAGCAGGGCGTGGTGGTGGGCGCAGGTGCAAAGGTGCTGGGGCCGTTTCGGGTCGGGGCCCATGCCCGCATCGGGTCAAATGCGGTGGTGGTCAAGGCGGTTCCGCCGGGCGCCTCGGTGGTGGGTATTCCCGCCCGACAGGTCGATGCCTCCGAAGGCATCGCCATGGCCGATACAGCTGATGAAGAGACCTTTACCGCCTATGGGGTTACCCGCGAGTTTAAAGACCCTATAGACGTCTTATTGCACCAGATGATGGAGGACATGCGCCGCCAACAGAGGCGTATCCAAGAGCTGGAGGCACGCGCGGCCCCCGCTGCCAAATCAGCAGCACCCAACGCCGAGAATGACTGAGGCAGCCCACACCCCGATGATGCAGCAGTATCTGCGCATCAAGGCCGAACATCCCGATGCGCTTGTGTTCTACCGCATGGGCGACTTCTACGAGCTGTTTTACGGCGATGCCGAGACGGCGGCACGGGTTCTCGGAATTGCCCTGACACAGCGCGGGCAGAGTGCCGGTGCGCCCGTCTTAATGGCAGGTGTTCCGGTTGCCTCGGCCGAGGGCTATCTGGCCCGGCTCATTCAGGCGGGCCATTCGGTAGCAATCTGCGAGCAGGTCGGCGACCCTTCTGCAAGCAAGGGCCCGGTAGAGCGACGCGTGGTGCGCACGGCCACCGCCGGCACACTGCACGAACAGGGCCTGCTGCCCGAGCGGGCCTCGGCCTGGCTGGCGGCGGTTTCGCCCAGGGCAAGGGCCTTGGCCTGGCTTGATGTCTCCACCGGCGCCGTGCACTTTAGCCATGAGGCACTGCAGAACACGCAGGTCACAGACCCTGACCATTCCAGCCGTCACGAGCCTGCCCCGGGCAGCGCCGCCGACAGTCTTGGCCCAGGCGGCTGGATCCAGAGTCTCTTAGCCGAACTGCAGCCCGCAGAGCTTCTGGTCAGCGAGTTGCTCAGCCTACAAGACAGCCAGGCGCTGCCCATTCGCCGCCGGCCCGCCTGGGAGTTTGATGCCCAGATCGGCGGGGAGCTACTCAAATCCCGACTGCAGGTCACGAGCCTCATGGCCTACGAGCTTGGGCCCACATCGGCACTTGCCGAGGAGACACTGGCCTGCCTGGCTGCGCTGATTGGCTATGCCGAACGCAGTCTTGGCCAGCCCCTGCAGTATCTCTTACCGCCCCAGCCAGATGACCGCCGCACGGTTCTGCAGATCGACACGGTGGCACGTCGCACCCTGGAGCTTGTGGCCTCGCTCTATGCCGAGCCCGACGCCGGAAGCACCACGCTTCTGTCGGCGATCGATCGCTGCCAAACCGTCGGAGGCGCGCGGCGCCTTAGGGAATGGCTGGTGCGCCCACTGCAGGACAATGCCCAGCTTCGGGAGCGCCAGCGGGCGATTGCCTGGCTGGCTGGCGATGACCAACGGGACAGCCAGCGGGTTGCCGAACTGCAGGCCGCCCTGCGCCCCATTTCCGACCTTGCACGGCTGTCGGGACGACTGGCCATGCGCCAGTCGCGCCCCCGGGAGCTGATCGCGATTGCCCAGTCTTGCCAGGCCATTGGCCAGGTGACGGCTCTGCTGCGGCAATGGGCGGGCCCAGTGGGGCAAGACGATTTGATATCGCACCTGCCCAAGATCCTCTCGCAGACCATCGCAGACCTTTCGAATCCTGCGGGGGGCACCTACCAAAGTGCCATCGCCGAGGCGCTTACCGAAGAGCCCGCGCCCCAGGTCCGCGATGGCGGGGTGATCCGCGACGGCTTCGATGCCGACCTCGATGCGCTGAGGGCCTTGCGCTCCGATGGCAATAGTTTTCTGCTGGCCTTAGAGGCCCAAGAAAAGGCGCGCACGGGCATCAGCACCCTGCGCGTGGGATTCAATGCTGTGCATGGCTTTTATATAGAAGTCACCGCAGGCCAGAAGGACAAGGTGCCCGAAGACTACCAGCGGCGCCAGACGCTTAAAAACGCCGAACGCTACATCACGCCGGCCTTAAAGGCCTATGAGGAAAAGGCACTCTCCGCCCAAGAGCGCGCCCTGGCCCGGGAAAAGCTGCTCTACGACGAACTGCTCACACGCCTTGGCTCGGAGGTATCGGGACTGCAGCAGATGGCCCATGCCATTGCCCAGTGCGATGCCCTGCTCAGCCTCGCGAGCCTTATGGTGCACGAAGACTGGGTTCTGCCAGAACTCAGTGATGCGCCTGCCATTACGATCACCGATGGCAGGCACCCGGTGCTCGCACCAAGGGCCGGGGCTTTTACCCCCAACTCGGTATCGCTGCACCCGGCCCAGCGCATGCTGGTGATCACGGGCCCGAATATGGGTGGGAAGTCCACGTTTATGCGGCAGGTGGCCTTAATCACCATCCTTGCCCGGATGGGCGCTCCCGTGCCTGCGCAGAGCGCCTGCATTGGCCGAATTGACCGCATCTTCACCCGCATCGGAGCCTCTGACGACCTTGCCGGCGGGCGGTCCACCTTTATGGTCGAAATGACCGAAGCCGCCCTGATACTCAACCGTGCGGGCCCGCACAGTCTGGTGCTGATGGACGAGATCGGGCGCGGGACCTCCACCCAGGACGGGCTTGCCCTTGCCTGGGCAATTGCCGAACACCTCGCAGTAACCAACCAGTCACTCAGCCTTTTTGCAACCCATTATTTTGAGCTTACGGCCCTTGCCGACCAGGTACCAACGGCTGCCAATGCCCATGTCTCGGCGGTGGAACACAACCATGGCATTGTCTTTCTCCACCAGATTGCCCCAGGGGCGGCAAGCCAGAGCTTTGGCCTGCAGGTGGCCCGGCTTGCCGGGCTGCCAGAGGCGGTCATTGCCTCTGCCCGGCAGCGCAGTCCTGAGGCCGCTCTGCGTGAAATTGCCGCCCTGCCCAGGCCGGTCAGACACCGCAAGGCCAAGGGCACAGAGCTTCCGGTTGCCGAGCCCGACCGGCCGCAGCTCGGGCTTTTTTCATGACCCGTCAAGCCACAAGCCCAGTGCTGCCTCTGCCGCCAGACGCTCCGGTTACCTGGCTCGGAGGCTTAAGCCCAAGGCAGTTCATGCGCCGGTACTGGCAGAAAAAACCTCTGTTGGTTCGGGGCGCCTTTAGCAGCTGGGCGCAGTCGCCTGAGGCGCTTCCGGTTTCAATCCCAACCGTATTGCAGCAGGCCCGCAGCGACCGGCTGCCCAGCAGGCTTGTCGATGCCGACTATCGGGTACAGGCGGGCCCCTTGCGTGCGCGGCAGATTCCTGCGCGCAAGACACCTGCCTGGACCATCCTCGTGCAGCAGGTCAATAGCATTGATCCGGCGGCCGACCGGTTTCTCGACCATTTCCGGTTCCTGCCCGAAGGCCGACTCGATGATCTGATGATCAGTGTGGCTGGCGATCGCGGTGGAATAGGTGCCCATGTCGATAGCTACGATGTCTTTCTGGTGCAGGCGCAGGGGCAACGCCGTTGGGAGATCGCCGAGGCCTTTGACCCCAGGCTTATAGATGGCCTGGAGTTAAAGATTCTCAAGCGGTTTGCGCCTGAGCAGACCATGGTGCTGGGTCCCGGTGACCTTCTCTATCTGCCACCCGGCGTGGCCCATCGGGGCACGGCTGTCGGCAGCTCCTGCATGACCTACTCGGTAGGATTTCGGGTGCCCAATGCCGCCGAGATAGCGGACATTGCCTTTGGCCAGTACCTTGATCATGGCGGCCAACAGAAACCCTGGTCTGACCCCTGGCTTGAGGCCACAGACCAGTGCGGGCGGCTTCCCGATCGGCTGGTGCTCGGTCTTACCCAAGAGGCCATGGCCTGTCTTCCCACACGGCGGGAGATCGCCCGCGAGGTGGTGGTGGCGCTCTCGGCACCCCATCCCAGTGTCTATTTCGATTCCCCGCCGCGCACCACCCTGCGCGGGTTTCATGGCATGGTGAAAAAAGCCTCCGAGATCCGCCTTGGCCCCGCCACCCGACTGCTGCTCTGGAATGACTGCATCGCCATTAATGGGGACCCGGTGGACCTGCCCGACCTGGCCCCAGAGGCGCTTCAAAAGATACGGCTTGTAATTGCCGACCTGGCCAACGCGCGGCG
This sequence comes from Betaproteobacteria bacterium, assembly GCA_016868305.1. Lineage (GTDB taxonomy): Bacteria > Pseudomonadota > Gammaproteobacteria > Burkholderiales > Burkholderiaceae_A > Hahnella. Next base: position 32,519 of record VGHK01000009.1, on the reverse strand, counting down.
GCTTGATACCCGAGAGGTATCCGGTCGGGCGGCCCAGGATCCGTTGGTGCAGCTACTCTGGCACTGGTACTGCCAGGGGTTTCTTCTCTTAACCCGGGCCTGAGAGCCTGATCCAGTCTGACCCGGTTTCCTGAGAGGCGATATCAAACCGGGTTGTGCCGAGGTTTAGCTGAGATACGGCATCTCGCACCAGACTGGGATGGTTGTTGTTCTGGCTCAAATGGGCTGCCACGACTACCTGCAGGCCGCAGTGCAGACAGTCAGCGAGGATCGTGCTGGCCTGGGCATTCGACAGGTGGCCGAAATCGCCCGCCACTCGGGTTTTCAGGCTCGGGGGGTAGTCTCCCTGTTCGAGCAGCACCTGGTCGTGGTTGAATTCCAGAAAGAGCCCAGAGAGCCCCTGCAGCGCCTCTCGCAGAAACGCCGTCGGGCTGCCCAGGTCAGTCACCACGGCAAACCGGGCTTGGGCATCTGCAAAGACAAGCGACACCGGTTCACGGGCATCATGCGGCACCGGCACGGGCTGAATCTGAATGCCCTGGTATTCAAATGCCTGATGGGCGGAGACTGGAACGGTGGTGACACCCTCAAATGCCCCAGCACCGGCGGCAAGCAGCGTGCCGTGGGTGGCAAAAACGGGAATGACCGCATGGCGGGCGAGTCGGGCAACCCCACCAATGTGGTCTGCATGCTCGTGGGTGACAAAGACCATGTCGATGTCGCTGGCCGAAAGCCCCCGCTCTGCCAGACGATCGAGTACCAGCTTAAGCCCCAGCCCGCAGTCAACCAATACCCGAGTGGGCGGCCCTGCCCTGGCCTGACCCTCAACCAGGAGCGCGTTGCCCTGACTCCCACTGCCAAGGCTGGTAAACCGCATCGATGCTAGCGCAGCTGTTCAAAGAGCACGTCAAGCATCTGGCGCGCATTGGCATCGGTGGCTGCAACACCGGACTCGGTAAGTACCCGCACCACAGACCGGCTGCCCTCTGACCGCACCTGAACCTGGTACTGGGCAGCAGACTTTCGATCCGTGCCCGCTCCACCGGAGAAGATGCGGCCCAGAAATCCCTGTGACTTCTCACGCGTGTCTGCCGTGGGGTCGCGATATCGGACAAAGAAAACGCCCTGCGAACGGTCTCTGTCTTCCACCGTAAAGCCCAGCCGGTCAATTGCCACACCCACCCTACGCCAGGCACGGTCAAAGCCTTCGGGAAGATCGATCTGGGAACGGTCTGCGGTTTTAACCAGCTGCGCAAGACCGCCAGAGCCCACCGACGCGGCAGCGACTGCACCGCCTGCCCGCTGCTCAGTCTCGCCGAGCCGCACCATAATCCGCCGCAAGAAGTCGCCCTCGAGCTGACGGTCGACAGGCCGGTTGGTCCAGGTGGTCTCACCACTGCTGGCGCCTCCCCGATAGACCTCGAGTAGGCCGCGGTGGCTCACAGACACTTCGGTCTTCTCGGCACTGATGCGCTCCAGCCGCATACGAAACCGGTCTCTCTGGCCCGAATCATAGACGCGCTCAAAGACCCGCCCAATTGTTCTGCGAATGAGGTCGTCTGGAATCTTGGAGCGGTCTTCTGCCCAGTCGGTTTCCAGAACCCCCGTGGCGGGATTCTCGGTTGCGATCACAAAGCCCGAATCAAGCCAAAACTGCCGCAGCACTGGCCAGAGCTTCTCCGCGGGACGGTCTACGATAAGCACCAACTGCCCCGCCGACTGTTCTAAACGCATACCAGGAAGCTCGGGGAGTACCCCACTGCTCGCCGTCGAAGGGCGCGCGCCCGGGGTGCGCTGGCGTTCAAACTCGGAACGACTTGCGGCTCCAGATGCGGGAATCGAGAACCGATCGTCTCGCGCGGGGCCAAGGAGATCGGGCGGCACCTCAAGGGGCTTTTCGACGCGCACCGCCGACTGATACCCAGTGTCGCTAGAAGAAAAGACGCCGCAGCCCGAAAGAGCCAGGCAGGCGGCAAGCACGGACAAACGGCGCATCATGAGCAGACCCCTAGAGATACCAACACCGATTCAAGCTCCTTTTGTCTGGGTTCTGAGAGTCCCACCAAGGGAAGGCGGATGCCTGGGCCAATCAGGCCCATACGCCAGAGCGCCCACTTCACTGGAACCGGGTTCGGCTCGGAGAACATAAGACGATGCAGAGGCAAAAGCCAGCGATTCAAGGCCGCAGCCTCGGGCACGCGCCCCTCGATGGCAAGCTTGCAGAGCTCGGCCATGGTCTTGGGCACGACATTGGCGGTAACTGAAATATTGCCCTTGCCCCCAAGCAGCATCAGGGCCACTGCGATGGCATCGTCTCCGCTGTAGACACAGAAGTCGTCGGGAAGCTCGCGGATCAGCCATTGGACGCGCTCGATATTGCCCGTGGCATCTTTAATGCCCACGATATTCGAAATCTCCGCAAGCCGAACCGTGGTCTCTTCCTGCAGGTCTGCCACTGTACGGCCCGGAACGTTGTAGAGAATGATCGGCAGTCCGCAGGACTCGGCAATCGCCCTGAAGTGATGGTAGAGGCCCTCTTGGGTGGGCTTGTTGTAATAGGGCACCACCTGCAGGCTGGCCTGCGCCCCAAGCCGCTCGGCCTCACGGGTGAGCTCCACCGCCTCTGCAGTGGAATTCGCCCCTGTTCCCGCGATAATCGGAATGCGTCCATCGGCCTTGACAACGGCCGCCTCGATAAGCTGCAGATGCTCTTCAACATCCACCGTGGGCGACTCGCCACTGGTGCCAACCACCACCAGGGCATTGGACCCCTGCGCGACATGCCAGTCGATGAGCCTCTCAAAGGCAGGCATATCCAGTTCACCGGTTTCGGTCATTGGCGTAACCAGCGCCACCAGACTCCCGGTTATAGAGAAAGACATATCAGCCCACCTATGGTTTGCATTTCAGTTGACTAAAAGTTCAGGCCCATGGCCTCGCGGACATCACGCATGGTCTGCCGGGCCAGCTCACGCGCCTTCTCACAGCCATCGGCGACCAGCCCTTTTACCAGGTCAGGGTCTTCATGATACGGACGGGCGCGCGCAATAAACACTTTTTGCTCAGCCAGAATGGCATCGATCACGGGCTGCTTGCACTCCAGACAGCCAATACCTGCAGACTTACAGCCTTCTTGCACCCACTGCTTCTGCTCGGTGGAAGAATAGGTCTGGTGCAGCGACCATACCGGACAGTTTTCAGGGTCGCCTGGGTCGTTGCGCCGCACACGGGCGGGGTCGGTGGGCATGGTGCGAATTTTTTTCACCACCGAATCGGCATTCTCACGCAGGCTGATGGTGTTGTTATAGCTCTTACTCATCTTCTGTCCATCAAGCCCGGGCATGCGTGATGCCTCGGTAAGCAGCGCCTGGGGCTCCACCAGAATAAGCCTACGGGCCCCTTCCAGGTAGCCAAACAGACGCTCGCGGTCATCGAGGGTGAGGTTCTGCGACTCCTGCAAAAGGGCTTGCGCCTGCTCCAAGGCCGAGGCATCGCCCTGTTCCTGGTAGCGCGTGCGCAACTCCAGAATAAGACGGGCGCGCTTGGCCCCGAGCTTTTTGGCCGCCTCCTGGGCCTTTTCTTCGAACCCCGGCTCACGGCCATAGAGATGATTAAAACGCCGTGCCACCTCTCGGGTGAGCTCGACATGGGGCACCTGGTCTTCGCCTACCGGCACAAACCCCGCGCGATAGATAAGAATGTCGGCCGACTGCAGCAGGGGATAGCCCAGAAATCCGTAAGTGGACAGGTCTTTTTCAGAAAGCCGTTCCTGCTGGTCTTTATAGCTGGGAACGCGCTCCAGCCAGCCCAGTGGGGTGCACATGGAAAGCAGCAGGTGCAGCTCGGCATGTTCGGGAACCCGCGACTGAACAAAGAGCGTGGCCTGCGAGGGGTCGATTCCAGCGGCCAGCCAGTCGATCACCATCTCCCAGACGTTCTCGCCAATCGACTGCGGGGAGTCGTAGTGGGTAGTCAGGGCATGCCAGTCGGCAACAAAAAACAGGCATTCGTACTCGGACTGCAGACGAACCCAGTTCTTTAAGACCCCGTGGTAATGCCCTAGGTGCAGGGCACCAGTAGGCCGCATGCCAGACAGAACGCGCTGTGGATACATAGACAAAGAATTTTACCAGTAGGCCCAGACAGGGTCGCAGCCATCGGGAAGCGGCGGCGCGCGCCCGACATCGCAGCGGCTCTCTGTTGGGCTGTGGAAGTCGCTTCCCCGGGAGGCCCGCATTCCCCATTGCAGCGCAATCTGCTGGTACCGCCGCGTGTCTTCTCTGGAATGACTGCCCGTGGACACCTCAATGGCCTGCCCGCCCAGGGTGCGAAACTCCTGCAACAAGGCCCAGCGGGCCGTCTCGGAGAGCCGGTAGCGGGCCGGATGAGCCAAGACCGGGGTTCCGCCTGCGTCCTGGATCCAGGCCATGGCCTCTGACAGGCGCGCCCAGTTGTGCACTACGTATCCAGGCTTTCCAGGGGTCAGGTAGCGATCGAAGACCTCCTGAATATGGCCGCAGACCCCGCGCGCCACCAGGGCCCGGGCGAAATGGGTGCGGCCGACCAACAGGGGGTTTCCGGCATAGCCCAGGGCCTGCGACAAGACCGATGGCAGGCCCGCGGCAACCAGGGCATCGTCCATCTGCTGGGCCCGCTGGCCGCGGCTATGCTGCATTTCGCGCAGCGCACCGGCCAGCAAAGGGGCCTGCGGATCTACCCCGAGCCCCAGCAGATGCAGGGTCTCACCGGCCCAGGTTACCGAGACCTCCACACCCGGCACAAACCGAATCCCCAGGTCTGATGCGGCCTCAGCAGCCTCAGAAAGACCGTCAAGGGTATCGTGGTCGGTTAGGGCCATGACCTCAAGGCCATTGGCCGCGGCGCGGGCGACAAGGTCACGGGGCGAGAGCACGCCGTCGGAGGCGCTCGAGTGCATATGCAGGTCAACGTTACGGTCGTGTGGCACCATGGGGGTTCTCTAGCCGCAGCGCTCTTTTACGGGACAGCAGACATGCCAGTCTACCAACTCGGTACCCGAATTCCCCAGATCGACCCGACTGCCTATATTGCTCCAGGGGCGCAGGTGATTGGGCATGTGATTCTCAAGCCGGCAAGCAGTATCTGGTTTAACGCCAGCCTGCGTGGCGACAACGAGCCCATAGAAATCGGAGAAGGCAGCAATGTGCAGGAGTCTGCCGTGTTGCATACCGACCCGGGCTGTCCGCTGACCATTGGACGACAGGTAACCGTGGGACATCAGGCGATGCTGCACGGATGCATCATCGCAGACGAGTCGCTGATCGGAATGCAGGCGATTGTTCTGAACGGCGCGCAGATTGGAAGACACTGCATCATTGGTGCGGGTGCCCTGGTAACCAGCAACATGGTGGTTCCCGACGGCAGCCTGGTGATGGGAAGCCCGGGCAAAATCATGAGACCGGTGCGGGCCGAGGAGATAGCCAAGCTTATTGAGGGGGCGGCAAACTATAGTGCGCGCGCCATAAGGTTTCGCGAGACGCTTCAAGAACTTGGGCGCTAGTACTGCAGAAACCGCTCGCCGGGCTTGAGAAGCCCCAGCTCAAACCGTGCCCGTTCTTCGGCCGCGAGATGCCCCGACCGCAGGTCGCGCAGTTCGGCCTCAAGCTCTGCGATCATCAGTTCCTTGTCTTCCACCTGGCTGGTAAGCGAGGCCACCTGGGTCTCTTTTTTCCAGACCTCAAGCCATCCGCCAGAGCTAAACCAGAGCGGAAACTGAATCACCACCAGACTGGCCACAAGTAAGAGACGCAGAGAAGGAAGCTTCACAATGCGGATTATGACCGACTATGCAGCTGATAGAAAGCATCCAGCCCCGGATACTGCGCCGCCGCGCCCAGGTCTTCTTCGATTCGTAGCAGCTGGTTGTACTTGGCCATACGGTCTGACCGCGACAGAGACCCGGTTTTGATCTGCAGAGCATTGGTACCCACGGCAATATCGGCAATGGTGCTGTCTTCGGTCTCCCCTGAGCGGTGCGAGACCACTGCGGTATAGCCCGCCCGCTTGGCCATTTCGATGGCGGCAAAGGTCTCGGTGAGGGTTCCGATCTGGTTGATCTTAATAAGAATGGAGTTCGCAATGCCTTTGGCAATTCCTTCCTTAAGGATCTTGGTGTTGGTAACGAAAAGGTCGTCGCCCACGAGCTGCACATTTCTGCCCAAGGCCTTGGTAAGCTCCGCCCAGCCCGCCCAGTCGTCCTCGGCGCAGCCATCTTCAATCGAGATGATCGGGTACTTGTCGCACCAGGTGGCCAGCAGATCCACAAATCCGGTGGCCGAGAGCGAAAGGCCCTCGCCTGCCATTTCGTACTTGCCATTTTTATAGAACTCCGAACTCGCGCAGTCGAGCCCCAGCGCAATCTGCCTGCCAGGCTCATAGCCCGCCTTTTCGATGGCCTGCAGAATCATTTGAATCGCGGCCTCGTGGCTCTGCACACTGGGCGCAAACCCCCCTTCATCGCCCACCGCCACCGACAGCCCTTTGTCATGCAAAATTTTCTTCAGCGCGTGGAAGACCTCGGCCCCATAACGCAACGCCTCGCGAAAGCTAGGCGCACCCACCGGGATAATCATGAGTTCCTGCAGGTCCAGGTTGTTATTGGCATGGGCGCCACCATTTACCACGTTCATCATTGGCACGGGCATGGCCATGGGGCCAGAGCCCCCAAAATAACGATACAAGGGCAGGCGCGACTCTTCTGCCGCCGCCCGGGCCACAGCCATAGACACGGCCAGCACCGCATTGGCCCCCAGCCGGGACTTGTTCTCCGTGCCGTCCAGGCTAATGAGCGTCTGATCAATAGCAGACTGCTGCAGGGCATCGAGCCCCATGACTGCCTCTGCCATCTCAGTATTAATATGCTCGACCGCCTTACGCACCCCCTTGCCCAGGTAGCGAGAGGGATCCGCATCCCGCAGCTCCACTGCCTCGCGGCTGCCGGTCGATGCGCCGCTCGGAACCGCCGCGCGGCCCATGGTTCCCGACTCCAGCAGGACATCGCATTCCACCGTGGGATTACCCCGGCTATCCAGAATCTCTCGGCCTATCAGGTCGACGATTACGGTCATTCGGTCTTCTCCTTGTACTTCTCTTGGTCTTTTAGAAATCGTTTTCCATCAGGGGGACGGACTTCACCACACGGTCGATGGCAATGAGCTGCTCAAGCAGGAGGCGCATCTTGGCAAGTGGCACCGCATTGGGTCCGTCGGAAAGGGCCTTTGCTGGATCGGGATGGGTCTCCATAAACAGGCCCGCAATACCCACGCCCACTGCCGCCCGGGCGAGCACGGGAACGAACTCGCGCTGCCCGCCACTGGAGCTTCCCTGGCCGCCGGGCAGTTGCACCGAATGGGTGGCATCAAAGACCACGGGGCAGCCTGTCTCACGCATAATTGCCAGGCTGCGCATATCGTTTACCAGGTTGTTATAGCCAAAGCTCACCCCACGCTCGCAGGCCATAAACCGGTCGGTCGACAGACCTTTTTCCGCGGCCGCCTCGCGCGCCTTGTCGATAACGTTTTTCATGTCATGGGGCGCCAGAAACTGCCCCTTTTTAATGTTCACCGGCAGGCCACTCTGGGCCACGGCCCGAATAAAGTCGGTCTGCCGGCAGAGAAATGCCGGGGTCTGCAGCACATCGACCACGGCAGCAACCTCGGGCACCTCTTCTTCGGAATGGACATCGGTGAGCACCGGAAGACCGAGCTGGTCTTTGACCGCCTGCAGAATCTTTAAGCCCGCATCACGGCCCAGACCTCGAAAAGAGCGGCCCGAGGACCGGTTGGCCTTGTCATAGCTCGACTTAAAGATAAAGTGCATGCCCAGGCTACGGCAGACCTCTTGAAGATGCCCTGCTGTCTCTACCTGCAGCGTCTCTGACTCCACCACACACGGGCCAGCGATCAGGAAGATGGGCTGGTCCAGGCCAACGGACTGTCCACACAGGTTCACGCGCTAGTCCCCACAGGCCGCGCAAGCGCAGCCTGTACATACGAGATGAACAAGGGATGCCCCTGCCTTGGGGTTGAGGTGAACTCCGGATGGAACTGCACGGCCATAAACCAGGGATGCACCGAAGGCGGAAGCTCGACCATTTCCACCAGCGCCTCGGTGGGCGTCTCTGAGCTGATCACGAGCCCAGCCTGGGCCAGCCGCGCCTTAAAGAGATTGTTCACCTCGTAGCGGTGGCGATGCCGCTCGTGCACCTCTGCCCCGTAAATCGCATGGGCGCGGGTACCTGGCCCCACCGGGCAGCGCTGCGCCCCCAGCCGCATGGTGCCCCCCAGATCGGACTGCTGCGAACGACTCTGCAGCGAGCCATCGGAGGAGGTCCATTCGGTAATCAAGGCAATTACTGGCTCGGCGCACGAGGGAAAGAACTCGGTGGAATTGGCCTGACCCAGGCCAGCCACATGCCGAGCAAACTCAATAACCGCAAGCTGCAGCCCCAGGCAGATTCCAAGATAGGGAACACGGTGCTCTCGGGCATAGCGTATGGCGAGAATTTTCCCCTCCACCCCCCGCTTGCCAAAGCCACCAGGCACCAGAATGCCTTGATAGGGCGCAAGCATCTCGGTGCCGTGGGCCTCGAGTTCCTCTGAGTCGATATAGTCGATCTGCACCCGCGACCGGGTATGCAGCGCAGCATGGACCAGCGCCTCGGTCAGTGACTTATACGACTCGGTCAGGTCGACATACTTGCCCACCATGGCAATTCGCACCACTGCCTTGGGATGCTCTAGCCGATCCACCAGGTCGTCCCATACCGCCAGATTGGCCGGTGGCCGTGGTGCCAGTGCCAGCGCATCAAAGATCTGCTGGTCTACCGCCTGCTCCCAGAGCATGCGCGGAATCCGGTAAATGCTATCGACATCGGCCACTGAGATCACCGCCTCGGGCGGCACATTGGAGAACAACGAAATCTTGTCGCGCTCGTCTTCGGGTATGGGGCGGTCGGCGCGGCAGAGCAAGAGGTGTGGACTGACCCCGATCTCGCGCAGCTTTTGCACCGAATGCTGGGTGGGCTTGGTCTTGAGTTCACCTGCAGAGGGAATAAAAGGAACCAAGGTGAGGTGAATAAAGCAGCTGCTGCCGCGGCCCTGGCGCAGGCTGAGCTGGCGAATGGCCTCTAAAAAGGGCAAGGACTCAATATCGCCCACGGTTCCGCCCACCTCAACAATCGCGACATCGACCTCGTCGGGGGATCCCGCGCGGGCCCCGCGCAGAATAAAGTCTTGAATCTCGTTGGTGATATGGGGAATGACCTGCACGGTCTTTCCCAGATACTCCCCGCGGCGTTCTTTGCGCAGCACCGAGTCATAGATCTGACCGGTGGTGAAGTTGTTCACCTTGCGCATACGGGCCTCTAAAAACCGCTCGTAATGGCCCAGGTCGAGGTCGGTCTCTGCCCCGTCTTCGGTAACAAAGACCTCGCCATGCTGAAAGGGGCTCATGGTTCCCGGATCCACATTGAGGTAAGGATCCATTTTGATAATGGTGACCTTCAGCCCACGCGACTCTAACAGGGCCCCGATGGAGGCGGCGGCAATCCCCTTTCCCAGAGAAGAAACCACACCACCGGTAACAAAAACAAACTTGGGCATAAAAACCGCTTATATGTGCACTGGACAGGCAGTGTGCTCCCGAATCTCTTGGATGGTAACCCCAGGGGCCATCTCAAGCACGGTAAGCCCCTGGCGTTTAATTTCAAAGACTCCCAGATTGGTGATCACCATATCAACAACGCCCACACCGGTGAGCGGCAGGGTGCACTCATTTAAGAGCTTGAAGTCCATAGACCCGTCGGCCTTCTTGGCGGTATGTTCCATGATCACAATCACCCGCGAGACACCGGCCACCAGATCCATGGCACCCCCCATGCCCTTGACCATCTTGCCAGGAATCATCCAGTTGGCAAGGTCGCCCTTTTCGGAGACCTGCATGGCACCCAAAATGGCAAGATCGATATGGCCACCCCGGATCATGGCAAACGAGTCTGCGCTGGGGAAGATTGCCGAGCCGGGCAGGGTGGTTACTGTCTGCTTTCCCGCATTGATAATGTCGGCATCGACCTCAGACTCCAAGGGATACGGCCCAATACCCAGCAGGCCGTTTTCTGACTGCAGCCAGACCTCCATGCCCTCAGGCACGTAATTGGCTACATGCCCAGGAATACCAATTCCCAGGTTCACATAAAAGCCATCGCGCAGTTCTTGGGCTGCACGGGCAGCCATCTGTTCACGGGTCCAGTGGTTCATGATCTTTTCTCCAAAACAATTCGGTCAGTAGGTCTGGCGTCTTACGAGGCGCTGCGTATGGTGACCTTCTCGATGGTCTTCTCCGGGGTGGGATTAATCACAATGCGCTTGACAAAGATTCCGGGGGTATGAATATGGTCGGGGTGTAGAGCCCCGTTCTCAACCACCTCTTCCACCTCGGCAATGGTCATGTGGCTGGCCATCGCAACATTGGGGTTAAAGTTGCGCGCAGTGTAGCGATAGATCAGGTTGCCCGAGCGGTCGGCCTTCCATGCCTTTACCAGAGAGATATCGGCAAACAGGCTGCGCTCCATTACGTACTTGTGGCCATCGAACTCGCGAATCTCTTTACCTTCAGAGACCACGGTGCCCACACCGGTTTTGGTAAAGAAGGCAGGAATGCCCGCACCACCGGCTCGCAGCTTTTCGGCCAGCGTTCCCTGCGGCGTGAACTCGAGCTCGAGTTCTCCGGCCAGGTACTGGCGTTCAAACTCCTTATTCTCCCCCACATAAGAAGACACCATTTTGCGCACCTGTCGCGACTCCAAAAGGATGCCCAGGCCCTTGCCGTCAACTCCGGCATTGTTGCTGATTGCCGTCAGGTTTTTATTGCCCAGGTCGCGCACCGCCTGGATTAATGCCTCCGGAATGCCACACAGCCCAAAGCCCCCTACGGCCAGGGTCATTCCGTCTTTCAGCACATCTTCAAGGGCCGCCCGCGCATTGGGATAGAGTTTGTTCATGTCACGCTCCAGGTGATTCACCAGACCAGAAACAGGCCGCCTGACGCCAGACACCGGAAATTATTTTTCACCAGTCTGCAGGCTGCCGATAGAATTTGCCTCAGGCGTAGTGTAGAGGATTCAAAAGGACCACAAGACTATGGCAAGAGAATCAATGACCTTTGACCTGGTGGTGGTCGGCGGCGGGCCTGCAGGTCTGGCCGCGGCCATTCGACTCAAACAGCTGGCCCAGACCGCAGGCCAAGAGGTCTCCGTCTGTGTGCTTGAAAAAGCCGCAGAGGTCGGGGGCCATATTCTTTCGGGGGCGGTCATGGACCCTCGGGCCATCACCGAGCTCATCCCTGACTGGAAGAGCCTTGGCGCCCCGCTGAACACCCCGGTTACCGAAGACCAGTTCCTCTTTCTTACCGAATCGGGGTCATGGGCAACCCCACAGTGGCTTCTGCCCGACTGCTTTAAGAACCATGGTAACTATGTCGTGAGCCTGTCGGATGTCGTTAAATGGCTCGGCGCACAGGCCGAGGCGCTCGGAGTAGAGATCTACCCCGGGTTTGCCGCCGCCGAGGTGCTCTACGACGACCATGGCCGCGTGGTGGGCGTGGCCACGGGCAATTTGGGCGTGGGCAAGGACGGCCAGCCTACCGATCAGTTTCAAGAGGGAATGGAACTGCGCGCGCCAATCACGTTTTTTGCCGAAGGCGCGCGCGGCCACCTCGGGCGGCAACTGATTGCCCGCTTTGGGCTCGATACCGATGCCGACCCCCAGAGCTATGGCATTGGCTTGAAGGAACTCTGGCAGGTGGCCCCCGAGCAGTCCCGCCCTGGCCGGGTGGTGCATACCGCCGGATGGCCCCTGTCAAGCAACACCTATGGCGGCTCTTTTCTGTACCACCTGCAGAACAATCTGGTGGCAGTGGGCTTTGTGGTGGGCCTCAATTACAAAAACCCCTGGCTCTCGCCCTTTGAAGAGTTTCAGCGCTATAAGACACACCCGGCGATTCGCCCGGTTTTTGAGGGCGGTAAACGTATTGGCTATGGTGCCAGGGCTATTGCGGCTGGGGGCCTGAACAGCCTGCCACGGCTTATCTTTCCGGGCGGCGCACTGATTGGCTGCGAGGCGGGATTTCTCAATGCCTCTCGTATTAAGGGCAGCCACGCCGCGATCAAGTCGGGCATGCTGGCAGCCGAGGCCTATTTTGAGGCGCAGGCCCAAGACGCTGGCGACGGCCTATTAAAAAGCTATCCCGAGGCCTTTCGAAAGAGCTGGCTGCATGACGAGCTCTACAAGGCACGCAACTTCAAGCCCGCCATGGGCAAGGGCCTCTGGATGGGCTCCGTGCTGGTGGGCATCGACCAGAAGCTCTTTGGCGGAAAGGCGCCCTTTACGCTGCATACCCGTAAGCCCGACCATGCCTACACCGAGCCTGCTAGTCAGCACACCCCCATTGCCTATCCCAAGCCCGATGGCCAGGTGAGCTTTGACCGGCTTTCTTCGGTGTTTTTATCGGGCACCAACCACGAAGAAAACCAGCCTGCGCACCTCACCCTCAAAGACGCGGCGGTGCCTGTGGCGGTTAATCTCGCCGACTACGCTGGCCCTGAGGCCCGGTACTGCCCTGCAGGCGTTTACGAATACCTAGACTCGGCCGGCAACCCGGTAAGCCAGGCCACAGAAGGCGCCGCGCTGCGCATTAATGCCCAGAACTGTGTGCACTGTAAGACCTGCGACATTAAAGACCCGCGCCAGAACATTGTCTGGGTGACCCCCGAGGGCGGCGGGGGCCCCACCTACGCGGGCATGTAAGGCCATGTCTGCTGCAGGCCTGAAGGGCCTTACCCGCAACGACTTTAGACACTTTCGTACCATCACCACCCGGTGGATGGACAACGATGTCTATGGCCACGTCAACAATGTGCACTACTACAGCTACTTCGACACGGTGGTCAACCAATACCTGGTAGAAAAAGACCTGCTGCGTATCGGTGAGAGTAATGAAGTGGGACTGGTGGTCGAGACCAGCTGCAGTTACTTTTCGTCGCTCGCCTTTCCCGATATTGTGCATGCGGGGTTACGGGTAGCTAAGCTTGGCAAGAGCAGCGTGCGCTACGAGATAGGCATCTTTCGTAACGACGAGCAGACGGTTTCTGCCGCCGGCTATTTTGTGCATGTCTATGTTGAGAAGCAGAGCCAGCGGCCCATACCCATTCCCGAAAAAACCCAGCAGACCCTACTCGACGAACTGTGGCTCGCGGCGCCAGATAGCCAGTAGCGTGCGCAGAAAAAGCCAGCCAATTAACAGACTGGCTATTCCCACCATACCCACCGCAAGCAGTCGCAGCGGCCAGAGCGGTACAAAACTCTGATAGACCAGACAGGCGCTGGTAAAGGCCGCCACAGGAAACGAAAACGCCCACCAAGAGATATAAAACGGCAGCCGAGAAAACCAGTGCATCTGGGTTATCAAAAACAAGGCAAAAAAGATCGAGAGCCCAAAAAATAGGTGGCTGAGCGCATCCAGACCCGGGCCATCGGAATACTGCCCTGTGAGCAAGACCCAGGAGAGAAAGCCCAGAGCCGGGGGGGCCAGAAAGATACAAATGGCAGGCACCAGCCGATCAGGCAGCGGGGGCTGAACAAAAAACATCCTGGCCAAGACCATAGTGAGCAGGATTCCCCAGAACAGAATGCCCACCGCAAAAAACCACCACGAGACCTCTAAAAACCCCAGTCGCACTCCGGCCAGTGGTACCAACATGTTGGTCGCCACCGCAGGAATAAACCAGACTGGGTTGGCATGGGCAGGGTTTAGGGCCTGTCGGTGAATCCAGGCATTGAGAATAAAAAGAATCACCAAGACCTGTAAAACCGCGCCCACCAGCCATAAAGGCAGCGCTACCGGCCCAAAGATGCCTAGAGCCACCGCGGCCAGAAGCGCAAAACAGACTGGCACTGCCGCAAAAAACGCAGAGCCCACCGGATGGGCCCATTCCTGCCGGACCAATGCGGGCTGCCAGATCCACTTGCGCAGATAAAAAACCAGCAGCACCAGAAACAGTAGCCCGCTAAACAGCCCTAGGCCGAAAGCGACCTGACCAGCAATCCCAGCAAGCCATCCAATCTGGGCCACCTTGGCCCAGACCAGGGCCAGCCCCGAAAGCCCCATGACTACGGTGAAGGCCGATATGGGCAGCTGCCCAAAAAAAGGCGCCGGCGCGTGGACGGCGGGGGGCAAGGCGGATGGCTCGGTGGCCGGGGTGGCAGAGGTGGCAGAGGTGGCAGGAATGTCTGGGGGAGGCGATATGGCAGGAAGGGACATGACTTGCAGTCTTAAGAAAGAAAGGTTACTGTATAAAAAAACAGCACTGAAAGGGTTTATAGATGAAAGCACTTACCGTTCGGCAGCAAGAAATTCTTACTTTCATTGCCAAGCATATCGAAGACTCTGGCTTTCCACCCACCCGGCTCGATATCTGCGCGGCACTGGGGTTTAAATCACCCAACGCGGCCGAAGAGCACCTTAAGGCACTCGTACGCAAGGGGGCTATTTCTATGGTGCCTGGGGCCTCACGCAGCATTCGGCTGCTTCACCCTGTAGAAGGCCTTCAAGAAGGCCTAGAACACCTAGAACACCTAGAGGGCCTAGAGGACGCGGTCGCAGCGCCTGACCCCCAAGACTATTCCGGCAAAATATCCCTTGCCTCTCCAGTGCAGCGCATTAAAAAGTTTGCCATCAAAGCCATGGCCACCGTCGAAGCCGGCCTGCGTATTCCTCTGGTGGGGCGGGTTGCTGCGGGTGCGCCCATTTTGGCAAGCGAACATATCGAAACCGAATACCAGATCGACGCGGGCCTATTTCCCAACCCACCCGACTATCTGCTCAAGGTGCGGGGCATGAGCATGCGCGACATTGGCATCCTGCACGACGACCTGCTGGCGGTAAAGCGCCTCTACGGGGGCCTGGCCGATGCCCGCGACGGTCAAATTGTTGTGGCCCGGCTCGAAAACGAGGTCACCGTCAAGCGCCTGCAGCGCGATGGTAGCCAGGTGCTGCTGCTGCCCGAAAACCCCGATTTCCAGCCCATTGTGGTCGACCCCGAGCGCGACTTCCTTGAAATCGAAGGCCTGGGCATTGGCGTCATTCGTAACCCCCGCGCAGGGCTCTAAGCCCATGCACTACCGCAACCTCCGTAACCCCACCCTCAACCTGCCAGACAGTCTTCGGGCCCAGCTCTGCAGTCCTGCTGAAACCCAGTCCTTGCAAAAATCGGTTGCCAGCGGCCACAGTGCACTGGATGCCGAGCTGCCCGGTAAGGGCTGGCCTGTGGGCTGCCTTACCGAGCTACTGGTACGGGCCCTGGGCGTTGGCGAGCTCCGCCTGCTGGCGCCCGCCTTGTCTCGTCTTGCGCAGGCCAACAAAAACATCCTCTTGCTGGCGCCCCCGCAGCTGCCCTATGGCCCGGCCCTGGCCGCCCTGGGCCTGCCCCCCGAGCGGTTTCTGGTAGTGCGTGCGCATGCGCCTGCCGACCGGCTCTGGGCGATCGAGCAGAGCCTTAAGTCACAGCAGTTCGGCGCCCTCCTGGCCTGGCTGCCCAACCCCACGCGGGCCGAGCATATTCGCCGGTTTCAGCTTGCGGCGCGGTTTGCCCAGGGCCCGGTCTTTCTGTTTCGGCCCCTGGCAGCCCAGGCAGAGCCGTCGGCCGCGCCCCTGCGTATTGCCCTGCTGCCACGCCAGTACCCTGGGCTTGGGGTGCATATTCTCAAGCGCCGTGGGCCTGTCCAGATCGACCCTATTCTGGTCAACCTACCCTTAGCCAGCCGCGCCCTTCGACCCCTGCAAGAACACCACCAGCCCGTACGCCCCAATCTTGCCAGCACGGGTATGGCCCTGCCCCAAGGGAACCACGCGCATGCGCTGGATCGCCTGTCAGTTCCCAGTCGGGTGCAATAGCCTATCGCCTGCCGCCTTTGCGCCCACCCGACTGCAGCTTGGCCAGTGGGCGCTGCAGTTCACGCCCATGGTCTGCCTGGGCCAGTGGCCCAATAGCCTGCTGCTTGAGGTTCAGGCAAGCCTAAGGCTCTGGGGCGGGCCCGAAAAACTCCAGGCCTTATTGCAAAAAGGCTGGGCCGACCTCGGCTGGCCCAATACCGTGCTGGCCTGGGCCCCTACGGCGCGGGCCGCCGACTGGGCGGCCGCCTGGCGGGTCACGGCGCCCGAGCTGCCCCAGGTGTTTTCTAAAGAAGTCTTTCGCGGCCTGCCCTTGGCATTGATTCCTGAGGCCCAAAAGCACCTATCTACTTTTTCCCGTATGGGCCTAAGCAGCCTGGGCAGCCTACTGAGGCTGCCACGGGCGGGCCTGGCCCAACGGTTTGGCCCAGAGTTTTTAGAGGCCTTAGACAAGGCACAGGGCAGGCTGCCCGACCCACGTCTGCCGCTCGCGCTGCCGGCAACGTTTTTCCAGACCGTGTCTCTTTCCCTTCCTACCGACAATACCCAGGTGTTAGAGCAGGCCTGCCACCGGCTGCTCACGGCCTGCACGGGCTGGCTTAAGGCACAGCATCGAGGGCTTGAGGCACTGCATATTGACCTGCTGCAAGGCTACAAAGACAGGCAGGCTATTGAGCTCAGGCCCTCTGAGCCCACCAACGACCAGACCCGCTTAGAACGGCTTGTCTTTGAACGGCTGCGACAGACCCCTCTGGTGGCTGAGGTGCATGGCCTGAGCCTTGAAGTGACCGACACCCAGCCCGTGGTGGGCAAAAGCCAGACTCTTTTTCAGGGCAGCCAAGAACTGCAGGGCTCGCCAGAGGCACCTGAAAAACTGCAGAGGCTCACCGAGCGGCTAGAGAGCCGGCTGGGGCCAGAGTCCATCTTGGGCATAGCGCTGTGCAACAGCCACCAGCCCGAAGCGGCTATGGCTCTCGCGCCCTGGCATCCACCGAAGCGATCGCAAAAAGCCATACAACGCGCGAAGCGCCCGGCGGCACAGCCCATTTTCTTTGAAGCGTCGCCACCCCCAGGCCCTTCGGCACGCAAGGCGTCCGAGCTCAATATAGAGCCCCATGCAGACTCTATAGCCGGGCTGCCCGGCATGGCCCCCCGGCCCACCTGGCTGCTGCCCGAGCCCCTGGCCCTTACCGTGCGCCGGCACCAGCCCCAGTACCACGGGCCATTACGGCTTCGGGCCGGCCCCGAGCGGCTGGAGTTTGGCTGGTGGGCCGAGCCCATACAGCGCGATTATTTTGTCGCCGAGACCACCGACCATCGACTGGTCTGGGTCTTTCGCAGCCCCAGCCACCAGTGGTTTCTGCATGGATTTTTTGGCTAGCTGGTCATGCAATACGCCGAGCTGGTCTGCCAGAGCAACTTCAGTTTTCTCTATGGAGCCTCACACCCCGAAGACCTGGTGGCCCGTGCCCATGCCTTGGGCTACCAGGCCCTGGCCATTACCGATGAGGCCTCGGTCTCTGGGGCCGTGCGGGCCCATCTGGCTGCCCAGTCCTTAGGCTTTCGGGTCATTCATGGGGCACGGTTTCGGCTCCAGGCCCAGAGCCCGGCCTCTGCTTCCTCGTCCTCTATTAGCGCCCTCGACCTCGTGGTACTGGTACAGAACCGAGAAGGATGGCGCCAGCTCTGCCGGCTCATTACCCTGGCCCGCAGGCAGGCCGAGAAAGGAGACTATCGGCTCAGCCCCGAGCAGCTCCAAGACCAGAGCCTGCCCGGCTGCCTGCTCATCTGGCTGCCGAGCCCCCTGGCGCCTGAGGTCGACCTTCACCGCACCGGCCGATGGCTTCACGCGCACTGGGCAGACCGGGTGTTTATCGGCTGCAGCCTGCACCTGCGGGCCGACGACAAGGCCTGGGCAGACCAGCTGCTCGCCCTAGGCGCCTTGGTCGGTCTGCCCGTGGTGGCGGTCGGCCAGGTTGTGATGCACCGGCGCAAAGACAAGCCACTGGCCGACCTGCTTACCGCTATTCGGCTCACAACCCCCTTGTCGGCCTGTGGCCGACGGCTGTCTGCCAATGCAGAACAATACCTGCGGCCCCGGCTACGGCTTGCCCAGCTCTACCGATCTGAAATGCTCGAAAACAGTCTGGCCATCGCAGACCAGTGCCAGTTTTCTTTAGACGAACTGCGCTACGAATACCCCGAAGAGATCGTGCCCCCGGGGCTGACTCCCACCCAGTGGCTGCGCCACCTTACCGAAGAGGGCGCCCGCAGACGGTTTCCTTCAGACCAGTACCCCCAAGGCCTACCCGCCGCCGTACGCCAGCAGATCGAGCACGAACTCGCCCTGATCCACGACCTGCGCTACGAGCCGTACTTTCTCACTGTTTATGACATCGTGGCCTTTGCCCGGTCACGCAAGATCCTCTGCCAGGGCCGCGGCTCGGCGGCCAATTCTGCGGTCTGCTACTGCCTGGGCATTACCGAGGTCGACCCCTCGCGCATGTCGATGCTCTTTGAACGGTTCATTTCCAAAGAACGCAACGAGCCACCCGACATCGATGTCGACTTCGAGCACCAGCGGCGCGAAGAGGTCATTCAGTACCTCTACGACAAATACGGCCGCGACCGGGCCGCCCTGACGGCCGCCCTCATACGGTATCGGCCCCGTTCGGCCCTGCGCGATGTTGGTAAGGCCTTGGGCCTAGACCCGCTGCTGGTAGACCAGGCTGCCAAGGGCCATCAGTGGTGGGATGGAAAACAGATTCATGCGGCGGGCCTGGGCCAGAGCCTGCACGAGGCCCTCGAACGGCTCACCACCCTGGGCAGCCCCGCCAGCGCGCTACCCAGCCTGCCCTCTGAAGACCTGCTCAGCCGCTGGGCCTATCTGGCCAGCCAGATCATGGGCTTTCCCAGGCACCTCTCACAACATGTGGGCGGCTTTGTCATTGCCCGACATCTCTTAAGCGACCTCGTTCCGATTGAAAACGCTGCCATGGCTGACCGCAGCATTATTCAGTGGGACAAAGACGATATCGATGCCCTGGGGCTGCTCAAGGTCGATGTCCTGGCCCTGGGCATGCTCTCTGCCATTCGGCGGGCCTTGGAGTTTGTGGGCGAAAAAAAGCACCTCGGGCGGGCTTGCCCCAATCCCCATCCTTCAAAACCAAACGGGCCGCAGGGCCAGACACCAGACCGCAGCGCACTGGCCCTACCCATGCAGGACATTCCGCCGGAAGACCCCGAGACCTACGCCATGATCTCGGCGGCCGACACCATCGGGGTCTTTCAGATCGAGTCGCGGGCCCAGATGAGCATGCTGCCGCGGCTCAAGCCAGAATGCTTCTACGACCTGGTCATCGAGGTGGCCATTGTCCGGCCCGGCCCCATTCAAGGCGGCATGGTCCATCCGTATCTGCGGCGCCGGCAGGGCTTGGAGCCTGTGGACTATCCCAGCCCCGGCGTGCGGCAGGCCCTGGAGCGCACCCTCGGGGTACCAATCTTTCAAGAACAGGTCATGCAGCTGGCGATTCTGGCGGCGGGCTTTACCGCCGGAGAGGCTGACCAGCTGCGCCGTGCCATGGCTGCCTGGCGGCGACGGGGTAGCCTCGGGCCCTTTCACGAAAAACTCGTCAACGGCATGCTCATGCGCGGCTATACCCGCGACTTTGCCGAGCGGGTCTTTGCCCAGATTCAGGGCTTTGGCGAATACGGCTTTCCGGAGTCGCATGCCGCAAGCTTTGCCCTGCTGGTCTATGTCAGCTGCTGGATCAAACGCCACCATCCCGATGCCTTTCTGGCCGGTCTGCTCAATGCCCAGCCGCTGGGCTTTTATGCCCCGGCGCAGCTGGTCCGCGATGCCCGAAACCATGGGGTCACGGTGCTACCGGTCTGTGTACAGAAGAGCATGGTGGAGACCATTCTTGAACAGCCGCTTACGCAGCTCCTTGAACAGCCTCTTGAGCGGCCTCCTCGCCAGCCTGCACAAGACACGTCCGCCCAGGCCCTCTGGCCGGTACGACTCGGGCTCAACCGAGTGGCCCAGCTCTCTGAGGCAGGCATGCAGCGGCTGGTAGCAGCGCGCTTGTCTAAAGGCCCCTTTGCCTCGGTAGAAGACCTTGCCCGGCGGGCCGAACTGCCCCGCACCGACCTGCAGGCCTTAGCCGCTGCAGGCGCTCTTGCAAGCCTTGCGGGCGATCGCCATCAGGCCAGCTGGCAGGCTGCTGGCCACGAGCCCTTACGCCATGTGCTGCGCGACAGCGCCTTTGAAGAGCCTGCCCTTACAGAAGGGCTTTTGCCAAAGCCAAGCACTGCCCAAGACTTGCTGGCCGACTATGCCAGCCTGGGCCTCACGCTCGGTCAGCACCCCGTGTCTCTGATTCGGCCACTTCTAACAACACGGTTTAGAAGCCAGACCGCTGCCCATCTACGCGGCCTTGGGCAGCATCAGTTGGCGCGGGCCAGCGGCCTGGTCACCCACCGACAACGCCCAGGCACCGCCAAAGGCACGGTTTTTATTACCCTGGAAGATGAGACCGGAAGCATCAACCTGATTGTCTGGCCCGATGTCTTTCTGAAGTACCGTCAGGCGGCGCTGCATGCCCAGCTGCTTACCGCCTATGGCCGCTGGCAGCGCGATACCCATATCGCCCCCGAAGACCCTGGGCAGGTGATGCATCTGCTGGTCTTGCGGCTCGAAGACCATACCCCGCTGCTGGCCCAGACCCTGGGGCAGCTGGCCACAGCGTCGCGCGATTTTCATTAAGCTTCCCCCCTATGACCCACGTTTCCGCCACCCCCGCCACCGAGTGGCTCAAGCGCCATCAGATTATCTTTACCGAGCATGTCTACGACTACGTGGAACACGGCGGCACGACCGAGTCTTCGCGACAATTGGGTGTAGACAAACACCATGTGGTGAAGACCCTTGTGATGCAAGACGACCAGGGCAAGGGCCTGGTGGTGCTCATGCATGGCGACTGCAAGGTCTCTACCAAGAACCTTGCCCGCCAAATTATTGTGAAGAAGATCGAGCCCTGCACGCCCGAGGTAGCCCAGCGTAACTCCGGCTATATGGTCGGTGGCACCTCGCCCTTTGGCCTGCGCAAGCCCATGCCGATTTATGTTGAACGCAGCGTGCTTGCGCTCTCAAAGATCTACATCAATGGCGGGCGACGCGGCTTTCTGGTGGGCATCGACCCGCAGGTTCTCACCGAAGTGCTGAAGGCCCAGCCTGTGGACTGCGCCATGCCCCAGACGCCAAACCGCTAGCCCACTCGCCTAATCGCGCACCAAGGTAACAACATGCTCGGCAATTGCCAGGCTCGCAGTAAGGCCAGGCGACTCTATGCCAAAGAGTTGCACGAGCCCAGGGCATCGCTCATCCTCTGGACCCCGAACGAGAAAATCCGCCGCAGGCGCTCCAGGCGCTGAGAGCTTGGGCCGCACTCCGGAATAACCCGGTTGCAGGGCATCGGGTGACAGCGACGGCCACCACCGCTGCACATCCCGCGCAAACTGGGTAAGCCGTTCGGGGTCCACCGCATAAGGCATGACAGCATGGGTCGTGCCCGGCTCGCGGCCCGCATCTGCCGGCCCCAGCCATTCCACATCAGGACCAAACTGGGCCTGGCCACCCATGTCCAAGGTAAGGTGGGTACCCAGTCCACCAGGCACCGGAGCAGGATAGACCAGAGAAGAAAACGGAGACCTTCCAGAATACCGGGCATAGCTGCCCTTGGCGAAATACATCTGGGGTACCGACACAGAACTATGCCCCTCAATCCGCGCGGCTACCGCATCGGCATCCAGGCCGGCCGCGTTGATTAGGCGACGCGCAGTCACGGTCATGTTTGAATCGGCCAACCAATCCGTTGCGGAATCTTCTGGGGAATCCGAGGAACTCTTGCCAGTGATATCAGCGCCCGGCGCCTCTCCATGGGCTCGGCCTGACCCCACTGCCACGGTTACCTTCCAGGTGTCATCGGGCTGCTGCTGTGCGCCCACAAAGCGGCTCGACAGAGCAACCGCACCGCCCGCATCATGCAGGTCGCCCTCGAAGGCCGACATCAGTGCATGGGCGTCCACAATTCCGGTAGAGGGGCTCCACAGCGCGTGTGCCGCATGCAGTTCTGGCGCGCGCGTCGCGAGTGCAGTGCGGGTGAGCCACTGCAGATCAGTTACCCCCGCCTTACGGGCCCGGTCATCAATGGTCTGTAGCGCTGGTTCGTCTTCTGCCTGCCCCACAATGAGCTTGCCCAGGCGACGGTGCGGCACCTGATGGGCCTCGCAGTATTCATACAGCAATGCCCGACCCCGCACACACCATGCGGCCTTTCGCGAACCATCGGGGTAGTAGAGGCCGGCATGAATGACCCCGCTATTGCGCGAACTGGTGCCAGTGCCTGTGCGGGGCGCGGATTCAATCACCAGCGTGTCCAAACCCTGCTGTGCGCAGCCTCGAGCAATCGCAAGCCCGACGACGCCGGCACCAATTACCAGGCAGTCAAAGTCGGTGGCCATACAAGCAGAACTTCAGACCGTTCGCAGGCGATTAAGACGCAGAAGAAGGCTTCCAGCGCTCCGCCGCCGCGTCATCAGAGGCGCGGGCTTCGACCCAACGAGGGCCCTGCGGGGTGGCCTCCTTCTTCCAGAAGG
This sequence comes from Betaproteobacteria bacterium, assembly GCA_016868305.1. GTDB lineage: Bacteria > Pseudomonadota > Gammaproteobacteria > Burkholderiales > Burkholderiaceae_A > Hahnella. The sequence continues at coordinate 9,878 of VGHK01000009.1, read as the reverse complement.
GTGCCTGGGTCTTCAAAAAATCCATCACAAAGGCACAGGCCTGCAAGGCGGCCTCACGGTGGGCACTGGCCGCACCCACCCAGACAATCTGATCGGTCGGATGCAGACGGCCTACCCGATGGATTACGCGGATTGCCTGCAAGGGCCAACGGCTGCTCGCCTGATCAAGAATCGCTTCGATCGTCTTTTCGGTCATGCCTGGATAGTGCTCGAGCTCGAGCACCGCCACCGCGTCGCCCTCGTTTATGTCACGTACCAGGCCGACAAAGCTCGCCACCGCACCAATGGCAGGATTTAAATCGCCCGAGGGCAGGCTGCGCAGTGCGCGCAGTTCTTCTCCAAGGTCGAAATCCTCGGTCTGAATTCGAACCCGTAACGCATCAGCCGCCTGCTCGGCAGAACGCGCTGGCTGAACAAAGGATGCTACGCCCGCGGGGGTTGCGGTGCCTCCAGGGCTTTCAGGATGTACGGGGGTCATAGCACTCGGGCCTAGCCGCCGGTCACGGGCGGAAAAAACGCGACCTCGTCACCCACTGCTACCGCATGGTCGTCTGGCACGATCTCTTGATTCACCGCCGCCCGCACCACTGCCGCGGGCCCGAGACAACGCTCCCAGATCTCGCCCCGCGCCGCAAGCGCCGCCCGCACATCCGCCACCGTGCAGGTGTCGGATATCGGCAGGCGGTCTTCGGCCACCCCGGTGAATTCACGGATGGAGGCAAAGAACTTCACGCGAATAGACCCAGCATTTGTCATGTGCACCACCGCTAGACAAGCCCTTGAAAGGGATAGAACCAGACCGACTGCCCCTGCGTTACAGTCTCTCCAGGGGGAATACGTACCAGCCCCTCCGACTCGCAGACCGAAGACAGAATATGCGAGTCTTGCCGATCGTGCAGCACTATCTGGCCTGCATCGTTCAGATGGCCGCGCAGAAACTCCTCTCGGTTATCGGGCTTGGTCCAGTCAAAGCCCGCGGTAAGCAGACAACGTACGGGGGCGCTTCGTGTCTCGCCACCGAGCCTGCGCACAAAAGGCTGTACCAGCATTACAAAGGTAACCCAGCTCGACACCGGATTGCCCGGTAGCCCAACAAAGGCCGCCGCCCCGATACGCCCATGGGCAAAGGGTTTGCCGGGCTTGACCGCAATCCTCCAGAGGTCAAGGGATCCTTCGGCCTGCACCGCGGCCTTCATGTGGTCTTCTTCACCCACCGACACGCCACCGCTGGTCATCAAGAGATCATGAGCGCCCGCGGCAGCCACCAAGGCGGCCCGGGTTGCCTCGAGCCGATCTGGCAGGCAGCCCATATCGGTCACCTCCACCCCCAGCCCGCGCAACAGCGCCATCATCATCGGGCGGTTACTGTCATAGATCTTTCCTGGCGAGAGTGGCTGACCCGGCGCCACTAGCTCATCACCACTGGAGAACACCGCCGCCCGCAACCGTCGCACCACTTTTACTTCGGTGCAGCCAATGGAGGACAAGAGCCCAAGATCGGCCGCACGCAGACGATGGCCGGCCGCAAGCACGGTCTGACCCAGGCGTAGATCTGCGGCGGGCTTGCGTACAAACTGACCCGGTGCGCTGACACGCAGCACCCGCACGGATGGAGGGACTGAGCCAGGTTCCGGGCCTGAGCCTGAGCCCGAGCCTGCAACCGAGGCTCGCGCGACATCGGCAGGTTCGGTGTCTTCCTGCATCACTACCGTATCGGCCCCATCGGGCATGGGCGCACCGGTGAATATTCTTGCCAGGCTACCCGCCACCAATGGCATCGGGGTCTGGCCCGCCGCAATACGCTGGCTGACGGCATAGACCTGACCCGCCACGAGATCTTGCGCACGGGCCGCGTAGCCATCCATCTGGCTATTGGCAAAGGCTGGCACATTGCAGCCCGAGACCACAGGCGCTGCCAGTACCCGGCCTGCGGCCTCCACCACCGGGAGGGCCTCGGTTTCCGTTACCGGAACAGCCTTGGTAAGCAGCTGATCAACAGCAACCGACAACGGTGTCATACACGGCCCCTCCCTTCCGGAAAAACGCCATAGGCCTGCCAATTACTCTGGGCAGTCATGCCGCCACCGCGCGCAGGGCCTCTATCTCTATCAAGGCCTTCAGGGCTGCAACATCTTGGCTAATGGCCTGTACCCGCTGCGGCAGGGTCTCTAGCGCTGCCAGGCCGGGCGGACGCGGCGCCGGCCTGCCGAGCGCCTCTAAAATCGTTTCTTCAAACTTTGCCGGCAGGGCGGTCTCAAGGCAGAGCATGGGCACCCCCTTGCGCAGATACTGCCGCGCCACATAGACACCATCGGCGGTGTGCGGGTCAATTACGCGGCCATAGCGGTGGGCCAGATCGCGAATGGTATCGAGCCGGTTGGCATGACGGCTACAGCCCGAGACCATGCCCGTTGCGGCAACCGCTACGCTTCGGTCCGCCTCTGGCAGAACAAACTCCCCCTGCTCCGCAAGGCTGCGCCAGAGCGCCGAGAGCCGCTGCGGGTCACGGCCCACCAGATCGTAGACATAGCGCTCAAAGTTAGATGCCTTCGAAATATCCATCGACGGGCTGGAAGTGAGAAAAGTCTCAGCCGTGCCGCGCGGCCGATAACGCCCTGTCTTAAAAAACTCATCGAGCACGTTGTTTTCGTTGGTGGCCACCACCAGCTGGCCAATGGGCAGGCCCATCGACCGCGCTACATGACCCGACAAGATATTGCCAAAGTTGCCCGAGGGCACCGAAAAATCGACCGGGTCGCCATACCGCAGACCAAAGACGCGCACCGCCTGAAAGTAGCCAGCAAAGTAGTAGACCACCTGTGCGGTTATACGGGCCCAGTTAATCGAGTTCACCGTACCAATGCGCATGCGTGACTTAAAGTCGAGATCGGCGGAGACCGCCTTGACCATATCCTGGCAGTCATCAAAGGCGCCGGGCACGGTAAGGTTATGGATATTGGGCTCTTGCAGCGAGTACATCTGGGCCCGCTGAAAGGCACTCATGCGGCCTTGGGGCGAGAGCATAAAGACCGCCACCGCCTTTTTGTCGCGCATGGCGTATTCGGCCGCACTGCCGGTATCGCCCGAGGTGGCCCCAAGAATATTGAGCGTCTTGCCCTGCGCAGTAAGCACATGTTCAAAGAGCTGGCCGAGCATCTGCATGGCCATGTCTTTAAAGGCCAGCGTAGGCCCATTAGAGAGCTCTAACAAGGCCAGAACACTGCCCGACTCTTCGCCTAAGGGGGTTACAGGTGCAATCGCCGCAGAGCCAAACTTTGCCTCGGTGTAGGCCCCGCGCGCGAGGCGTAACAAAGTGTCGGGCGCAATATCATCGGCAAAAGCATGCACGACCCTTGCCGCGAGATCTGCATAGGCAAGCCCGGAAAGCCCACTAATCGTCTCCGCAGACCAACGCGGTATGGCCTCAGGTACCGCGAGACCACCATCGGGGGCGAGCCCCTCAAGCAATACCTCTTGAAACCCGCCTAGGCGCGCAGCGCTGCGGGTAGAGACATACTGCAGACTCATGCGAAGGTTTCTACCCGCAGGGTCACGGGCTCGCCCACGACAGTTGAGAGCTGCACGATACGGGCAATCGCCAGCCGCATCTCACGCTCCAGACAGGTGTGGGTCAAGAGAATGACATCGGTCTCGTCTTCGCCCTCGGCGGGCTCACGCTGGATAAAGGCATCAATCGAGATACCCCCATCGGCCAGGGCACGAGTAATGTCTGCCAGTACGCCCGACTGGTCTTTCACCCGCAGGCGTAGATAAAAACCGGTCTGGGTCTCTGCCACCGGCAGCACCGGCATGTCCTGCATCTGAGCCGGCTGAAAGGCCAGCGCCGGCACACGGTCTTCAATGGGTGCGTGTAGCGCCCGAGCGAGATCAACCAGATCGGCAATCACTGCGCTCGCGGTGGGCTCCGCGCCTGCGCCCTTGCCGTAATAGAGCGTGTGGCCGACCGCATCGCCCTTGACCAGCACCGCATTCATGGCACCTTCTACATTGGCAATAAGCCGCTTTGCAGGAATCAGCGTGGGATGCACCCGCAGCTCCACCCCATGGGCCTGCCGCTTGGTAATGCCCAAGAGCTTGATGCGATAGCCCAGCTGTTCGGCATACCGAATGTCGATACTCTGCAGCCTGGTAATGCCCTCGATATGGGCCTGGTCAAACTTCACTGGCATGCCAAAGGCAATCGCTGACATGAGCGTAATCTTATGGGCGGCATCAACCCCTTCAATATCAAAAGTGGGGTCAGCCTCGGCATAGCCCAGCCGTTGGGCCTCTTTCAAAACGGTATCGAAGGGCAGACCCTTGTCCCGCATCTCACTCAAAATGAAATTGGTTGTGCCATTAATAATGCCGGCCACCCATTCGATGCGATTGGCCGTGAGCCCCTCACGAAGCGACTTAATAATGGGAATACCACCAGCCACCGCGGCCTCAAAGCCAATCGATACGCCTTTGGCCTGCGCCGCCGGAAAGATCTCGCGGCCATGCACCGCCAGCAGGGCCTTATTAGCCGTAACCACATGCCGTCCTTGGGCAATCGCGGCCATTACAAAGTCTTTGGCAAATCCGTAGCCGCCAATGAGCTCTACCACCACATCGAGGTCTGTTTTCGCGAGCATCTCGCGGGCATCGGCAAATATCGGGCATCGCCCTTGTGTCAGCGCCTTGGCCTTCTCTTGATCAAGATCCGCTACCGCCACAATCTCGATAGCACGCCCCGCCCGGCGCCGAATCTCTTGCGCGTTACGGGTGAGCACCGTGTAGGTGCCGCCTCCTACCGTGCCCAGGCCGGCAAGGCCTACCCGCAAAGGCCCCGCAGTCATGACCCGCTCCGCGCGGCTGCCATTGGCATAGCTGCTGCCCCCTCGCCCGCGCCCTGCCCCGCTGCGGGCTCAATGGGCAGCCGAATCAGTCCATCCTTGCGAAACATCTCTTTAATGCCGCGCACCGCCTGGCGCGTGCGGTGTTCGTTTTCTATTAGCGCAAACCGGACATGGCCATCGCCGTATTCACCAAAGCCAATACCGGGCGACACCGCCACCTTGGCCTCAAGCAGCAATTTTTTTGCAAACTCCAGGGAGCCCATGGCCGCATAGGCCTCGGGAATCTTTGCCCAGATGTACATCGAGGCCTTAGGCACCTCAATAGGCCAGCCCGCCTCGATTAATCCCTTAGCCAAGACATCGCGTCGACGCTGGTACTGCAGTCGTACCTCTTCAACGCATTCCTGTGGGCCCTCAAGGGCAATTACAGAGGCTACCTGAATGGGGGTAAAGGTGCCGTAGTCGTGGTAGCTCTTAATGCGCGCCAGGGCGCTTACCAGCTCGGCATTGCCCACCATAAACCCAACCCGCCAGCCCGCCATGTTGTAAGACTTTGAAAGCGTGAAGAACTCCACGGCCACATCGCGGGCACCGGGTACTTCCATAATCGACGGGGCACGGTAGCCATCAAAGGTAATGTCTGCATAAGCCAGGTCGTGCACCACCAGAATGTCATGCTCTTTGGCCAGGGCCACCACCCGCTCGAAAAACCGCAGGTCAACGCACTGGGCCGTGGGGTTACTGGGAAACCCCAGGATCATCATCTTGGGCTTGGGAATCGACTCGCGAATCGCCCGCTGCAGTTCCTCGAAAAAATCCACATCGGAGGTCATGCGTATCGAACGGACATCGGCGCCCGCAATAATGGCGCCATAGATATGAATCGGGTAAGAAGGGTTGGGCACAAGCACCGTGTCACCGCGGTCGAGCGTGGCGAGCATCAGGTGGGCCAAGCCCTCTTTGGAGCCAATGGTCGCAATCGCCTCAGTGTCAGGATTCAGCGTCACCCCGTAGCGGTTTTGATACCAGGTGGCAATAGCCTTGCGCAGTCGTGGTATGCCCTTCGACACCGAATACCCGTGGGTGTGTTCTTTCTGGGCCACCTCCACCAGCTTTTCAACGATATGCGCGGGGGTCGGCCCATCAGGGTTACCCATGCTCATGTCGATAATGTCTTCACCGCGCCTGCGGGCGGCCATTTTCAGTTCCGCGGTGATATTGAAAACATAGGGCGGCAGGCGTTGAATTCTTGGAAACGGCTTCATAGATACCTAGATTGGGAAAAACGCTTACTTTACCCCAGCGGCTTAGCAACAAAAAACCAAAGAAAACCTGCTAGATTGAGGATTCATGGGATCAAAACTCCTGCCCGACCCTCTCAATGCTGCCTTTACCTTCACGGGCTATGGCGATTCGCACATCGAAATCAACCGGCAGATATGGACCCAGTCGGTGGTTGTGCGGTCAGACACGGGCCCCGTACCCTGGGCCCCGCGCCTGGCCGACGATATCTCTCCCGAAGACCTGGCATCCGTTATCGCCTCCACAGCAGAGGTTCTTATCATCGGAACAGGAAGTCGTCAGGTCTTCCTCCCCCGCGAGACCATGCACCGGCTGCAGGCTGGCAGCCTAACGCAGGGTATCCCCAGAGGCATAGAAGTAATGTCCACGCCAGCCGCCTGTCGCACCTTTAACCTGCTGGCGGCCGAAGGCCGCCGTGTTCTTGCCGCTGTTCTTGTTCAAGCCCAACCACACTCGGAGATCTCTCTATGAACGCTGCTGATAGCCCGTCTGCCTCTGGTCTTGCCCTAGGCGACCAGATCCCAGACCTGCCGATTGCCACCAGCCTGGGCAGCACCACACTGCATGCCTACCTTGGCCAGTCACTCGTGGTCTACTTCTACCCCAAAGACGACACACCTGGCTGTACTGTTGAGGGCATTGACTTCACGCGACTGCACCAGGAATTTCTCGCAGCAGGAACACAGATACTGGGCGTCTCTCGAGACAGCCTGGCGTCGCATACCAAGTTCTGCGCCAAGCATGCGCTGTCGATTAACCTAGCAGCCGATACCGATGAGTCGATATGCAAGGCATTTGGTGTTATCAAGACCAAGAACATGTACGGCAAGATGGTCCAGGGTATTGAGCGCAGCACCTTTTTGTTTGATGCCAAGGGCGTACTGCGGCATGCCTGGCGTGGCGTCAAGGTGCCAGGCCATGCCCAAGAGGTGCTTGAGAAGGCACAGGCGCTGCAGCCATAGCAGGCCAGGTTTATAAATACTGTTTAGAATTAATTTTTTCTTGCTATTCAACGAAAGGACCGTGCATGCCGCTGCCAAAGGCCCCCAGTAAACCCGCCACCTTCCTGCAGCCCGATGACGCCGTTCTTGCCAAATCTACCCAGAAGAAGCCCAGCAAAAAATCCATAGACCCTGAAGAATTTGTCGCGCCGGTTGCGGCCGGAACGCCCCGATTCGAGACTCTCGGGCGGGCAGAGCCTGCCTTCCGCGCCCGAGTGCCCTACTCGGCGCCCGCCGCAGACAACACGGCCTTGACACGCAAGCAAGGCACACCCGCCCAGGCAACGCCACTGCGATTGGCCAAACCCCTGCGGTCAATCTCACAGCACAACGGGCCAAAGAAGTTCTTTGTTCTCGATACCAACGTGCTCATGCTCGACCCGAGCAGCCTGTTTCGGTTTCAGGAGCACGATGTCTTCCTGCCCATGATGACCTTAGAAGAACTCGATGGCCACAAAAAGGGCGTCTCCGAGGTGGCCCGGCATGTGCGACAAGTGTCTCGCAGCCTCGATGCCTTAATCGAAGCGCTGCCCGAAGACCGGCGTAAATCGCTGCACGAGGGCATTGCCCTATCGGCTCTGGGCCATAGCGACGCTACCGGCAGACTCTTTTTTCAGACCGAGGCGCTGCCCATCACGCCCATCCAGGGGCTGGCCACAGGCAAGGCGGACAACCAGATATTGGGGGTGGTCAAGGCGCTTTCCGAAAAACACCCCGACAAAGACGTGGTGCTGGTCTCCAAAGACATCAATATTCGTATTAAAGCCCATACCCTTGGGCTACCGGCAGAAGATTACTTTAATGATCAGGTGATCGATGACGCTGACCTGCTCTACACCGGCAGCATGCCGCTACCAGCCGACTTCTGGGAGACGCACAGCAGAAACATGGAGTCATGGCAGCAGGCAGGCACCAGCTATTACCGTGTCTCAGGGCCCTTGTGCGCCAGCTTTCATATCAATCAGTTTGTCTTTGATGAAAGCCAGCCTCCCCTGCACGCCATTGTGCAGGAGGTTAAGGGGCAGACGGCGGTCTTGCGGGTTATTCGAGACTTCAGCCATGCTAAGAACGCCGTATGGGGCATTGTGGCCCGTAACCGTGAGCAGAACTTTGCCCTAAGTCTTTTGATGAACCCCGAGATCGACTTTGTTACCCTGCTGGGTCAGGCCGGCACCGGCAAGACCCTGCTGGCACTGGCCGCCGGGCTTGCCCAGACACTCGAGACCAAGATCTACAACGAGATTATCGTTACCCGTGCCACTGTGCCCATTGGCGAAGACATTGGTTTTCTTCCTGGTACCGAAGAAGAAAAAATGCAGCCCTGGATGGGCGCCTTTGAAGACAACCTTGAGGTGCTCAACCGCGGTATGGACTCTGGCGGCGACTGGGGTCGCTCGGCCGCCAACGATCTGATTCGCAGTCGCATCAAAATCAAGTCGATGAACTTTATGCGCGGTCGTACTTTTGTTAATAAATTCTTGATCATCGACGAGGCACAAAACCTAACGCCCAAGCAGATGAAGGCGCTCATCACTCGAGCCGGCCCCGGCACCAAGGTGGTCTGTATGGGCAACATCGCCCAGATCGACTCGCCCTACCTTACCGAGGGATCTTCTGGACTCACCTACACCGTCGACCGATTTAAGGGCTGGGGACATGGCGGGCACGTGACTCTGCAACGGGGAGAACGGTCGCGGCTGGCAGACTTTGCAAGCGAGTGCTTGTAGCAGAATTACGCATTACGTGCATTACGGTGACAGTTTACTAAATACACTCATTACGGTGACAGTTTACTAAATACACTAATTTTACCAAATATCGCTTATTTTGGACTTATTTAGTGTATTTAGTAAACTGTCACCGTAATGCGTAATGCCACCGTAATGTGTCACCGTAATGTAATTCCAATGCCATGACACAGCCCCCTACTAAGGACTTCGCCAACCGAGTACGAGAGAGCTTTTTCCGCCAGCAGGCCATGGCACTGATTCGGGCCGAAATATCTGATATTCGGCACGGACAAACCGAAATCCATGTGGCCCATTGGGAGGGCATTGAGCAGCAACACGGATTTGTACACGGTGGCGTCGTTGGCATGATCGCCGATTCGGCGGCAGGCTATGCGGCCATGACGGTCGTACCCGAGACGGCCTCCGTGCTTACCGTGGAATACAAGATGAACCTGGTTGCGCCTGCAGACGGGGACAGGCTGATTGCCCGTGGCCGAGTGGTGCGTCCCGGTCGCACGCTGGTGATTACCCAGGCAGAGGTCTTTGCAACAAAAGCTGGCCGAGAAACACTCTGTGCCTTGATGCAGCAGACCATCATGGTGATGCACGGCAAGGACGAGAAGTAAAGCTACGAGTTACGGAAACATTTATAAAATGCAGTTAATTACTAGAATGACCCCAGCGAACACCAATTGACTGACCGCGCATTGGGATCCCACAGGCCACCAGCACCAGTCGCCACCTTGCGCTGGTGCCCGTCTCCTACAAAAAAGCGATCGTTAACTCCTGGGGCGATCATGCCCCGTAAATTGATGGCACCTTTTTGTAATCAAAACGATTACGAACGTAACCTAAAACATTACGAAACAGACGCCCAATAACTTGATCGCTTGGATGCTGGAATGCCCGCTTGGGGGTCTTACTTCAATAGATGGCGTCCCCTAGGGGATTCGAACCCCTGTACTCACCGTGAAAGGGTGATGTCCTAGGCCTCTAGACGAAGG
>VGHK01000008.1 GCA_016868305.1 Betaproteobacteria bacterium | reverse complement strand
GGTTGATATGACCACTGCCACGGGGCGTGTCGAGGGTATCGAGGTTGTAAGTCTCCAACAAGATGCAGGCCCCAATCGGCTTGTGATTAGTGCCGAAAATGTTCGGGAGATGGCGGGGCTCGTAAATCCTGTTATCACGGTTTTGGGTGATGCCAACGATACATTGACCCCGTCGGGCGACTGGACCCGGTCACCCGGCTCGGACTCTGGCGGACTCTACGCCTACACAAATGGCAATGCCACCATGTTGGTCAGTCCGAGTGTTCAGGTGGTTGGTGAGTCGACTCAGGGTGGCAACTACGCGACCGTATTGCAGGGCTACGGACTGGCCGACACCTTGAGGGCAGGCAGTGCTGGGGACACGCTCGATGGTGGCCCCGGAAGCGATCAATTGCTGGGTGGCCCCGGCCCTGATATTTTGGTGTTCGATCCACTGGATGTAAGTGTCGATGGTGGTGCCGGTTTCGACACGCTGGCTGTGAGGGATGCAATCGCCGACCTCACCGACATGCTGTCAGGCGTTGTGAAAAGCATCGAGGCAATTGACCTGAGGGGCTCGTATGCCAATACCTTGGTATTGGACGCAGCCACGGTAGCTGCGATAACCGATACGAACAATGTTCTGGTGATTAAGGGTGAGGCGGCTGATAGGCTCGTGCTCAAGGATTCTGCGGATCCAACTTCCCCTGGCCCAAATGTTTGGACGTTGAGTAACACGACTGAGCGCAGTGATGGCTCGGAATATAAGGTGTACACGGCAATAGTCGGTGGGCAGACGATCACCCTAAAGGTTGATTCGCGAGCGCAAGTCTTAGCGGGACAGTCTGCTGGAGCGCCAACGGACTTGCTACGCGGCGTAGACAGTAACGACTCAATTGTCGGAGGTAACACAGCCTCGCAGATCTCGGGTGGCGGGGGTAACGACACTCTGATTGGTGGCACGGGCAATGACACGCTGATTGGCGGAATTGGCTCAGATTCTTTGGTGGGTGGCGATGGTTTGGATGTACTCGACGGTGGTTTTGGTGACGATACGCTTAGTGGGGGCAATGGCAGTGACACCTTACTGGGTGGTTATGGGCATGACTCGCTCGAGGGTGGTTCTGGAAACGATTACCTAGAAGGAGGCTTTGGCGACGATACCTTGAAGGGCGGAACCGGAGACAACACTCTTTTGGGTGGTTCTGGAAATGATCTTGTTTTTGGTGGAACTGACTCCGTCGGTAGTGGATCTGGTAACGATGTGATTGATGGTGGCGAGGGCGCTGACGTGATTTACGCTGGCGCTGGAAACGATCGAATTTTCTGGGATCCAGATGATTTAACAGTCGATGGCGGCACCGGAACCGACGCCCTCGACTTTTCAAGGTTCGCTAAAGCAGATTTGTCGACTGGGCCCCTCCTTTCGAGCATTGACGTACTCGATATGGGTGGTGGAACGGGTACGCAGTTGCTGCTGTCCGCACAGGCTTTTGAGCGTACCGGTGGGTTGACCTCACCCGTTTCTATTGTAGGTGACGGCAACGACCAGCTTCTTTTGCAGGGAGCATGGATTGCAGGTACGACTGAAAATGGTTTCACTCCCTATACGCTAAACGCCCACACCGTGTATGTGCAGAGTGGGGTAAGTGTTGCTCGATCAGTCACCGTCACCCCCGACACGCCCTTGATATCAGATGGTCTCGCGCAATCTATTTTGGGCTCAAATGGCGCCGATACCGTTGATGCAGGTGGAGGAAACGATACGGTTGTTGGCGGCCCTGGAAACGACAGCCTGCTTGGCGGTTCAGGAATCGACACAATCGACTACAGCACGAATACGGCTTCGCAGCCAGTCTCTGTCAATTTGACGACAGGCATCGCGAATGACGGGCTTGGAGGCACAGACTCACTGAATGGTTTTGAAAACGTCTTGGGGGGCGCAGGAAACGATGAGCTAATCGGTAATTCACAAGCCAATGTGCTTTCCGGCGGCGCCGGAAATGACACCCTTGACGGGGGCGCGGGAGACGACACCCTCATTGGTGGTCCTGGTGACGATCTCCTAATCGGCGGTTCTGGAGTGGACACGGCTGACTACAGCAGCGAAGCCGGGAACCTGGTGGTGAGCCTTGCTGACTCACAGAACGGGTTTGTTATAGACCCATCCCCCCGAGGAACCGGGACCGATCAACTCAGAGACATTGAAAACATAATTACCGGAAGTGGTAATGACTCGATTGTGGGCTCACTTCAGGCCAACCGTATTGAAGCGGGGGATGGTGACAACACCATTGACGGCGGTGGTGGTACCGACACGATCATTAGCGGATCGGGCAACGACACAATCCGATATAACCCCCTTGCAACCATAAATGCCGGGGCTGGGGTCGATCGACTTCTCGTACCTGGCGGAGCCATCAATCTTGCCACTGCACCGGGGCGACTCCTTGGTATCGAGATTATCGATATGGAGGGCAGTGGAGCAACGAATCAACTTACGCTTAATCTGCAGAATGTGCGTGATATGGGTGGAGCCACAAACCCCACCGTTCGTATCAATGGCAAGCCGGGGGACACGTTAAGCCCAATTGGTGAATGGACCCGAAACCCGGGCCGTGACATCTCCGGCTATGAGGCATATACCAATGGAAGCGCAACGCTTCTAGTTGATCCAGATGTGGCAGTTGTCGGAATAACAGCCAACGGCACTAATACATCTGGTTTGCTGCAAGGCTATGGTTTATCAGACACGCTCCAAGCAGGCAGTACCGGAGACACGCTCGATGGTGGCCCCGGAAGCGACAGCCTTATTGGAGGCGTGGGCAACGACACTTTCGTTTTCGATGCACTTGATGCGCGTATCAGTGGAGGCGCAGGCTTCGACACCCTGTCAGTTCGGGATGCAACGGCAGACCTGACAAGCGTTGGTAGCGGGGTTATGAGCAGTATTGAGGCTATAGACCTTCGAGGTTTCGACAGCAACTCTCTACTGTTAGACCCTTTTGTGGTGTTTCAAATCACGGATGCACCCGCGCACACTCTGCGTATTAATGGTGACGCGCAAGATAACTTAGTTTTGAAGCAAAGGAGTGGTTGGACCACATTCGAAGCGCAGGGCACCCCCACGCTGATTGGTGGAGTCGCCTATCAGACATATCGTGCCGTCGAGGTTGCAACCAATGCAGAGGTGTTCATTCAACTCGAGTCCCGCGTCAATGTGTTGAACAACGTGGCAGGCTCTGTTTCTGCTGAGACAATTGATCGCAGCAATTCCTCTGCAAATGAGTTCATTGATGCAGGCGCGGGAAATGATTCTGTTCTTGGGGGGGCTGGTAATGATCTATTGCGGGGTGGGCCAGGTGATGACACCCTCAATGGCGGTCTTGGAACAAACACTGTTGATTACGGTAATACCAATAGCGGGGTAATCGTCAACCTCGGCACTACAACAGTGCAAGGCAGTATCGGGGGCAACCCTGTAACTGTGGTGGGCGGCTCCGCCCAAGGCGATGCGACAACGGTAGGAACAGACACGCTGCTCAATATAGCCAACGCTGTGGGTGGCTTGGGCAGCGATCTATTGATTGGTAGCAGTGCGGCCAATCAATTGGTAGGTGGCGAAGGAAACGACACCATCGATGGGGGCGCTGGTAATGACACTTTGTTGGGTGGAGCAGGCCAAGATCTTTTGATTGGTGGTCTTGGAAATGATTCGCTGGATGGTGGCCACGGGGACGACACTCTGGAGGGTGGCGATGGAAACGATACGCTTTCAGGGGGTCCTGGCGCCGACCAACTTTTGGGAGGTGATGGAGACGATAGCCTCAATGGTGGTGATGGAGAAGACACACTCGATGGTGGTTCTGGACATGACACCCTTGAGGGTGGACTCGGCCCAGACGTCATTCTTGGTGGAGCTGGCAACGACTTCGTGGTGTATGACCCCGACGACACCTTAATTGACGGAGGCGCTGATGTCGACACAGTGAGTTTGTCGCATTTACCAGAGGTCGACCTTCGCTCTGGCCCACAGCTATTGAACGTCGAGGTTCTAAGCCTGCTTGGTGGTGGAAGCAATACGCTGGTGCTATCAAGAGAAACCTTCGAGCGTGTAGATGGTACGAATCAACCAATTGGTATTCAGGGGCCAATTGTTGTCCAGGGAGACGAACTCGACACCCTGGTTCTCTCAGGCGCTTGGCAGAAGAACTCAACCCCAGATGCCGATGGACGAATTGAATACACCTTGGTTGCCACTGACGGTGGTACACATACAATCAAGGTTGATCCAGATGTTCAGATTGTTCGCTTAATCGGCGGAACGCAAGGCGACGACTTACTGGCAGGAACGGGAGCCGGCGATCTTATGTCTGGCGGCGAGGGCGATGACACAATCAATGCAGGTGGCGGAAACGATACCGTTATTGCTGGGCCCGGCGACGATCGATTCGATGGTGGAGACGGGATTGACACCATTGACTTCTCCCGGGCCTCAACCAATCTGAGCATCGACCTAGGCGGTCGTCCTGACCGGGCTATCGGATTCTCGGAAGATGCCAGCACTGGGCCTGCTAGCCAAGGCAACGACGTCCTGCTTAATTTTGAGAACGTGCTCGGTGGTTCTGGTAACGACACGATTCGCGGGAGCAGCGATTGGAACCTGATTGAGGGAGGTGCTGGCAACGACAGTCTACTCGGTGAGGCAGGAAACGATACCCTCTTGGGAGGGTCGGGCGACGACTATCTGAGTGGTGGTGCCGATAACGACGTACTTATTGGGGGTACTGGTAACGACACGTTGGATGGAGGGTCTGGTGTTGACTTGGCCGACTACTCGGCCGCTACTGGGAACCTTGTAGCCAATTTATCCGATGGCGGAACCGTGGTGGATGCAAACCCCAACGGTTTGGGTATCGATGTTCTATATGGAATCGAGAATTTAGTCGCGGGGTCGGGTAACGACCTGGTGGTCGGTTCAGCGGCCAATAACAGCATTGAAGGCGGCGCAGGTAATGACACTATCGTGGGCGGCGCAGGCAACGACACTTTGCGCGGAGGTGCGGGTTACGACTTCCTGGACTACAGCGACAACGCCTCCAATCAAGGTGTGGTGGTGGACTTGTCCAGCAACCAAGCCAGTGATGGCCTTGGTGGCCTGGATAGTGTCTATGAATTTGAAGCCGTTTTGGGTGGGGGCGGTAGCGATCGAATTACCGGCGATTCTGGGGATAACTTGCTGGTTGGTGGTGCGGGCGGTGACACTCTAGATGGCGGCGACGGCGACGACATTTTAGACGGTGGCGTTGATAACGATGTCTTGTTAGGTGGTGCAGGCAATGACATTTTGTTAGGAGGAGAAGGCAACGATCTCCTGCGCGGTGGTGCCGGAAACGATATCTTGGATGGTGGCAGTGGTATCAATACCGCAGACTTCTCAGACGCGACTACGCCGGTCACGCTTACCTTGAGCAATGGGGGGGGTACCGCCACCTCAAGTTCCACCGGTATCGATACGCTTTCGGGCATTCGCCATATTATCGGTGGCTCGGGCGCGGACAGCATTACCGGTGATGCCGAAGACAACATCATCTCGGGCGGTGCTGGTGCCGATTCTCTCAACGGTGGCGCTGGTAACGACACGATTCGCGGCGGTGCGGGCAACGATAACGACACCTTGGCAGGCGGTGATGGCATCGACACCCTGGATTACTCCGAGGTGTCAGGCCCGCTGATCATCAACCTCAGCAACCAATCGATCACTGGCACCTTGGCGGGCAATCCTGTGACCGTCGCTGCTGGCTCGGCACAGGGTGCTGGTACGGATGCGCTGTCGGGTTTTGAGAACGTCATTGGTTCAGGAGGTGCCGACCTGATTGTGGGTGGCGCAGAAGACAACTTGATCGATGGCGGCGCAGGCGCTGACACCATCGATGGCGGATCCGGTAACGACCGCATCCTGTTTGATGCGAACGACGCCAAGGTCATGGGCGGGACAGGCACAAAAGACACCTTGGTGTTGTCAAGCAGCGCAGGCTTCGTTGACTTCACCCTGATGCAAGATGACCCTTTCGCCGGTTTTGAAGCCATCGATTTAACGGCCTCAGGTGTGCAGTCTGTGAAATTGGCAGAAGCCGATGTCTACGCGCTGACGCGCGGCACGACCAACATTCAATTTGCAACCCTTTCAAATGGTCAGAGCCTGACGCTTGGCGGGTATACCGTAACGGCCACTGCAGACATGACCGCTGCTCAAGTGGCCGAGGCTTTCCAAAATAGAACACTGACGGGTTATGCAACCGGCCCAGCGGTTAACGGCGTTTTGACGGTCTCCACCCTCTCTGCTGCTGAGCGCATCGTTAATCTTGAATTGACTGGGAATACAGGTCACCAGGTGACGGTACGGAATGGAACCTCGACAGATCCCGAGACCGTCACCATCCACTTTGTTGCCATGGCAGATGGGGAAACGCTGACCATTGGTGATTTGTCATATACCGCCGTTGGCCCTGTGACGGCCGATACCGTTGCTGCTGCTTTTGCTGCGGGCGGCTTAGCCGGAGACATGACGGGTTTCAGCCGTGGCAGTGTCGTTTCCGGCAATGCGGTCACTTTCACATCGCTTGCGGGCAGTGGTGACGTCACCAATTTGACCGTGGTTCCGGGTGCAGGAGCCAAAGCCAGTATTCGTTCGATCTCTGAAGCCAGTGCCCTCATCCTACAAGGCGCAGCCGAAGACGGCGTGCGTTTGGTGGGCGGTTGGCAGCAGCTCGACAACAACGGCCAAGCCCTACAAGCTAACGCTTCTCCCAAAGTACAAACCATTGATGGCGTTAATTACACCGTCTGGCATTCCACGAGTTACACCCCACAACCCACCGCGGCCAATCCTAACCCCACCCCGGTTCCGTTGACGGTTTATGTACCCACGGTCATCACTCCAGGTTTGCTCATCACGTCAGGTGAAGGTGCGGATACCCAAGTGGGTACTGCTGGAGACGATGAGTATCGGGGCAACGGCGGCGACGATTCATTTAATGCAGGTGCAGGTAACGACTTTGTTGACGGAGGAACTGGTAACGACACGCTTATTGCTGGCGCTGGAAATGACACTGTTCTGGGTGGAGTGGGCAACGACGTCATCTATGGCGGTAACGACAGCGAGGGCGCTGGATCGGGAGACGACTCTATTGATGCCGGTGACGGAAATGATTTGGTCTATGCGGGGGATGGCAACGACACAGTCATAGCGGGTAGCGGAGCGGACACTGTATTTGCCGGCGCGGGAAGTGATTTTGTTGATGGTGGTGACGGTGCGGATTACATGGATGGGGGTTCTGGCAACGACACCATTTTGGGTGGTGCGGGCAATGACACGCTTGCCGGCGGTGATGGAAATGACAGTATTGAGGGGGGCATAGGCAACGACTTGTTTATTGGCGGCGCAGGCGATGACACCATGGACGGTGGCACCGGCATTGATACGCTTGATTACAGCGCTGTTACGGCAGCAAGCCCGCTGACTATTAACCTGGGACAGGGTACGGCGAGTAGTCTGCATACCGGTCAGGACACCCTGCGCTTCATTGAAAACGTGACTGGTGGTGCAGGCAACGACACCATTATTGGTTCGGACTTGGCCAATACCATCATCGGTGGCGCAGGGGCCGACAGCATCATGGCGGGTGGCGGCAACGACTGGATCTTGTTTGACAGAGACGACGTCCGCATTGATGGCGGTACTGGTAACGATGTTTTGGCCATTCGAGATAGCGGGACTGTTAACTTTTCGGACATTCCGGTGGGACGTATCTCAGGTATTGAAGAGATCGATCTAATCGGATTTGGCAACCAGACAGTTTTGCTTAATGCCCAACAAGTATTCGATCTCTCTGATACCTCAGACACTTTGAAGGTGCATGGGCAGTTGGGAGATGTGGTGGCGTTGGCGGGAAACTGGGTGGCCGATGGTACCGAGCCCGTAACTTATGGCGGCGGCGCTGCCGTTCGATACAACAAGTACACATACACCGCAGATGACGGCACCGTGGCCACCGTGCTTTTGGCGCCTGATATTCAGCTCACCATTTCTTTTATCGGAACTGCCGGCAACGACCAGCGCATCTTCAATGCCTCAGACATTGCAGTTGATGGCGCCGGTGGCGAGGGAGATGCCCTGGTCTTTTCCCCAAGCGCCGCCAATTTGATACTCGATGTGGTTGATTCCACCAACCGTCCCGCCATCCAAAATATGGAGATTTTTGATATCCGGGGAGGTGGTAATAACTACCTGGTGGTGGACCCCGCGAGTCTGGGTGCGCTTTCGTCGACTTCAGACACTCTGGTGGTTGAGGCCGACGCCGGCGACACGGTTTTCCTAGAGGGAGTTTGGAGCGCTCCCACGACGGTTGGCGACTATAAGGTTTTTACTTCGACAGTTGATGCAACGACTGTAACTCTCAGGGTGAGAGCGGCGGCGACCATTCAGTCGATCGATACAGCCACGGGTGATTTCACGGGCAATGCAGATTTTCAGTTCTTGAGGGGCTCAACGGGTAACGACACTCTTGCCGGCGGGGTGGGAGTAGACATAATTAAGGCCGGTGCGGGCAATGATGTTGTGTTGTTCGATGCAGCCGATTTGTTGATTGATGGTGGTGCGGGATACGACCGCTTGAGGTTGTCTGCAGGCCTCACTGATTTAAGCGCTGCTTCAGCGGACCGCATTCGCGGTTTTGAGGAAATTGACCTTGGCGCTGGTATTGGCACAGTGGTTCTTGGGTCGAGTGCCGTCGCTGCAATTGGCTCGAATCGAACCCTGCGAATTACGGGCGATACGGAAGACACTGCTCGTTTGGTTGGGCCGTGGGTTCAAGGAATCCCCGTCACAGAGGTCAGCCCCGCAACGCAGGCGACGGTCACCTACACGCCTTTTACCTTAAATAACACGACTGTTTTGGTTCAGGCTGGCGTAGCCGTAACTTATTTGGGCACCGATGCCAAAGATTATTTGGTCTCGGGTGAGGGCTCACAGAGGTTAGAGGGAGGACGCGGCAGCGACACCCTTAATGGCGGGCCCGGCTCTGACACCCTGGTGGGTGGTCCGGGCGAGGACGTATTTATATACGATCCCGCTGATCACACTTACTTGGGGGGTTCCACAGCCGATGACCCCGATGACACTGAGACGGACACTGTTCGTGTAACTGGCGCCGGAGTAAACATCGACTTAACGGCGGTAGGCGGCCCCGTTTTGAGTGGCATTGAAAAGTGGGACATTCGTGGAACGGGAGACAACCGCTTAACAGTTGGTGCCGACCAAGTGCGTGACATGTCGGGTTCTACCGACACCTTGATCGTGGAGGGCAATGCTGGCGATGCGGTGTTGTTGGCCGGTACAGGCTGGATGTCACGTGGTTCAGAACAGGTGTTGGGCATCACCTATAACCGGTTCACCAACTTTGCCAGCGATGGCACACCCGTCACTGTTCTTTTGGCCCTTGAGGTCAGCAAGGTTGATCAAATCGTTGGGGATGGCAATCAGCTGAGCATAACCGGGGGCCGCGGCGCTGAAGTCATCGTAGGTCATAGCTCAAACGCAGCGGAGACCATTGATGGCGGCGGCGGCGCTGACATCATCAATGCCGGCGGAGGCAATGACACGATTGTTTATGACTCGGCCGATTATTCGGTCTCTGGCGGAGATGGAGTGGACACCCTGAGGGTTCGGGGTTCGGGCACCTTGCTCGATTTGACCGATCCGGGTCGACCAGCAGCAGAGGCCAGACGACCAGACCTGAGCAGCATCGAAGTGATTGATCTGGCCAATAGTCAAAACGATTTGATCGTCATTAGCCCCGCAGCCCTTTATGCCATGGGCAATGCCGGACATACCTTGACCCTCGCTCTCGATTCTGGGGACGCAGTTTTCCTGGAGGGGACATGGTCCCTGTCAGCGCCCGTCAATGGGCAGGTTACTCGAACAATTTCTTATATTCCCCCTGGTTCCTCGACGCCAGTCGAATTGAATCTGGTTCTTCCAGAGAACCATCCAGTGTATGCAGTCACTCGGGGCACAGATAATTCCGATTCACTCACCGGCTCGGCAAACTCGGATGTCATCAAGTCGGGCGGGGGCAGTGACACGATTCTGGGTGGCGCAGGCGCCGATGTGATTGAAGCTGGTGACGGCGACGATGTGGTGACCTATGACGCTGATGATTGGCATGCTTTCGGTGGTCTCGGCAATGACACGTTGATCATCACGACGGGTTTGGTTGACCCAAATGACCAAGACTCGACACCCATAGCCAATTTGATTCCTGTCGCGGGCTCTAAGCTCAAGGGCTTTGAGGTGATAGACCTCTCCGCATCTGGCACACACGCGGTTCGCATTGATGACAACGTCGTACTGAATATGTCCGATACGGGCCGTCTGATGGTGAAGGGCACAGCAGACGACATATTGCATCTGTACGGTGGCTGGGCTTACTTCGGTCTTGAGTCTGACGCGAGCGGTGCCACTTTTAAGGTGCTGCAAAAGGGGGATGCCTTTGTATCGGTGTCCGATACCGTTAGATTAAAAATTACCAACGAGCTCGGCGGTTCTGTCACTGTTTTTGGGCCTGGCCCAGATGTTGTATCGGTGCCTGACTTTGCTGGTGCCATGACGGGAGACGGTGACGACGTCATTACCGTTACAAGCATGAGTTTTGCGGCAATTGATGCGGGTCGGGGAACAGACACTCTGAGGCTAAATTTTGCTGGTGATGTAAACACTTCACTTTTGCCACCCACCGGCCTCACCAACATAGAGATTCTCGATCTCACCACAAACGCAAGCGCCAATAAGCTAATTCTCACGCCTGAAAAGCTGGTGGCCATGACAGATGGCAACAACTTGTTGATCGTCAAGGGTACGGCGGTGGATTCTCTGTTGCTCTATGGTGATTGGGTACGGCAAGAGCCAGTCGTTCACAACGGGGTGAGTTACTCGCAGGTAGTGGGTGGGAACGGCGCAAAGCTCTACTACTCACCTGTGATCCCCAATGCCAACGTGGTGATCGACAACCCACCAACCCCTGAAATGTCCACCTTCTCCATCGCATACAACGATGGCGCCTACCTGGTGAGCAAAGGCATCGATCAATACGTTGGATGGAAGGTGGACAACGCAGGCGATGTGAACAAAGACGGAATCGACGACATCATTATTAATGCGGCGGGCAGTGCTTATTTGGTATTTGGCTCCGAGGATCTGGCAGGACAGATCGAGCTCAACACCATTGCTAGCAAGGGAATTCGCATTACGGGTATCGATTCAACATCATTTGCAAGCCTCAACTCGAACCCCTGGAGGGTCTCGGACCCATACTACGAAGACTATTACGCCACCTACGAGTCGGGCCTCACCGGCATTGGGGACATCAATGGTGATGGCTTTGCTGACATGGCAGTTAACACCGGTGCCAACCAGGTCAAAGTCATCTTTGGTAAGAGCACTTGGGAAAACTTTAATCTTTCGTCGATCACACAGGCCAGCGGACAAGGTTTCGTTATCAACACTTCGGAGCTCGCAAACAGCTCAAGTTATTACCCGAACGGCGCGTCATTGATCAGTAACCTGACGATTAAAGGCGTGGGTGATGTAAATAACGATGGTTACCAAGACTTTGCCATCGGCAACCCATTCGCAGGTCCTTATGGCAAGGTCGCGCTGATTTTCGGCAGCTCCAATGGCTTGGACTTTAGCCTGTCGGACAGCATGGGCTCTCGCGGGGTAATGTTCATCTCGGACGCCAACAACCGCACCAACATTGGCGCAGATATAGCCGCTATTGGCGATATCAACTCCGATGGTTTTGCTGACTTCGCTATTGGTGGTCCTAGTATCAACGGCATCACCATCAATGGGGTGACCGACTATAGCGGCGCCAGTCATATTGTTTTTGGAAAGAGTTCTGGCTGGGCTCAAAAGACCACTGTGGTCTACCACGACAACGATAGCTTTGGCCCGCGCATCGAGAGCTCTACACCATCCGACAATGCCACAGGTACTGGCGTAGCGACCAACATCACGATTAACTTTGATGAGGTGATCTTGCGTGGCGTTGCACAGCCCGCACAAGCCTATGTGTTGTTGTACCGTGCCGATGGTCCACTGATCGAAAAGTTTGATGTGGTGACTGGCCTCGGAAGCCTTGGCGGCACGTTAGAGATTATTGACAAGCAATTGGTTGTCAATCCTTTCCGAAGTTTGGCTAGCAGCACAAGCTACTACATCAACATTGATTCAACCGCCCTTGTAGACAAGGCCGGCAATTTCTTCGCTGGCATTCAAAACAGTTCTACGCTCAATTTCACGACTGCTGTGGCCTCTGGGGCTCCGGATGCCGTGGCCCCCGCATTTGCCAGTTCCACCCCGTTCGTGTTCACAGTATCGCCTTATGACCCTGATATCTACAACGGCTGGGTGGACCAGTACCCCAACACCGCGACTTACACAGTCCCCGCAGGCCACTTGAACAGCGGGTATGTTTATACCAACTACATCAACAATTCAGACTTGGGTCGGGTCCCTACGGCACCAACACAGAGTCTCAGCAGCACCTTTAACCTTACAGTCAACATCACGGAGAGTGTGAAGCCGTATGGGGCGATTCATCTTCAGCGGCTGACGGCATCTACTCAAGAGCAGGCCACCGTCACCTTCAAGGCGATGGCTGCAAATGAGACCGTGACCTTAGCGGGAGTGACTTTCAAAGCACCAGGCGGAGGAGTCTCGGCGGAGGCGGTTGCAGCCGCATTTGCGGGTCTTGTGCCTGGGCAGACCTATCAATATACGAGTGGAAATTTTTCTGGAAGTTTGAGTGGTTATACGGTGTCCGCGGGTTCTGTCGCAGGCACAGCCGTATTCACGAGCACACAGAGCTTTGGTGGAAATGTAACGAATCTCAGCGACACCGCGGCGACAGGCGGAGACAATTCCACAAAGCTTGCGGTTGATATTTCGGTGGTGGAGAAAACCTATGCCTCCACCGAGACCTTTAATTTACAAACTGGTGTGAGTGATAAGGGCGGCACAGTGACGACGCCCTCTAATCAGGTCACTGATGCGAGTTCATACATCCTTAAACTAGGTGCAACCTTTCAACAGAATTCCGAGTATCGAATCATGCTCGACGGGGTTCAAGATTTGGCGGGTAACTTGGCGGGCGGGACTGATTCGAATGGAAATTTTGTTCCTGACGCTAGAACTTTTGTCACTACCTCCGATACAGTCGGTCCAGATCTGCGCGCTTGGAATGTTCAAAACGGCATCACAGATCGACCGTTGCAAGCAGGCGCGTCCTTCTACGATGGTGACACCAATGTTTCGGTGACCAATGACATCGTGTTTATGTCGCCCGAAACGCTTAAATTCGGTGCGACAGGCTTTATTGACCTACAGGCTAAAGGCACCAATGCCTTGGGCACGGGCATCTTGGCACGCTTTGATGTATCCAGTGCGGCCGTGGTTAATGGCGTGGGCGTGATTCAAGGACAGCGTTGGGACAGCACCACCAGTGCCTTTGTGGCCAGTAACGCTACGCTCTACTTGGACAATCGCACTATCCGCATTGATCCTGAGAGCCCATTGGTTTATGGCACCGCGTATGAAATCTTACTGCGCACCGCTTCGAATGCAGCGTATAGCAACAGTACTGCGCCACTCACCGATTTAAGTGGCAATGCCGTTGTCAACCTGACCGTGCCCAACAGCTCGCTGGATTTCACCACTTGGGGCGGGTTGGTCACGGTGCCAGGAGGCAATGCGGTTGATAACGTATCAACGGTTGGCCAAACCGATAATTTGGTTCTTACCTTCTCTGAAGATGTTGTAGCCGGTGATGTCGGCACCCGATTCCGGGTCTACCTGAGGGACGCAGGTGTTGGCGTGCTCGTTGAGACCTTTACAAAGACTGCTCAGGGCTATGACTCCACCTACGGAGGAACGGTTGAGTTTGTGGGCAACCGGTTGGTGTTGAATCCCGGTAATCCGCTTGAGAGAGCTGCGGACTACTTCATTTCGGTTGATACAAAGGCCATCAAAGGTGCTGAAACTGGCACGTATTTCTCCGTCGCGAACATGACAGGAGCGAATTCCCCCTTCAGGTTCACGACCGAGGCAGCGGCGCAAATAGATCCAGGTTTCCAGATTACGCGCACCACGCAGTCTCCTTATAACGTTACACAGGGTGCGTTGGCTGGTTTGCAAGTTGAGGCGGCGGGTGATGTGGATGGCGACGGCATTATGGATTACATCTTTGGCTCGCCGAATGACGTTGCTGGGGTGCCTGGTGGATCATCGGTGGGCAAAGGGGTATTTCACTTGGTGTTTGGTGCAGCAGGCGACTGGCCGGCTCTTACCACCCTGGATGATTTGCGTTCACAAGGTCGAGTGGTCACTCTTTACGGAACCACGATGAACCCCTTGGTCCGTGCATCGGAGTTTGGAGACCTGAATCAAGACGGCTACAACGATTTGCTCTTGTTGGCCGGTGGACAAAATCCGATCATTGACGATAACACCGCAAGTGATACCGCAGACAAAGAGAGTGGCGCAGTATTCGTGGTTTACGGAAAAGATCGCGCTCAGTGGCAGCAGTACATGAGTGCAGACAACCTGGGTGAAGATGGGCTGATTATCACAGGGGGTTTACCCCAAGATCGGTTTGGTTTTTCCACTGCAGCGGGAGACTTCAACCGAGACGGCTTTGTGGACATCCTCGCAGGCATGCCGACCAATCAACGAGATGGCTACAACTCTGGCGAAGGATTTGTCATTAATGGCGGGGACTTTTCCGATTCCCTGATTCAAACAGGCACATCTGGAAATGACTTATTGATCGGTGACTTCAACGCCAACCGTTTGGCCGGTGGTGCCGGTAACGACACTATTCACAGCCTTGGCGGGGCCGACATTATTCGAGGTGGAAGCGGGAACGACGTGCTCTCGATCTCTAAGCTCGATTTTATTTTGATTGACGGAGGCACCGGCGTTGATACCTTGGAGTTCAGAGGCAATGGCATCAATCTAGACATGACCGGCTTTGCCGGATCAAAGTTGCGCAGTTTTGAGGTAATCGATCTTACCGGCGACGGTGCCAACCATCTCACCATCAACTACCGCGAGGTCGTGTACCTGCTAGAGCGTCAGATGACGACTGCGTATGACACGCACACTGAACTTGTAATTAAGGGCTCCGCACAGAGCTCAATGACATTGGAAGGTCCTTGGGCGGAGATGGAGAGGGTCACGGACAACAACAATGTGACCTGGATTCGATACGGGTTAGAAGGAATCTACGTCAAGGTTCAATCTACGGTGCAAGTAGAAGTTCAGAGCTGGGTTATTCCTTATCAGGGCGCGACCATCGACTTCGCCCAGTCGACAACAGGCACCAAGATCAATCTCAGTAACGTTTCGGTTGCTGGGGCAGGAAGCGACACTCTGCAGGCCGCCACTGCAATTGACGTGACCGGTTCGAGCAATGCGATTACGAATGTCGAGGCTGTACAAACAGGGGCTGGAGCCGACTCGATTGTTGGGGGATCAGTCGCTGAGGCCTTCTGGGCGGGTTCAGGAAATGACACCCTGCTTGCTGGCGCCGGTAACGACACCATCTATGCCGGCGGAGGCAATGATTCTATTCTGGGCGAGGCGGGTGCAGACCTTATCTTTGGGGATTCCGGAGACGATACGGTTTATGGCGGTGCAGGCAATGACACTGTGCTGGGCGGCGACGGTAACGACCGCTTGTTCGGCGGAGCCGACTCGACTGGTGCGGGTTCTGGCAATGATGTTCTGGATGGCGGTGCGGGCAACGATTCGCTGGATGGCGGCGACGGTGATGACACCTTGTTGGGTGGCTTGGGCAACGACACCTTGCTGGGTGGAGCCGGGCGCGATTGGTTGGACGGTGGGTCGGGTTCGGATGTGGTCAACGGCGGCGACGGCGATGACGTCATCGTTTACGACAGCTCTGACACTATCGATGGCGGCTCAGGAGCCGACACCTTGATCTTCAAGGATCAAGTGCGCACACTGACAAACAGCACTGCAGTGACCAACATCGAGGTGCTGGACCTGCGCGGTCATGGCGCGCAGTGGTTGCGCATCGATGCGGCTACCTTGGACAGCATGACCACTAGCCCGACAGTGCCATTGACCATCCATGGGGACCCGGGCGACACCTTGTTGTTGGGCGGTAGCTTGGTGTGGAAAAACTCGGGTAATGTGGTCCAAGATGGCATCACCTACCAAGCTGTTCAGGTTTACACCGACACTACACTCAATGCCACATTGCTGATCAGTGAGCGCATCACCTTGGTCGCTGCGGACAGTTCCGACACGGCTGCTTCGCAGTACACCGGTGGAACCGCATCTGCTTACAGTACGCAAAACTACGTTCCCGAGACTGTTTTGGGTAATGGTGGTAACGACCATTTGTTCCAGAGCTTGGGCGCCGAAACCCTCAACGGTGGTGACGGTATCGACACCGCGGATTACGCTGCGCATACCGGCAACGTCTACGTCAATTTAAGCGCCAGCAGCATGACCGTGGGTCAGGTCACGGTAGCCGGTGGAAAGGTCATCGATGGCCTCTTGGGGGAGGGGACGCTGGAGAGCATCGAAAACATCCAAACCGGCTCGGGCAATGACGTGGTGCTCAGCGATGGTGCTCAAGCGCGCTTCATCGCCACACACGCGGGTGCCGATTCGATCACCGCTGGCGAGGGCAACGACACGATCGACGCCGGTGTGGGCGACGATACCGTCAGGGCTGGCGCTGGTGATGACCTGATTGAAGGCGGCTTGGGTAACGACAGCCTGCTGGGCGAAGCGGGCAATGACACCTTGATCGCGGGTGCAGGCAACGACACATACAACGGTGGCGATGGCAACGATACCTTGGATTACAGCCAGCAAACCGAGTCTATCGTGGTCAACCTGTCTGGTGAAACCCAGCAGGGCGTGGCATCGGGTACCGCCAGCGACGGACAAGGCGGCACAGACACGATTCAAGAAATTGAGGTCATCCGAGGCGGTGCAGGCGACGATTTCATTTGGGGGCAAGCCCAACGCGCCACCTTGCGAATCGATGGGCACTTGTTTGTTGCCAACCAACCGGTGGTTACCAACCTAACCACTAGTTCCACTGTGGTGGTGGTGGCGCAAGGCACTGTGAGCACACCCGCGAGTATCACTGTGGATGGTGTTGCCTTCACCGCCGTGGGTAATTACGTTTCCACGTTTTCGGGCACATCGGTTCGCTCGCACATTCAAAACGCGGCTAGCTTGGGCGCGGCGATGACCTTGGATGGCGGCGCTGGATCGGATGTGCTGGTGGCTGGCAGCGGCGCCACCCATTTCGTGTTTGACGCGGGCGATGTGTCTATCGTGGGTGGTATCGGTAAAGACACCTTGCTCATTAACGACCCCAGCGTGGACTTCAGAAATACATGGCAAATGCCTGCTATCTCGGGTATGCAAGTGCTTCGTATGGATGCCGAGTCACCTCAGAGCATCACCCTTGACAAAGCCGCGGTTTACAGAATGGCGGGAACAGACCGCACGCTCACCATTGAAGGTGGCGAAGCAGATACCGTGTCGCTCAACGCCGATTTAGGCATTGCAGACACCGTCTCCAATGTTGGCTACAAAACGTATACGGCAACGCATGAAGGAGTAAGCGTCACCGTTAAGGTGGCCACCAATATAGGTACCCAAGAGGCAAGCTCGCTGCTGCTCAAAGGTAGCGAAAGTGACAACACCCTCACTGGTAGCGGCACTACCGCCGAAGCCCTGTGGGGCTATGCAGGTAACGATACTTTGCAGGGTGGAGATGGCAATGACACCCTTTATGGCGGTAGCGGCAACGACAGTTTGACCGGTGGAACGGGCAACGACAGTTTGATCGGTGGAGCTGGCAACGACACTTTGGTCGGTGGCTCAGAGAACGACACCTTGCTGGGTGGTGAAGGCGACGACACCTTGGTCTGGGACGTGGCCGGGGTGAACAACAACCTTCACAACTCCAACGTGAGCGTGCCTACCGGTGCTTACGCCATTCAAGGCGACGCCTCCATCGACGGCGGTGCTGGGTACGACACCCTGCTGATGGGTACCAGTGGTCGCGACTTCACTTTGCCAAACGCCACCAACGGCATCACGAATATCGAACTGATTGACCTGCGCAGTCGCAACGCGAATACCGTGGTACTGGATCGTGCAGCGGTACAGGCCATGACCGATGGCCGAAACGTGTTGCACATCGATGGTGATTTCGGTGACCGTTTGGTCATCAACGACTGGGCCAACTGGACGTACCAAGGTCAGTCGCAGCTGAACGGCCACAGCGCGAAAATCTACAGCGCCACAGCCATCCAAGGCAGCGTGCCGGTGACGGTTCACATCAGCGATCGCTTGCAGTTCACCGACACCACCCTCAACAATGCTCAAACCAATTTGCAGTTGGGGACTTTGAGTACCTCGGCGCTCACATCGGCACTGGCCAATGCGGGTACCGCTGCTCAGCCCATTGGTTTTTCGTTGGCTGCTGCACCGACCTTCACCAGAACGGCACTGTCGAGTGACAACACCGACAACCTGCTCGTGCTCAATTCGGCCACCATCGGGACGGTCAACGGACTAGCCGGAACAGACACCCTCAGCGTCCAATTGCGTGCTTTGGATTTGACGGTGGCTGAAAAACCCACGCTCTTGAATATCGAACGCATCGATTTGGGCGCCAACACCTTGGGTGTCGGTAACTCGCTCACCTTGTCGGCTCAAGAGGTGAAGAACCTTTTGCCATCTGGGACAACACATCTGTTCGTGCTCGGCGACTACGGTGATACGGTCAATTTGTCGACCGGAGTGTGGCTGCGCACCACCCGTGTGGACAGTGGTGTGACGTACAACGAGTTCTATCAAAACGTCGGGTCTGATCGGTACTCCGTGTTGGTCGACACCAAGGTCACAGTGGCCTTGGTGAGTGGTGCATCTTTTGGTCGGCAACACGATGACAATCACCTTGCTAACAGCCTGACTGGTTCGTCAGGAGACGATTGGCTCAGAGGAAACGATGGCAATGACACTTTGAATGGTGCTGGCGGTATGGATACCGCCGATTACAGCTACACCTCGTCGAACATCACTGCCCATTTGGGCTTAGGTGAGCAACAGAGAATCACGTTCACGGGTACACCTGCCGTAGGAACCATCACGGTTGCGGGTGTGCCAGTCACATTTAATACGGCGGCATCCAATTTGACGGTGTTTGCGACCGCAGTCAAAACGGCTTTGGATGCCCATTCATCATTTGCCACTGCCACAGGCCGTTTGGTAGAGCAGTCAGGTAGCACGTTGACGGTGACGTTCAATCGATTGGAAGGCAATGTCCAGCTTTTGAGCGTTCTCAGCGGGACAACCAATGTGACTGGTCAAGTCGCTGAGCTTGATCTCGAGTTGGGTGAAAGACAACAGTTCATATTTTCAGGTGTGCCGGCAGGTGGCACGATCACGTTTGGCGGAGTCGCTGTTGCTGTTGATGGAGCGACACCCCCTACGCTCACTGAATTAGTCCAACAGATTGCGACCGCTCTTCTTGCTGATCCAGCCTTTGGCAATGGATCAGGTCGCTCGGTGAGTGTTGTGGGCACTCAAATCACCATCGGTTTTAACCGCAGTGAAGGCAATGTCCCGGATATCGTTTTCACGACTGATACCACCAATGTGACTCACCAGATGACGGTTGTTTCTGAATCAGTCACCAAAGGTCGCGTCCTCGTTGGCCTCGGTGATTTGGATGCCCTGTTGGATGTAGAGTACATGGTTGCTGGTGGAGGAGCTGACTACATTGTGGGTAGTGAAGCAAACAATAACTTGTCAGGAGCAGGTGGCAACGATTACATCGATGGTTCTGCTGGCGACGATACGTTGCTTGGGGGTGATGGCGCAGATACGCTGTTGGGAGGTGCTGGTAACGATTTGCTGTATTTTGATACTTCGGATGTATCGGTAGACGGTGGTACGGGCACTGATACCTTGGCCATCGGCAACACCTTTGTCGACTTCACCGTCAGCGCAGGTCGTCCAGTCGTGTCCAACATTGAAGTGTTGGATCTGAAATTGGCCGGGGGGGG
Source organism: Betaproteobacteria bacterium (assembly GCA_016868305.1). Lineage (GTDB taxonomy): Bacteria > Pseudomonadota > Gammaproteobacteria > Burkholderiales > Burkholderiaceae_A > Hahnella. The sequence goes on along the minus strand of VGHK01000008.1, from coordinate 43,467 downwards.
GACTGGCAACACCATCCTGCTCAATTCGACAGCTGTTTCAGAGCTCACAAGCGGCGGCAACACCCTGACCATTGAAGGTCAGTTAGGTGACTCGGTCTTGCTGACCGATCGTGCGCAATGGTCTGTTTCAGTAAACCCACCGACGGGTTATGTGGTGCTGACCCAAAATTCTCTGACCGTGAAGATTCACGAATCGATATCTATCAACCTGGTTCGTGGCACGGGTGACAACGCCGCCTTGGGTGGTTCTGGCGCAGATTTGGTCTTGGATTACTCGCACATGAGTCGTGGCGTCGGGGTTAATTTGAGTGCAACCGGACAGGTTTATGACGGCTCATCCGTGGCAAATAACGCTGCGGTTCGTGATGAGTCTGCAGGCAACAAGACGGACACCTTCAACACGCCGGCCTGGATTAAGACGGGCGGGGGTAACGATGTGATCTGGGGTGGTTCCGCACCCAATCGTTTCGACTTGGGGGGCGGTAATGATTGGGTCATTGGTAGTGCAGGCAACGACACCATCATCGGCGGTGCAGGTTTTGATACGGTGGATAATGCGCACCTGAGCGCTGCGCTCAACATCGACTTGCTCAAGGGGGAGGCCAGTTCAACGGATATCGGTACCGACTGGTTGCAAGGTGTCGAGCAAATCGGTGCAGGAACGGGCAACGATGTGGTGATCGGTGATGAGCAAGCCAACGGACTTTGGGGGCGTGCAGGCGATGACTCACTGGTCGGTGGCGCAGGCGCGGATTCCTTGTATGGTGAGGGCGGTTCAGATACTTTGATCGGTGGCACTGGTGATGATCTCTTGGTGGGTGACGCCTTGGACCCATCCAATGGTGGCGCTGCCGACAAGATTGATGGCGGAGACGGTAACGATGTCATTTATGGCGGGGAAGGACACGACCAACTGTGGGGTGGTGGTGGGGATGATTTGATCGTGGGCAGTGGTATCCGTTTGATATGGAATGACTACTACAACTGGGAGCTGGCTGACAACGACACCATTGACGGGGGAGTAGGTAACGACACCTTGTTTGGTGGCGATGGCAATGACGTTATCAGTGGTGGCGATGGCAACGATTACATTGGTGCGTTTAGAGGTTGGTTCACATTCCGAGGTCATGGGTCAGACCGCACATATTTGGATGAAATAGGCGATGACACTCTGATGGGTGGAGCAGGTGAAGACATCATCGTCGGTGGCTACGGAAACGATGCCCTGTACGGCGGTGACGGCAACGATGTGTTAGGTGTCGATGACGTTACTCATGCCAACCAACCTTGGTTTAACCAAGGATCGGACACTTTTATCGGTGGTCTGGGCAACGACATCATCTACGGTGGCAACTACAACAACGCCGATCGCGATGTTTTGGATTACTCCCAATCGACCCAATCGGTGGTGGTGAACCTCAGTGATGTTGCACTGAGCCTCACCGGCACCGCGTTGACGACCCCGACAGGGCCCAGTACGGTAGGCGTCAATCAAGCCTTGGATGGTTTGGGCGGTATTGACACGCATTACGGTATTGAGGATGTTGTTGGTGGTTCACACAACGACATTTTGGTGGGCTCCTCAGGCACCAACCTTTTAAGGGGTGGTGCTGGCAACGACACCATCTGGGGCGGCGAAGGTGTTGACACCCTAGAGGGTGGCGATGGTGATGATGTCTTCTTCCTTGACCTGGGCGATGCCTCGGTGGACGGAGGAGAGGGTACCGATACTGTCTACACAAGATACGTGAATACCGACCTGACGCAGGCGGGCATCGTTGCACTCAGGAATATCGAAGTCATTGACTTAAGTGCCAACGCAGCCAATGTGGGTAACACTCTGGTGTTGAATGCAACAGTGGTTTCAACTATCACGACCACAGTCAGCGGCCTTAACACACTGCGCATCAAAGGTGAGGTGGGCGACAGCGTGTTATTCGCTGACAGCGGTTGGACTCAGGGCGCATCGAGTTTGACTGGTCACCGAAAATTCACCAATGGCAGCGCGGTGGTTGAGGTGGAATTCGCGGTCAGTACCGATGTGTTGCGTGGGAATCAATCTGGCAACGACACCTTAACTGGCGGACAAAACGGCGGTCAGAGTGCTGACACCGCCGAGCTCATGGACAGTGGTTCGACCTCAACAAGAACCATGCTGGACTACGCCGACCAGATTCGTGCGGTGCGTGTCAACCTCAGCGCCGATCGGTATAACGGCGTGGCCTCCAACACCGCGGTGAACTCTTTGGGATATGTGGACACTTTGACTGGCGTCGAGTGGGTCAAAACTGGTGCGGGTGACGATTGGCTCATCGGCTCGGCGGCCAACAACCGCTTAGAAGGTGGTTTGGGCAATGACTGGTTGCGTGGTGGAGCGGGCAATGACACCCTTTGGGGTGGTTTGGGTGTGGACACCGCCGACTATTCAGATGCTGACCAAGGCGTGACCATCGTGCTGCGCGGAGATGGTATCGCCCAAGCCGGAACGGCTATCAGTGCAGGCTCCACAGGTTCTGACGACCTCTACAGCATTGAAAACATATTGGGCTCAAGCCACGCCGATCACATCACGGGCGACACGGCGGCCAACTGGATCGATGGGGGAGCAGGTTCCGACACCATTTTGTCGGGTGACGGCGATGACACGGTGGTCTTTGACGCCACAGATGCCTCGGTTGATGGTGGAGCAGGTACAGACACCTTGATGGTGCGGGACGAAGTCGTGGATCTGGCGACCTTCACCGCAGGCGGAAAATTCAAGAATTTTGAAGTGATCGACATGCGCGGCAGTTTGGGCACGCGCTTGGTGTTGACGCCCGATGCCCTCAATGCCCTGGCCGTCACGACCTTGACCGTCCATGCCGATGCGCAGGACACCATTGACTTGGTGGGCGCTTGGACGCTGGGCAGTGTCAGCACCATCAACGGCAAGCTCTATCAAAGCTATACCGCTGTTTCAGGAACCAACGTCACCCTGACGGTCTCTGTCGAGGCCGCCGTGAGGTGGGTGGGGACTGCCAACAACGACACCATCCTAGGCTCAGCCAATCCGGACTTGATCATGGGTGGTGCAGGTGACGACAGCCTGAGCGGCGCGGCTGGAAACGACACCTTGTTGGGGGGGGCTGGCAACGACACCTTGAACGGCGGGGACGGGTTTGATACGGCCGATTACCGCGAAGCCACCGCCGCCATCACCTTGGGTTCTGGCACGGTGCAAGGTGAGGGTACCGATACCCTTCAGGGCATCGAGCGGGTTTTGGGCAGCCAATGGGGCGACTCCATGACGGGTGGCGAAGGGGCCGATGTGTTCGAGGGCCAGGCGGGTAACGACACCTTGGATGGTGGTGCAGGTGATGATGTCCTGTTGGGACAGGCGGGTGACGATCGCTTGGTCGGTGGTTTGGGTAACGACGACCTCGATGGTGGGGATGGCAACGACACACTCGATGGCGGTCAGGGCGGCGATGTCTTGCGCGGTGGGTCTGGCGACGATGTGTTGGTCTTTGACACCAATGACAGCCTGATCGATGGCGGTTTGGGTTTGGATACTCTGCGCGTGGCCGACGCCAGCGTGGACTTCACTCAAGGTGGCATTCCCAAGATCCAAGGCATGGAGCAGTTGGATCTTCGGAGTGCTTCTACGGGTGTGACAAGCAACACCACGGTCACTTTCGATTTGAGTTCGGTGCGGGCAATGTCGGGCGAGAGCAACCAATTCATGATCTTGGGTGACAGTGGTGACAAGGTCATGCTCAAAGACTTTGCCCAATGGACCACCAGCACGTTGGGGAGTGATACCGTTTACGCTCAAGGTGGTGTATTGCTGCGGGTGGCTGCTGGTGTGGCGGTGGAGGCCGTGCCGATTCCTGGTGCTGGACAAACCTTGATCGGTAACAACGCCAACAATACCTTGGCCGGTGGCAACAACAACGACACCCTCCAACCCCTGGGCGGATCTGACAGCCTCAATGGTGGTGCAGGAACTGATACGGTCATATTCACACCGCAGTTGCGCATCGACACGATTTCTTTGGCCAGTGGGCTTTCATTCGGCTCACAAAACAACTCGTACCTTGTGGCAGTGGGTGACGTCAATAACGACGGTCTGATGGACTTTGCCATGCGCACTGTGAACACTGTTTCCACAAGTGTGGCTTATGTACGAAGGTATGACACGTATTCATCGAGTGGCGGGTACTCCTACTGGAATTCATCGGTTGCTGATTTGCAGCAACAAACTTATTACTCGGGTCATGTGTATTTGGTCTATGGCTCGGTCAATGGTATCGGGGGACTGGATATCAGCACATCCAATGGTGTATCGGGTACTGACAATGGCTACATTGCACTGACTTCCACTGCGTCAGCCGGAGAAGGTTTTGGTAATGGATTGGGTGCATTGGGCGACTTTGATGGCGATGGGCGTTCGGACTTCTTGGTCACCGCCAGTGGCTCGGATTCGATGGGTTATAGGATTGGCGATCGCACGCAAAACACAGTGTCAAGCGATTGGTGGACTAGCAGTAATGAAGGCCGGATCTATCTGTTCAATGGTGGCAACGACATACTGATAAATCGCGAATCAGGTTTGGTTAATGAAACCACGCTATCCGCCAGCGGAACTGGCGCCACAGGTCAAGCTAATGCACTGCCTACAGGTACACCAACCAGTGCCTATTGGAACAGTGTGAATGGATCTACATACACTCCCCAGAATCATTGGGAGGTTCCAGGCGTCGACACCACCTACACCTACACCACCAGTGCGACCACAGCTGATGCAGTCTACAAAGGCACTGCAGGAGCTAATTTCGGTAATGGTTGGGCCCCTGTTTCCTTAGGTGACTTGAACGCCGATGGTTTTGATGACTTTATGACCGGCTCCAGCGGCCAAGTGTATTTTGGTCGAGCTCAAACGGCATCGGGCTTCAATTTGGCTGCTGCCGACTTTGCCAGCTCAAGGACCTTGGGCACGGTGGGGCGTATCGCTGCCTTGGGTGACGTTGATGGCGATGGATACCAAGATTTCATGGTCTCTCGCACCGACACCACTGTGAATGCGGTCAATTTCATCGTTTATGGTGCATCCAACGCCACTTCATGGGATGCTCCCAGTACTTGGGCTTCAGGTGCGGCCGCGGGCAATACCCCTGCATTGAACAAAATCGTCCCTGAGTCTGCTTTCACAATCAATGGCAGCTATTCAGCTTTGGGCGACATCAACGGCGACGGCTTCGATGACATTTTGATTTCTGCCAATGGCCCCTCGAACGACCCGAACGATTTCAATGCCAAAGACAATGGCGGCCTGTATGTAGTCTTTGGCCAGGCGGGTCGTTGGAACAATGGCGATATCGACTTGGCTGGCTTGGCCGCGGCTCAAAAGGGCTTCCGCATAACAGGCGCGGTGGACTTTGACGATGCTGGTGAGTATAGCTGGACCGGTGTTGGCGACATGAACGGCGACGGCATTGAGGACTTCATTCTGCAAGCCCCGGGAGATGATGAGGCCGACAACGCTGGCACCACATCGCTTGGATCGTCTTATCTGATTTTTGGTCGCGAGCGGGGTTGGCAAGACATCAGCCTCCTAGAGATGCAGGACTATGGCATTCAATTGCTCAGAACCGACAACGGCTACTGGACCAAGCTAGGAGACATCGATGGCGACGGTTTTGACGATGTCGCGTTGACGCAATCCACCTCGATGAAGGTCTTCTACGGTGGTGATTACCTTACCAGTGGCAGCAATATGGCTGTGCAGGTAGTAAAAGTGTCCGAGGGAGAAATGCTTACGGCCAACGCGGCCAAGACCAATGCGAACCCCACTGGCGCAGACCGTCTTATAGGAAATGTGGGCAACGACACTCTGGTCGGGGATGGCGGAAAAGATGTGCTAATTGGTGGTGCCGGCAATGATCTCATTAAGGTGGCGTTCGAAGCCCCAATTACCGACCTAAGCCACGCCGACTACTCTGCTGCCGATGCCGCGGACGGCGTGAGGGACTCCAGCATCTTCTTCAAGATCGACGGTGGTACGGGTGTCGACACCGTTGAGTTCACCTCAGCAATGGGTACCGGCTCCACCTTCTTTAACCTCTCTGGCTTACGCAAAGGTGCCATAGAGAACGTCGAGATATTCGACTTGGGCGCAGGAGATCAGTCGATTTCACTCAACCATTTCGATGTTCTGTCGATGACTGGTTCAACGAATACAGCAATCGATGATCCGACCTATCAGAAAGGCAATACCCTGGTGATTAAGTCAAGCGCTGGCTCGGACAAGGTCGACTTAGACCTTCGCCCGGGCGCCTGGAGAGACACTTTGGTCGATGTCAGTGTCGAGGGTCAGAGTGGCTTCTCCGTCTATCAGTACGGCTCGAACAATATCCATATTGTGATTCAGAACACCATTACCGTCGCTTAAGCCTTATTAATCGTGGACCTCAAAGAGCGCCCCTCTCCGCAATTGCCTAGGCAGTCTGGCATAGATAGGTTAAAGGACTATGTCAGGGAGCTTCGCCCATGGTTATCTCAAAAAGATGAAAATGCAGGCTCGCGCCTGCAGAGCAAGGTATCTATCGAAGACAAAAAAGATTGGCTCCGCGATATTCTCTGGCCGCATCGCAAGGCTTACCGTCAGGCGATTCTATTGGCACTGGCCATTAACTTTCTTGGCCTATTTGCAGCAATTTTTAGCCTACAGGTCTACGATCGGGTGGTGGCCCATGCAGGCTATGCGACCTTATTTGCTCTGGTAACGGGAATGCTTTTGGTTATTGTCATGGACCATGTCTTTCGTGCAGGCCGATCTCTGTTGCTTCAGCAGATTGGCGCACGAATAGAGGTAGCCATTGCCCGGGATGTCTTTCGGCGCATGCTCCACCTCCCAGCGCAACAGCTCGAGAAGTTTCCCCCGAGCTACTGGCAGGCTGTCTACCGCGATGTCGAGGTGGTGCGCGGCACATTTTCAGGTGCGGCGGCCATGCTGCTCATTGATTTGCCATTTTTAATTTTGTCCTTGGCCATGATCGCCTTAATTGCGCTGCCGCTCTTGCCGATTGCGCTGATCACGATCATCGCTTTTGTTCTGCTCGCTTGGCGATCCGGAGAGGTGACTCGCGATGCGACCGAGACCGAGCGTGAGCAACTTGTCCACCGAGATGCAACCATTGCCGAACTGGCGGGTGCGCGACTACACCTCAAGGCCATGGCCGCAGACACTGCCACTGCAGCTCGCTGGGAAGACCGCTACGCCACTTGGCTCAATGAGTCCTTGGTGCGCAGTCGAGAGGCCGATCACTATCGCGAGGTAGCCCACGCCATGACCACCGCCAATACCGTTATGGTCACTACCGTGGGTGCTCTGATTATTTTGAGCCAAAACCTAACATTGGGTGCTTTGATCGCAACCAACATTCTGACTGGCCGCATGGTCTCGCCATTGGTTCAACTGGTTTCCCAATGGCGTATGTTCGGTCAATACAAGTCTGCAAAGAAGAGACTTGATCAGCTCTTTGCGCAGGAGCTAGACCGCGAGGAAGTCGCAGTAGAACTCCCCCCGCCGAGGGGAATCTTGCGACTGGAGAATGTCACTTTTCAGTACGCTGGCACCGAGACCCAACAGGTGCAGCCAATCACCGGGCAAATTGGGCCACTGGGCCTGCATGGTATTGTCGGACCGAATGGGAGTGGCAAGACAACGCTGCTCAAGTTGTTGCGTGGCCTTTACATCCCCAGCGATGGCCGTGTGTTGCTCGATGGCGCGGACCTTAATCAACATTCGCAACAGTCTTTGGCCAAGCAGATGGGCTATTTGGCTCAAGACGCCCAGTTGCTCTCGATTAGTGTTCGCGACAACATCGCGCTGGCCAAGCCCGAGGCCTCTGATGAAGAGATTGTTCGCGCGGCCCAACTCGCTGGCGCACATGAATTCTTGATCGACCTCCCCGATGGCTATGGCACCATGATTGGCCCGGAGGGTCGAGGGTTTTCAGTCGGACAGACCAAGCGAATCATTATTGCCCAGGCCTTGCTCAATGATCCCCCCATTGTTTTACTTGACGAACCCACTTCTGAGCTCGATCGAGATGCCGAGGTGAAGTTGGTCATGACCCTTCGTGAATTAGCCAAAACTAAGACCGTCGTGGTGGTCTCCCACAGCCCATTCCTGCTCGCCCACTGCCAGGGCATTCTGGTTATGAACAAAGGTAAGTTAATGGCGGGTGGACCCGCTGACAAGATCCTCCCTAAGTTGGGTATCCAACCCGCTGGCCAGCCCAAGTCAGCTGGGGTTAGCAAGGCGGCTGCATGAGCAGTTCAGCTCTTGATTCTCTTCTGGATCGTTTCGGCCAGCCTGGTTGGCGTGCACCACAGCGTTACATGATTATTCTGCTTGGCCTCATCATTTTGTGGATGCTGGTTGCGCGAGTTGATCGCGTAGTAACAGCACCCGGCAAAGTGGTTCCGTTTGATAAGGTCAAGGTTATTCAGCACTTAGAGGGAGGAATCATCGCCGATATTTTGGTTCGGGAGAACCAAGAGGTTCGCATTGGCGAACCCCTGGTGAAACTTGATCTTGCCACCTCGGGCATCAACAGTGCTGAGATGAATGCCAGAATGTTTGCATTACGCCTTGCCAAAGTAAGGCTGGATGCAGAGTCGAGTGGACAGTCTCCTAGGTGGCCGGTCGATATCCCTAGTCAGTTTAAGGATCTTGTCGATGCCGAGCAATCCACCTATCGAAACCGAAAGATGGAGCGTGACAACTCACTGCAGGCACTTGAAAACCAAGTCTTTCAATCTCGCAAGCGACTTGCTGAATCTCAAGAGAGGCTCACAGCATTAGAGCAGAGCTTAGTTTTAGCCCGGAAGGAGCTTGCTGTATCGGAGTCGTTACTGAATGACAAGCTTGTCTCTCAGCTTGATCACTTCCAGCGGCAGAGCCGTGTGACCCAGCTTAATGGTGAGGTCTTGTCTCTTCGTCAGGCAATTTCCGGGGCTGAGGCAGCAATTGAAGAGGCTTCGGCTAGGAGGCGCCAAGAGGACGGTCGTTTTCGAAGAGAGTCTGCCAATGAGGCTAGCGAATTAGAGCGAAAAATTGCGAGTCTTACTGAGGAATTAGGGCTCGCGAAAGATCAAGGGGATCGTTCTGTAATCCGCTCCCCCATAGAGGGAGTGATAAAGAACCTAAAATTTCAGACCGTCGGCAATATTGTTCGCCCAGGTGAGCCAATGATGGAAGTTGTGCCCCTTAAGGATCAGTTAGTTATAGAGCTGAAGCTTAATCCGTCGGATCGTGGTTATGTGGTAATAGGTCAAGAGGCTTTAGTTAAGATCTCGACGTACGACTACCTTCGCTATGGCGGCCTATCTGGAAAAGTAACAGCAATTGGTGCGGATACGGATTTGGGTCGTAACGAGGAGCAGTTTTACAAAGTCGTCGTGAGCACCAACAAAGCGTTTATTGGCGATGGTCCTAACGAGTATCCGATTACCCCAGGGATGCTTGGTGAGGTTGATATCAAAGTTGATACACGGTCTATCTTTTGGTCCTTACTGAAGCCTGTCTTGAAGTTAAAGGCTGAAGCCTTTAGAGAACTTTAATAACTGGAGTTTCGATGAAACGGTGCAAGAAAGTAATTGTCTTTTTCGGGGCTTTGGCTTCAACTATGGGCTCATCTATGGCGGGCGAGTTACGAACCGAGTTGCAGAAGCTTCGTGACACTCATCCTTTAATCCGAGCGAGTCAGTTCGCGGTTGAAGCATCCGATCTGCGTAGACAGGCAGCCATGGCAGGTTTCTTGCCAAAGATTACGATCAGTGGTGATACGGGTGATGAAAAGATCGAGAGCGCTACCTTACCCATCACACCACCTACTAAGACTGATTACCAGCGGAGCAAGCGCACTTATACGTTAGAGCAAAACATTTTTAGTGGTGGTAAGACTTTTGCAGAGGTCGATATTGCAACAATCGATCGCAGCTTAAAGCAGTCTGAGGCCAGGGCTAGCTCTCAGGATATTCTTTTAGAAGCCCTCGTAGCCTACCTTCAGGTACTTCGTAATCAATTGCTAATCCGTCTCTCAGAGATCAACGAAGAGACCACCCAGCAACAACTCGCCATGGAAAAAGCTAGAGTTGAGCGTGGCGGCGGAGTGGTAGTAGATGAGCTTCAAGCTGCGACTCGGTTGCAGATTGTTCGTGAGCGCCGAGTTTTTTATGAACAGGGTATGCGAGATTCAATTGCAAATTACGAGCAAGTATTTGGCCATGTACCTAGCCAGGAAAAAATTCAAGATCTTGATAATTTTGTAGACCTAATTCCTGCTGATGTTGAAGTTGCTGTTCTTCGAGGTCAAGAATTTAACCCGAGACTTCAGCAGATTCGTTTGCAGATTGACCGTGCGGCGAGGTCGATTAACTTAGAGCGCTCGAATCTTTTGCCGAAGGTGGACTTTGTCTTGTCAAGAAGCAGGGATAAGGAAGTGGCGGGAATTTTCAAAAAAGACGAAGATTCGGCGCTTGTTAGATTTTCTTGGAACATTTTCTCTGGTGGTGATTCGATGAATCGTACTCGTGCGGCCGCATTAGACCGCAATGAGGCGATGGAACGGGAGATTAGTACCCAGCGTAAGACATCTGAGTCCATTCGCATGGCATGGAACCAGTATCAAAAAGGGCAAGAGCGCCTAAAGCTCCTTGAGACTGCTGCAGAAACTTCTCAGAGGGTAATGGAAGGTCGTAAGCGTCTTCGCGACTCTGGTCGCGAGACCGTATTGGCAGTGCTCGATGCCGAGGTGGAACATTTCGGCATCTTGGCTAATAAAGTTAATGCAATGATTGATGCTCGACTTGGAAGCTACAGGCTATTACATGTGACTGGCCTGTTAGATATTTCTACGCTTAATCTTGACTCGGATAATTTTCGGCTTCCTATTCGACCTTTAGAAGAGACACTAAATCAGCTGTTAGGCTGGAAAAAGCAGCCCGTAAAGCCCTCATCGATAGTTGCTTCCGCGCCAAAAGTTGAGGAAGTTCCGTCGGTTGTTACTCCCCCATCATCGACCACTTCCTCGATTCCGCCCACATCGCCCAAACCAAAAACTCCGTCAGCAAAACCGACGCCCGAGATAGCCCCTTCGGCGCAGACTGCAACGCCAGTAACGATTTTGCCGGTGAATGATCCGCTAGACCCCAAAGCAGATGATGACCCGTCTCTGACTCTTACTAAAAAGGTCCTTGACTGGGCTGAGGCATGGTCCGGAAAAGATTTTGATTCTTACTCAGACTTTTACAGCGAGGTCTTTCAGACAACTAGGTTTAAGTCTAAGTCTCAGTGGCTGGATTATCGAAAGCCACGAATTGTTGGCAAAAGATCAATCTCTGTAGAGATCCGTAACCTAGTGGTTAAGGTACTTGAAAACGGTAGAGCCGAGGCGGTTTTTGAGCAAAACTATAAGGCGGGGAATTTAAAGGTTCGGTCTGCAAAGAAGCTTCAATTTATCAGGGAAGATGACAGCTGGAGGATTCTCTGGGAAGGCAATTGACTCTTTATAGGACTTTAAGATGCGCTTTTTGTTTATTCACCAAAATTTTCCAGGCCAGTTTGTTCATTTGGCACCGAAGTTGGTTGAACGAGGTCATGAAGTACACGCGATAGCCATGCGCAAAGATTTTTCAGGACTTTGGAGCGGGGTACGCGTTCACCAGGTAAAGCCTATTAAGGGCAGCACTCCTGGGGTCCATGCTTGGGTTGTTGATTTTGAGACCAAAGTAATTAGGGCAGAGTCTGTTTTTAGGGCAGCCTTAAAGCTCCGCCAATCGGGGCTCGAACCAGAGGTAATTATTGCGCACCCCGGTTGGGGTGAAAGCCTGTTTCTGAAGGACGTCTGGCCAAAAGCAAAACTCGGGATCTACTGTGAGTTCAACTATGCAGAGTCGGGCCTAGATGTGGGCTTCGATTCAGAGTTTTCTGTGACTGATGAAGGGGATCCTTGCAGGTTGCGGCTTAAAAACCTTAACAATGTAATGCACTTTGACCTTGCTCACGCAGCGATTTCTCCAACACGGTTTCAAGCGGGTACATTTCCCATGCCGTTTCGTCGGAAGATTCGAGTGCTACATGACGGAATTGATACCCAACGAATTCGACCGAATCCAGATGCGAGGTTCACCTTGCCGGATGGCACTGTTGTCGGACGGGACGATGAGGTTGTTACGTTTGCCAATCGAAACCTCGAGCCATACCGGGGTTATCACATATTCATGCGGGCCTTACCAAACCTTTTGGCGGAGCGGCCAAACGCAAAGGTGATCATCGTAGGGGGGCATGGAACAAGTTACGGAAAAGCTCCAGGAAATCAGAATACTTGGAAACAGATTTTTATTGATGAGGTTCGCCCTAAGATTTCCGATGAAGACTGGGCTAGGGTTTTCTTTTTACCCAACCTTGATCGCGAGCAGTTTCTTTTGTTCCTGCAGGTCAGCCGTGTCCATGTTTACTTAACTTATCCCTTTGTGGCGGGATGGAGTCTCTTGGAAGCCTTGAGTGCGGGTTGCGCTGTTGTGGGCAGTGACACCGAGCCGGTTCAGGAATTCATACGGCATCGTCATACGGGACTTCTGACCTCGTTTTTTGACACTCAGGAATTAGTCCAAAGTATCGCCCATCTGCTTGAAGATGAACGACTGCGCAATAGGCTTGGACAGGAAGCTCGTAAAAAAATGCAGAGTTATTTTGACCTTCACTCTGTTTGTCTTCCCAAATTGGTTCGATGGGCGGAAGGCCTAGGATCCAAGAGGTCTAATCGAAGGGCGGTAGCCATTCAAGCCAATCGGACTGAGAATTTACCTTGAAGGTGGCGCTTGTCGTGCCGCATTTTTACAGTGCTGACGAGGCGCCTGTTTATTCATCAAGGTCATCTCTCAAGCTGGATCAGAGGCGCCTGGCAATACATGAACTAGTTTTTAATTGGCGAGCCGTGTGTGAGCAACCATTTGTTTTGGATATCGAAAGAAAGTCTTTTGTATCTGCCGAGGCGGAGCCGATCAAGCTAGATATATACATTCTTGTGAATGGGAAGAACCACCTGTTAGAAGACATGTTCATTGAAAAAAATGGGATAAAGCTTGTCACCGTTAAGACGGAGAACCCATTAATGATCCCTTTCGCCTCGTATCATGTTTTTTTCAAGAACAAGGGCGACTATGACTGGTTTGTCTATTCTGAAGATGACTTGGTACTTCGAGACCCATTTATTTTTCAGAAGCAGGCTCTTTTTAGGAGGCACTTTGGCGAGGCTAGGTTGCTCCAGCCGAATCGATTCGAGTTTAATCCAGACGGACCGAGTATCAAGACCTACGTGGATGGAAACTTAAGGGAGGGTTTTATCAAGCCATTCTTGGATAGAGTTGATGAGAGGGAGGATCACCTAAGCTTTGATTACGGGAATCATATTATCGTGCTTACATGAGCACGGAATCCGCATTCTGGGTTTTTTATGCTCTCAAAGACCCAGTTAGAGAAGTGGGTCTCTTCTAAGACATTTTTGGACATGGATTGTTCTTTTATCTCGCCACTCGAAAGCGCTGCAACTTTGGGAGTTCTCAAGGTCTTCTCTGTTTTTAAACCGAGCCCCTCAAATTTCGCGTTTTTTGAAATCGAGCACTTTGATAGAAAATTTTCGGGAATGAAGCTCCCACGAGTGCAGGAAACTCTTTAGCCCAGCGTCTTTCCAACCAGCCAGAAGTAGAGTCGGTAGGGCAGGACCCGCAGTAGCTTCATGAACCAGGTAAAGCGCTTTGGATAGTGAATCTCAAACACACCCCGCGAGAGCCCCCGCAGAGTCGCCTGGGCCGCCTCTTCCGCAGAGATGAGCGCGGGCATTGTGAACGCGTTTCCATCCGTGAGCCGGGTCTTGACAAAGCCCGGGCAGACCAGTGAGACGTCAATGCCCTTGGGCTTGAGCTCCACAAAGCAGGTCTCGGCCATGGCGTTGAGCCCCGCCTTGCTGGCGCTGTAAGACAGCGCCAGCGGAAGACCGCGATAGCCCGCCACGCTGGAGAACCAGCACAGGTGAAACTTTGGCTGCGATGCATCCTGGGCCCGCGATGCCGCAAGGGGCAGCCAATGGTTGAGCAGTGCCCGCAGGCCGTCGTAGCAGGCCAGCAGATTGGTCTCGATTACCTGTCGGGCGTCGTCTACGGAAAAGTCTGCGATCGGCTGCGGCTTGTAGTCACCAGCCACCCAGAAGACCAGGTCGGGCAGCCAGCCTTCGGGGGCTAGTGCATCCAGCACCCGCTGCGCCCCACCGCGTTCGGTGATGTCAAAGACCATGTGCTTGACCGACTCAGAGGGGAAGGCCTCGGCAAGCGCCTGTGCCCGCCGACCGGAGACAATCAGGCGCGCACCCTGTGCCAGCGCCTGCTCGGCAAGTGCCTGGCCAATACCAGCAGAGGCGCCCACCACCCAGACCGTACGGCCTTTCAGACTGAGGATAGGGGTGTTGAGTGGCATAGGCCGGGGCTCGGTGTCTGGAAGTCTGGGGTGGAGTGGGCGGTCTTTCTTAGGGCCGCTGGAACGAAAGCGTTACCTCACCGAGCCGAATGCCAAACTTGCTGAACGTAGCGCGGTTAAGCATCACTTTGTCGTCAATGAGCACCATCCAGTCGTCAAAGGCCATGTGGATTACCCTGCCCTGCACGGGCACGGCCAAGGTATACCGCCAGTGCAGGGCATTGCCGGCAATCTCACCGGTGGCCTCACCCACGACATCGTCTGCCCGGCCAATCCATTTCCCCGGCCCCACCTGCTCCAGCCGCCAGATCCGCCGTTGTTTCTCGCCATCGGACCAGTCGAAGTATTCATCCAGGGTGCCTTTGCCTGCGTTAAAGCTGCCCTCAATGCGCACGACAAACCGTCTCGTAATGGCCCCGGAACGGTCGGTGACCATGCCCCAGCCAGTGGTGGTGCCCGAGAAATACGCCGCTAGGTCAAGGGGTGGCTTCTGGTCGGCATACTGCTCGATTCGAGGGCCGGCGCAGCCAGACAGCAGCAGTAGGCTAAAGATAAGGCTGGCTGCAAGGATATGACGATAGGAAATAAGCCATCGGGACATGGGGAGACTCCTTTTAAGGCGATGAATGAAGACCAGCAACAGGGGCGGGCCCTGCCGCGGCAGGGGTGGGGGGAAGAATGACCAGCGCAATAAGCTTCATTAGACAGGGAATACCTGCGTAGGCGAGCTGCAGGGCTAGAAGGCCCTCTGACGACGCGATGGCTGCAGCGCCTGCCGTAGCCTCTTGAGCGGCCGAGCCGCCCGGCTGATACGAGAAATACTGCAGCATCGGCAAGGTCAGTCCGGCCGCAAATGCCAGGGCCAGCTTATTGAGCAGGCTCAGGTAGCCGAAGTATTGGCCTTCGGCCTTGCCATGATGGCCCCGCGCCGCGATAAGCTGGCCCACCAGCAGCGACGGACAGGTAAGCTCAGCCCCAAGGGCAAACCCCGTGACAATGCAGATCAGGCCAAAGGCGAGAAACTGGCCGTGGTCTAAGAAGACCGCCCAGCAAAAGGCGGCAATCGATACCGCCATGGCCCACTGCCAGGTCCGTCGCGGTCCATGAACCGCCGTGAGCCGGGCCCAGAATGGTACCGCTGCGGCTGCACAGATAAAGTAGAGCACGAGCAGCCCCGCAGACCACTGCGAGGATAGTCCCAGGCGGTCTCCCACGAAGAACAGAAACAAGGTGGCCGGGATGGCGTTGGCAAGGGCATTGATCCCCAGGGCGGCAAGAAGCTGCAGGAATGACCGATGAAAGAGTTCGGGGTGCGGCAGGGGCAGGGGCCGCTGCACCTCACGGGTGCTGCCATCATCGCCACGGGGGACACGCCGGATGGCCCAAAGGCTGACCAGGGTGGCCAGCCCTAAGACGGAGGCCATAGCCACCGTCTGCTGTTGCGCTGCCAGCCCCGCTGCCAGGATCAGCCCCGCCAGGCCGAGAACCTCGCGGCTGCCTATCCATTGCCGCTGCTGGGCAGGGTTGGAAGAGGCGGCAATGGCCCAGCTCTGATGGGCCAGGATGGCCGCGCTATTGGACAGAGAGACCAGCAAGGCGGTGGCAGCCAGCCAGAAAAGAAGCAGGTCGGTTTTCTGCTGGGCGACCCAGGCCGCGGGTGGACTCACCAGACAGACAAAGGCCAGTGCCAGGACGACCAAGGCGGGAGCCAGCCATTTCCGAAAACGTGCCCCCGAGGTTCGATCGATAAGCCGTCCGATTATGGGATCGGTGACAGCATCCACCAGCCGGGTTGACATGAGAATGAGACCAACGGCAGCCAGAGGCAGTCCCAGAGTTGCCGCATATAGCTGCGGCGTGAGCAGATACAGCGGCAGGGCCGCGAAGGCGATGGCAAACCCCGGAGAGGCATAGGCCCAGGCGATCTGGCGCATCACACGCGCTTAGGGTAAAGGGCCAAGGCTAGCGGGCAGTCCGCTGCGATGGACCAGACGTATCGGACCCCGCAGCAGCAAGCCCAGCCAGCAAGGCCTCACGCAGACGGGGTTCGCGGGTCTCTGGGTCAAGCCAGATGCTAAAGAACGCTTCAGAAAATTCTGGGTCGTCGATGCGCCCGAGAAGCCGGCCATTGAAGAAGAAGGAGGCCCCTTGCCCGGGGCGGTGTACCCCTGTGATCTGGTCCTCGCGGACAACATCCGGAAAGATCGCCGTCATCTGGGTGAGCCATCTGGCGTGCTGCTCGGCAGAGCCCCGCCCGAGTCGTTTGATCTCATCAATGCTTGTCTGGGCAATATTGGCTCCCGAGAACCGCATCTTGTAGCGCAAGGCAAGGGCAAAAGGCCTTTTGAGAATCCCCGCTGTTGGGGACTCTTCAATCGGCACGAAAAGCACAGCGTCATAGACCGAAAGCCCCAAAAACCGCAGCACTCCCTGCCCGACAGGAACCGCCCCAGGCAGCTGCGATAATAGCCAGGGCGGCACTTTACTGGCTTGTGCAGCCTGCGCGACCGCCTCAGGCAGCGGCAGAATAAGGAGGGCAAGCGCCCAGAGCAGTGCGCGCAGCTGTCTCATCTTAGGCGGTTGCATGCCCAAGGGTTACCTGAACCACATCTAAGTCGCCGCAGCGAAAGCCTGCCTCGCAGTAGGCCAGATAGAACCGCCACATGGCAATAAACCGATCATCCATGCCTTGGCGTTGCAGCTCGCCCCGCACCGAATCGAACCGGCCCAGCCATTCGCGCAGTGTGCGGCCATAGTCCTGTCCAAAGGAGAACTCACGAAGACAGATCAGTCCGCTGTCTTTTGCCTGACGGGCGATCTCGGACCGTGTGAGCAGCATGCCTCCGGGGAAGATGTACTTCTGAATGAAGTCCGTCCCGTCTCGGTACCGACGAAACAATTCTTCGTCGATGAGGATCGCCTGCACCACTGCCCGCCCGCCCGGCTTGAGCCGGTCGCGCAGGGTCTGGAAATAGGCGGGCCAGTAGCTCTGGCCGACGGCCTCGATCATTTCAATAGAGACAATGCCGTCGAACTGCCCCGTGGTGTCTCGATAGTCCTGCAGCGCAATATCACAGCGGCTCTTTAGGCCATGGGCGTCTAATAGGGCATCGGCCCAGGCTTTTTGCGCCGGAGAAAGAGTGATTCCGAGATGGCGGCCTGGCAGGCTCTTGAGCCTTTCGACGGCCAGCCCGCCCCAGCCACAGCCTATTTCCAGCAGCTCGCTCGTATCGGACCAGTTCTGACCATCGGCGACTTCCATCAGCGCCCGTTTTATCTTGGCCTTTTGGCCTGCCACCAGATCGACTGGCTGACCCCAGGCGCCCTGTTGGTCAAAGACCGCACTCGAATAAGTCATAGTCTCATCAAGCCAAAGCCGATAAAAATCATTACCGAGGTCGTAGTGGGCCTGGATATTCTTCTTCGACTGCCTCTTTGTATTGCCCCGAAAGAGGTGCTGCAGCCGGTCTGCCCAGAGCAGAAGACGGTTTCCATAAAGCGCCGGCGCAATTGCCTGGCGGTTACGGGCCAAGAGGGTGAGAAGGCTTGGAAGGTCCCGGCTAGACCAGTCTCCCTCCATGTAGGACTCGCCAAAGCCGATGTCGCCTCTGGCGACTGCCTTCGATAGCGCGGCCCAGCGTACCAAGGTGAGATCGGCTTCTATGGCATGGGGGTCCTGGCTGCCCTCAATGCAGCTGGTCTGGCCATTTGGGAGGGTGAGATGTAGCCTGCCAATGGCCAGCCGTTTGAGCAGCCCCAGGCCAATATGTGCCCGCCAGTCGGGGCGCTGTGAGACAGGCTGGCCCTTGGTGATCCCGGGCACATCGATAGGAAAGGCGCCTGAGGGCAGTCCGGTGGGGTCTACGGAGGGAACGACGGGCGAGGATTCGGGCTGGGTCATCGGAGCAGGCTTTTCTGTCGTTGGTATGGAGAGGAGGATGACGATGATCGAATTACGGGCGACTTACGAGGGAATTACGGGGGAACGCTAGGGGGGAATCACGGGCGCGCAGGCCGGGGCACGAGCCGCAGGCCTTTGCGCCAGAGCAGTAGGGCATGCCAATGAATCCTGAGGATCACGCCGAGACTGAAGGCGGGATAGCGCAGCCATGCCCAGACCGCCGCAGCTGGCGTTAGTGGCTTTGCTTCGCCACTGACATGGGTAATCAGGGCTGGCCCTGAACCTCGGTGGTATTCGATCCGGGCAAGGTCGTGGGTTTGGCGCGAGGCCCCATCCCAGTGAAACCGAAACCGATAGTGGCCATCGACCTGAAAAAACGGTGAGACATAAAAGGCCTTCTCGGCCTGCAGCGTCTGGCCATTGCGATACCCGTTTCCGCAGGGCAAGACGTAGACATGCCGGTCGCCGAAGGTGTTGTTCACCTCGGCAATGACGGCCGAGAGACTGCCATCGTTGCGCTCGCAGTACCAGAAGCTCACCGGCTTGAAGACATAGCCGAGCATACGGGGAAAGGTGGATAGCCAGATCTCGCCATCGGCATCGGTAACCCCATGGTCTCTGAGCTGGCCAGCAGCCCAGTCTAGTAAAGGCCCGCCATCGCCGTGGTCTTTGTTCTGCAGGCTCAGAAGGGCGGGCCGGTTCACCCCAAAGGCCCAGCCCCCCCAGGCCCCACCCACCATTTGCCGGGCAAGGCTGCGAAGCGGCACCTGGACATAGAAGGCCTGTGTGACAAAGCCGTGTCCGACGGGTGCGAGTCGGCGGTGCCCGACCCGCCCTGAGACAATCCTAGGCATGGGAATGCCCGGTTCCTCTGGCGCTGCAGCCACAGACTCTATGCTGCCCATGCCTCAGCGGACTGCGATCGCGCTGGGGCCAGCCCCAGGGTCTTCACGACCGAGGCGGCAGCCAGCCGGCCGGATCGGAAGCCGTCCTCATGAAAGCCATATCCCATCCAGGCACCGGCAAACCAGTGCAATGATTCTCCGGCGTTCTCTGCGAGCTGTTTCTGGGCCTGTACTGCGGCTGCGTCGAATATCGGATGGGCGTACTGATTGACCTCGAGCGTGCGGCTCTCAGCCGGGGGCTGCAAGGGGTTGAGACTTACCAGCACAGGGGTTCGAAACGGCAAGGACTGCAGCCGGTTCATCCAGTAGGTCACCGAAACGGCAGTCTCGCAGGAGGACCCTTCAGGCCCCTGACTGAGATAGTTCCAGGCTGCCCAGGCCCTGCGCCTTCGGGGCATGAGCCGGGTGTCGGTGTGAAGGTAGGCGGTGTTTGGCTGGAAACGGATCTTTGAGAGCCACTGAAATGCTGTGGGGCAGCGTTCGGGATCGATGCACCTAACAGCCTGATCGGCATGGCAGGCATAGATCACCGCATCTGCCTGGATCTCAAAAGCCTCTTGGCCTTCACTGCGCCTGCCGCGAACCAGAACCGTGCGGCCCTGCACACTTTCCTGTAGACGGGTTTGTTCCACCGCATGATCGGTATGTATCGCGATGGGAAGCGACTGGTTTTTAATGACCTCTCGCAGGCGGGTAATGTAGATGCTGCTTCCGTGGCTGAGGCTAAACCACTGGGGACGGTTCATGATCTGTAGCAGCCCGTGGTTCATACAGAAACGCACAAAGCTGGCAAAGGGGTAGGCGCGCATGGTCTCCGGGGGGCAGGACCAGATGGCCCCCGCCATCGGAAGCAGATAGGCCTGCTGAAAGAGCCTGCCGTAGCGGCCTTGCTCGAGGTACTGGCCGAGGCTTATTGGCTGCTGCCGGCCCGATTCCATGGCAACACAGTCGATCGGTGCGCAACGGTTAAAACGCATGATCTCCGATAGCATGGCCCAGAAACGGGGGCGCAGCATGTTCGACCTCTGGGCAAAAACGGCATCCAGGCTGCTGCCTGACCATTCAAAGGCGCCGTCGTTCACAGAAACCGAAAACGACATCTCCGTGGGCGTGGTGGCGACCTGCAAGGCATCGAGCCAAGGCCGAAACTCAGGGTAGGTCTTGTGGTTAAAAACAATAAACCCGGTGTCGACGGGCTCGGAACGCCCTTCCAGGTCTATCAGTCGCGTATGGGTATGGCCCCCAAGCCTACGGTCAGATTCCAGCACCGTAACCAGAGCGTCGTGACGCAGGTGCCATGCGGCCGAGAGGCCGGAAATACCGGACCCCACGACCACGACATGGGGGCGGCCTGGATCCGACTGGATCTGCCCCATGGCTTCTACCAGCTCGCGCGCTGCTCTATCTTGGCGTAGGCAGAGTGGTTGTGGATTGACTCAAAGTTTTCTGAGGCCACCGAAAAACCGGCAACGCGACGGTCTTCCTTAAGCGCCAGGGCAATGTCACGCACCAGGTCTTCGACAAACTTTGGATTGTCATAGGCGCGTTCGGTAACGTACTTTTCATCGGGTCTTTTCAGAAGACCCCAGAGTTCACAGGAGGCCGCCTGTTCGGCAATCTTGATCAGGCTTTCTGCGTCAACCTCTTGCCGCAGGTCTGCCACGATGGTCACCTGCGACCGTTGGTTGTGGGCGCCATAGTCAGAGATGTTCTTCGAGCAGGGGCAGAGGCTTGTGACCGGAACGATCACTGTGAGGCTGATTCTTTCTCGGCCCTCGCGGTGTTCAGCCTCCCAGATCACCTCATAGTCCATGAGCGAAGACACGCCAGAGACGGGCGCCGACTTGCGAACGAAGTAAGGCAGTGCAACCTTGATTAGGCCAGCATCGGCCTCTAGCTTCTCAAGCATGGCCTTGAGCATCTGTCCCATGGCGCTATAGCTCAGGGCAGACTCGTGGCTTTGAAAGACATCGATGAAGCGGGACATGTGGGTGCCCTTGGCCTCCGCGGGAAGGGCTACGGTCATCTCCACCGTGGCCACACTCGGCTGAGGTCCCAGGGCAGTCTGGACCATCACAGGATGGCGCATCGCCTTGATGCCTACCTTTTGAATGGGAAGCCGACGGGTGTCCAAAATGGACTGCACGTCGGGAAGCGGGGTGAATTTTTCTGGCGCATTCATAGTGCAGGGCCCTCTTTGTTAGGGATAAGGAAAAAATAGGTTAAGACGCCGAAGTAGAGGCGCGCAAGGCACGCTCTATCTCGGAGACCAGGGATCGGCTGCTCGGAGACACGGCACTGGCATAGCTACGCACGAGCCGGCCGTTTCTATCGATTAGGTACTTGTGAAAGTTCCAGCTCGGGGCATCAGACAGCCGGGAGAGCTCGGCGAACAAGGGGTTGGACTGTGGACCGGTGACGCGACTCTTGGCAAACATGGGAAACTGAACGCCAAAGGTGTTGGAGCAGAACTCAGCAATCTGAGCGCTTGAGCCAGGCTCCTGATTGCCGAAGTCATTTGAAGGAAAGCCGAGCACCACCAGCCCCTGGTCTTTATACCGCGCATAGAGGGCCTCAAGGCCCGCATACTGGTTGGTGAACCCGCAGTAGCTTGCAGTGTTTACCACCAGCAGCACCTTTCCCTGGTACTGGCACAGTGACTGCGGGGCATCATCCTGAAGCCGGGGAAATGTCCTATTCAAAATCGAAGGACAAGACGGCGCCCCGAAGGCGGAACTGCTCGAGGCACAGAGAAAACCAATAGCGCCGATCAGACCCAGCCCCTGAGCGATTGCCTGCCTGCGTCCGATGACAGGGCGACCCGAGAATACAACCGAGCAAGGAGGGCTAGGCAGCGTCGTGAGGGAATCAGAAGACTTAGCGTTTACCATAGAAAATATGAAAGAAAGGGTTTTGTCCTAGTCATTTGTTATAACTGCTGTTATAGTAAGTCTTAAGAAATCCCCCGTCAAATATTTGTCTATGACAAAATAGGGTTATCGGAAACACATTTTTACTATGGACCAGCCTATTAAGTCTCCCGTTCATCTCAGTATCGCGGCCGTCGAGCGAGACACGGGACTTTCTAAAGACACCCTGCGGGTCTGGGAAAGGCGTTATGGTTTTCCAAATCCGCAGCGAGACCACTTCGGCGAGCGGTTGTACTCCATTGACCAGGTGGACCGTTTGCGCGCGATCCGCAGGCTCATGGATGCTGGCTATCGGCCCGGAAAGATTATTGGGCTTGCGCTAGAGGATCTTCAGGCCCTTGCGCAGTCAGTGCCTCAGGTCTCTCAGATTGCCTCCGAAGACCAGGCCGCCGATCTCGAAGGTCTGATGCAGGTTTTGCGGGCGCACGAAATCGAAGACCTCCGGCGGCAGCTCAGTCAGCGGGTGCTTCGTCTTGGGCTTGCTCGATTTGTCACCGAGGTGGTCGCCCCTCTCACAGAACAGGTAGGCGATGCCTGGGCGCGAGGGCAGCTGCAGATCTACGAAGAGCATCTATTTACCGAGTCAATGCAGGTGGTGCTTCGCAATGCGATTAGCACGATTCCCCAGCCTGGCAACCGTCCGAGGGTGTTGCTCACCACCTTCCCTTCTGAGCCCCATGGCATGGGTTTACTCATGGTCGAGGCGCTTCTCGCTCTAGAAGGATGCCGGTGTTTTTCTCTGGGAGTTCAGACCCCCATTTGGGACATCGTCCTTGCCGCAAAGGCCCAGGAGATAGACCTGATTGCGCTTTCTTTTTCGCCTGTGATGAACCCATCGCTGGTGCTCGATGGCCTCTCCGAGCTGCGTGCCAAACTGCCACGGACTGTGGAGATCTGGGCGGGTGGGCGATGCCCGGTGCTTCAGAGGCGGCCACCGGCAGATATCAAGGTGCTGCAGGAATTTTCCGAACTGACCAAGGCCGTTATCGACTGGCGGCACCGTCAGCGGGGCTGACGCGCGTTTAGTTCCTCTGGCAACACTGCGGCAATACTGGCAAACAGCGCCGCAGACGCGGGCTGAAGGGGCTTTTATGGCCTTAAAGACGCTAATAGCCTTAAAGACGCTTAAGGGGCTTTAGGCGCCATCTTTTTTGATCGGCCCGATTGCCTGGATGCTGCTGACCGCTCCCTATCAGTCTGAGAAGGTTTCTTTGCACGCCCCTCTTTGCCTGACGGATGAGAATTGTTGGCAGTGGCGGTCTGCATCGCACCGGCAGCCTGAACCAGCTGGTTGAACTGTTCCTGCATGGACGACCACCACCATTGCTGGGGATCTAGAGAAGCCGCAGACGGGTTCTCCTGGGCCGGAGCATCGTTCTTAGCCTGACCGGCCTGCGCCTTTGGCGCCGCCTGGCTTCCGAGGTCTGCCATCGAGGTCTGCCAGGCCTGCACCGCGGCAAGCGTGCCCTTCTGGATTTCCAGACCCTGGATGGTTGTTTTTAGTATGTTGAGGTTTAAGCTAAGCCACTGCTCCACTGTTTTCAGGTCCGCGATGCGCCGCTCGATTTCCTCGGGATCGGTTGTCGGCAGGCTGGACTGCGGCAGGCCGGAGGCGGACATGGGATAGGCCGCAAAACCTGGCCAGGCTGCCTTGAGAAAAGCGAAAGGGTCGTTCGGAGTGTCCATGGGCATCACTGTATGAAAGAAGGCATGCAGAAAATGCGCAACGCCACAGTGGCTTGGCCAGGCCTCTGGCTAGCCATCGGCTTGCACCTGGCCATTTTCTTCCTATTTGTTCTTCGCGGCGACCATTTTTTTCGCCCGGACCCTCCTGCCCCCACCGAAACTGTGGTGCGGCTGATCGCGCCGATGCAGCCGCCCCCTGCTCCTGCCCAGACAAAACCCCCTGTGGCCAAAAGACAGACTCCTATGCCCCCAGCGGCGCCGGTTGCGCCCGCAGACGACGATCGCGCACCCGTATTTGAAAATGCTATTGAGACTGAGGGCCCATCGCCGCAGGCCATTTCCGAACCCGAGGAGGCTGCCCTACCAGAACTGCCAGAGCCGCCTCTCTCCCCTTTGTCGGCACAGCTTCCCCGGTCTGGCGAGATAAGGATGCAGGCCTATCTGGGGCGGTATCAGTTAGACAGTGAACCCCTGGGTGTGGGGAGTCTGGCGGTGACCTTTCCCGAAGAGGGCCGCTATGAGATCAGGCTATCTGCCCAGGCCCAGCGCTGGGCTGCCTTGTTCGTCAGGGAGGAACTGCGGTTTTACAGCCAGGGACGCCTGACAACCGAGGGCCTGATACCGGAGATCTTTGAGTCTCACACCCCTTTTCGTGGAAAGACGCGCAGCAGCTTCGACCCACTGACCGGGAAGGCCTTTCTTGGGGCCGGGCGAGACGGTGTGCCCCTGCCCGAGGCGTTTCAAGACCGGCTGAGCGTGATCTTTCAGCTCGCATGGATCGGCCAGAACCGTCCCGGCGCTCTGGACTTTGGTGCGCGCCATACCCTTACCGTGGCGGGAACCCGGGAGTTCCGGGCGACGACGTTTACCGTGGAGGGTCCGGAAGACTTGGTTCTGCCGGGCGGGATTCTGGTGTCTGCAATTCGACTTATCAGCGATCGGGTCTCCGGCGAGCGGCGAGAGGGTCAGATCGAGGTCTGGCTCGATCCTTCGGACCGTTTTCTTCCGGCCCGCATTCTCTTTCGGGAGAGTTCGGGTCAGGCCGTTGATTTTCTTGCGATTAGGGCGGTTTTTTAAGAGTACGGTTTGCGCGGCCCGTCTTTGGGTAGGCGATTTTTTGAGCCCTCCGGACTGAGGAGGGCGGTTTTTCCGTCCAGGCGCCCTTGGTTGACAAAATCGGCCTAAAGAAGGATAGTTTTGGGTTCGTCGTGGAGGGGTGCCCGAGTGGCTAAAGGGGGCAGACTGTAAATCTGTTGGCTTACGCCTACGTTGGTTCGAATCCAACCTCCTCCACCAGGTTATGGGGCTCGGGGCTGGGTTAAGCGGTTGGGTTTAGGGGTTGGCGGGTGTTAGGGCTGGCCTTCTTCGGTAGATGTAAAGGATTCGGCGGGTGTAGCTCAATGGTAGAGCAGAAGCCTTCCAAGCTTATGACGAGGGTTCGATTCCCTTCACCCGCTCCAAGTTTACTGCGGCGAAAAATCGCAGTGAAGTCTGGCGCTTAGGTCTGTTGGGGGCAGTTGTTTGGGCTGATGTTGACTTCGTTTGACGTATTGTTTTGCCCATGTGGCTCAGTGGTAGAGCACTCCCTTGGTAAGGGAGAGGTCACGCGTTCGATCCGCGTCATGGGCACCAGATTTTGGGCTGTGTTCCCCTGGGGTTGGCTAGTCCTCGGGCTGTGGCAAGAGCCTGTGTGAGATTCGTAACCGGTTTTTATTTTCAAAAGAAATTAAGGAGTCTGGTATGGCCAAGGGCAAGTTTGAGCGTACGAAGCCGCATGTGAATGTAGGGACGATTGGGCACGTGGACCATGGGAAGACGACGCTGACGGCGGCGATTACGACGGTGTTGTCGACGAAGTTTGGTGGAGAGGCCAAGGCCTATGACCAGATTGATGCGGCGCCTGAGGAGAAGGCCCGTGGGATTACGATTAACACGGCGCATGTGGAGTATGAGACGGCGAATCGTCACTATGCGCACGTAGACTGCCCGGGGCATGCGGACTATGTGAAGAACATGATTACGGGTGCGGCGCAGATGGACGGGGCGATTCTGGTCTGCTCGGCTGCCGATGGTCCGATGCCGCAGACCCGTGAGCATATTTTGCTGGCCCGGCAGGTGGGCGTGCCTTACATCATTGTGTTTTTAAACAAGTGCGACATGGTTGATGATGCGGAGCTGCTTGAGCTTGTGGAGATGGAGGTGCGCGAGCTGCTCTCGAAGTATGAGTTTCCGGGCGACGATATTCCCATTATCAAGGGCTCGGCCTTAAAGGCGCTTGAGGGGGACAAGGGTGAGCTGGGGGAGCAGGCGATATTGCAGCTGGCCGAGGCGCTGGATTCGTACATTCCTACGCCTGAGCGGGCGATTGATGGTGCCTTTTTGATGCCGATTGAGGATGTGTTTTCGATCTCTGGGCGTGGCACGGTGGTCACGGGCCGAGTCGAGCGTGGGATTGTGAAGGTGGGAGAAGAAATTGAGATCGTGGGCATTAAAGACACGATTAAGACCACCTGCACGGGCGTGGAGATGTTTCGCAAGCTCTTAGATCAGGGGCAGGCCGGTGACAACGTGGGCGTGCTTCTGCGTGGTACCAAGCGTGAGGAGGTTGAGCGTGGCCAGGTGCTGGCTAAGCCCGGATCGATCACGCCGCACACCAAGTTTGAGTGCGAGGTCTATGTGCTTTCCAAAGAAGAGGGCGGGCGTCATACGCCATTTTTCAACAACTACCGGCCGCAGTTTTACTTCCGTACGACCGATGTTACCGGGTCGGTGCAGCTGCCTGAGGGCACCGAGATGGTGATGCCCGGAGACAATGTGAAGATGGTGGTCACGCTCATTGCCCCGATTGCCATGGAGCAGGGGCTGCGGTTTGCCATCCGCGAGGGCGGCAGAACCGTCGGCGCCGGCGTCGTCGCAAAGGTGATCGAGTAACCCGAAATCGGAACGCATAGGGGCATAGCTCAACTGGCAGAGCGTCGGTCTCCAAAACCGAAGGTTGGGGGTTCGATTCCCTCTGCCCCTGCCACCTCCGACCTTTTCAAGACTACTCGCCACGAGACCACTCGTTTGAAACGCCTTTCATGAACACGACGCCCACCGATGTTGAATCCCGGCTTCCTGACCGGCTGATGCTGGCCGGGTCGCTGCTCGCGTTTCTCTTTGGTGTTTATGGCTTTCACTGGGCCGAAGAATCCGCCTGGACTGCCCTGGGCCTGTTGTTTCTCGGTATTGCGATTGCTGTGGCCCTTGGGCTTGCCTCGCCCTCGGGCCGGCGGTTTCTGGGGTTCTCTCGCGAGGCTGTGCACGAAACCCGCAGGGTGGTCTGGCCCTCACGCAAAGAGACCCTGCAGACCACCGGAATCGTTTTTTTGTTTGTGCTGATCATGGCCCTCTTTCTCTGGCTCACCGATAAGTCACTAGAGTGGATCCTGTATGACCTTTTGCTCGGATGGAAGTAACAATGACCAAACGCTGGTACGTCGTGCATGTCTTCTCGGGCATGGAAAAGAGCGTGGCAAAGGCCATCCAAGAACGGATTGACCGCGCAGGCATGCAGGATATGTTCGGCCAGCTTCTGGTCCCCGCAGAAGAGGTTGTCGAGATTCGTGGTGGCCAGAAGGCATTGTCCGAGCGGCGGTTTTTCCCCGGCTATGTGCTCGTTGAAATGGAGATGAACGACCAGAGCTGGCACCTGGTGAAGAACACCAACAAGGTCACTGGTTTTGTAGGCGGCTCAGGAAGTAAGCCCACGCCTATTTCTCAGGCCGAGGTTGACAAGATCATGGCCCAGATGCAGGAAGGCGTGGACAAGCCCCGGCCCAAGGTCTTGTTCGAGGTGGGCGAGGTGGTTCGGGTGAAGGAAGGGCCATTTACCGACTTCAATGGCAATGTGGAAGAAGTGAACTACGAAAAAAATCGTCTGCGGGTATCGGTCACGATCTTTGGTCGTTCGACACCGGTGGAGTTGGAATTCGGTCAGGTTGAGAAGCTCTGACCGAAGGGGGTGGATCGCAAACGTGTCTGGTGCCTGACCCCGCTTCTGAGGGAACCGCTCACGTTTTACGGTCTGCGCGCTATGAGGAGCAGCAGTATGAAAGAGATTCTTTCCGAACCTGCGCAATAACTCGCTTAAGGAGCCGTAATGGCAAAGAAGATTGTTGGCTATGTGAAGCTGCAGGTGCCTGCAGGCAAGGCCAATCCCTCCCCTCCGATTGGTCCTGCACTGGGCCAACGGGGACTCAATATTATGGAATTTTGTAAGGCCTTTAACGCCCAGACGCAGGGCATGGAGCCAGGCCTGCCCATTCCCGTGGTGATTACGGCCTTTGCCGACAAAACCTTCACCTTCATCATGAAGACGCCCCCGGCGTCTATTCTGATTAAAAAGGCGGCGAAGGTCGATAAAGGCTCGGCCCGTCCGCATACCGATAAGGTTGGCTCCATCACGCTCGCCCAGTGCGAAGAAATTGCCAAACTTAAGCAGCCCGACCTCACCGCTGCCGACCTGAAGGCAGCCGTTCAAACCATTGCCGGAAGTGCCCGAAGCATGGGCATCACTGTGGAGGGCCTGTAGCCATGACCAAACTCGCAAAGCGCACGGCCGCAGCCCGCGCCAAGGTAGACCGCAGCCGATTTTATGCGGCAGACGATGCCTTAAAGCTCGCCAAAGACTGCGCCACAGCCAAGTTCACCGAGTCCGTGGATGTCGCCGTACAACTCGGCGTAGATGCCAAGAAGTCCGACCAGCTTGTGCGCGGCTCCATTGTTCTGCCCGCTGGCACTGGCAAAACTGCCCGGGTAGCAGTCTTCGCCCAGGGCGATAAGGCCGAGCAGGCCCGGGCCGCCGGCGCCGAGATTGTCGGCATGGAAGACCTGGCTGAGCAGATCAAGGCCGGCAAGATGGACTTCGATGTGGTCATTGCGTCCCCAGATGCCATGCGCCTGGTCGGCCAACTAGGGCAGATTCTGGGCCCGCGCGGCCTAATGCCCAACCCTAAGGTCGGCACAGTTACGCCCGATGTGGCCACCGCTGTTAAAAATGCCAAGGCGGGTCAGGTGCAGTACCGTACCGACAAGGCCGGCATTATCCACTGCACCATAGGCCAGGCCAGTTTCGAGGTGTCTGCCTTGAAGTCCAACCTGGTAGCGCTTATTGAAGCGCTGAACCGTGCCAAGCCCTCCAGCTCCAAAGGGGTCTACCTGCGCAAGGTGGCGGTCTCTACAACCATGGGTCCGGGGATTCGTATCGATACGCAGAACCTGCTGCAGTCGCAGCAGGCGCAATAAAGGCTTTGGGTCGTTGGCGCCGTCCCGGCTCATCCCGGGACAGCTGCCAGCGAGTTGTCAAAGACCGTTGGGGTTGTCGAGAAAGCGGCAACGTAATTTTAGGGCCCAAGCCCTGATCCCAGCGCAGATGGCGGTCCCTTTAGAACACGAAATGCCGGGTTTTGGTTTTTTGGGTTCTGCAGGTCGCCGGTGTTAAACGCCCCAAGGCAGAAATGTCGCGGGGCATCAACAGGAGTGAACTGTGGCACTAAATCGCGTTGCAAAAGCCGCCGTTATCGACGAGGTTGCAGGTCAGCTTGCAACCGCCCAGTCGATAGTCTTGGCTGAGTACCGTGGTCTGGATGTGACAAAGATCACCGAGCTGCGCCGTCAGGCGCGCGCCTCAGGTGTCTACCTGCGTGTGCTTAAGAACACGCTCGTGCGCCGGGCGATTGCGGGAACCGCCTTTGAAAAATTGGCCGATCATATGACCGGCCCTTTGATCTACGGCATTTCCAAAGACCCGGTGGCTGTGGCAAAAGTAATGTTCGAGTTTGCAAAGGGCAATGACCAGCTGGTGATTAAGTCGGGAGCCCTGCCCAACTCGGTGCTTGATGCCAACGGCATTAAGGCGCTCGCCTCGTTGCCCTCTCGCGAAGCCCTTCTGGCTAAGCTCTTGGGCACTATGCAGGCGCCTGTTACTACCTTTGTCCAGACCCTTAATCAGGTTCCCTCAAAGTTCGTGCGCACGGTCGCAGCAGTACGCGACCAGAAGGCCGAGCAAGGCGCCTAAGGCGTCTTGTATCAGTCGCAGAGTCTTGAACAACGAGGCATTTCAATTTTTCAATGGAGTAGGTGAATCATGGCTATGACAAAAGAAGACATCCTTGACGCAGTGGGCGCAATGAGTGTTCTAGAGCTCTCCGAGCTCATCAAGATGATGGAAGAGAAGTTCGGCGTGTCTGCTGCTGCTGCCACCGTGGCAGTAGCAGCCGCCCCTGCGGCCGGCGGCGGTGCGGCCGCTGCAGAAGAGCAGACCGAGTTCACCGTGGTGCTGGCCGCAACCGGTGATAAGAAGGTAGAGGTCATTAAGGTGGTTCGTGCCGCCACTGGCCTTGGCCTGAAAGAAGCCAAAGACCTCGTCGACGGCGCTCCCAAGCCTGTCAAAGAGGGTATTTCCAAGGCGGATGCTGAGGCCCTTAAGAAGCAACTCGAGGAAGCCGGCGCCAAGGTCGAGCTCAAGTAAGGCCCTGCCCTACCGGTCGCGCGCAGTCTGCGTGATGGGTAGGGGCTTTGCCATGTCGCCCCCACGCAAGCCCTCCCATCGAGAGCAGGCATGTCACAGGGCGATATCGCAAAGCCCCTAATACCGCACCAAGATTTCGATCGTTGTTTGTCGTTTGTTTATTCAGACCTAAGGATCCGCAATGGCCTATAACTTCACGGAAAAGAAACGCATTCGCAAAAGCTTTGCCAAGCGTCCGCCTGTTCTCGAGGTGCCCTATCTGCTCGAGACGCAGCTTGAGTCTTATCGCCACTTTTTACAGGCCGATACCGAGCCCAACAAGCGGCTCAATGAAGGCCTGCAGGCGGCCTTTACCTCTATATTTCCCATCGTGAGCCACAACGGCTTTGCCCGTCTTGAGTTTGTCAACTATCAGCTCGGTCATCCGGTTTTTGATGTGAAGGAATGCCAGCAACGCGGCCTTACCTATGCGGCACCGCTGCGTGCCCGGGTGCGTCTGGTGATTATGGACCGTGAGGCGGCTAAGCCCACCCCCAAAGAAGTCCGCGAGAACGAAGCCTACATGGGTGAACTGCCTCTCATGACAGACACGGGGTCGTTTGTGATTAATGGCACCGAGCGGGTTATTGTCAGCCAGCTCCATCGCTCGCCTGGGGTATTTTTTGAGCACGATCGCGGCAAGACCCACAGCTCTGGAAAACTGCTCTTTTCTGCCCGAATCATTCCCTACCGTGGATCCTGGCTCGACTTTGAATTCGATCCCAAAGACATTCTTTACTTCCGTGTCGACCGCCGTCGCAAGATGCCCGTAACGATCCTGATGAAGGCGCTGGGCCTAAGCCCCGAGCAGATCCTGGCGCATTTCTTTAGCTTTGATCATTTTCAGCTAATGCCATCGGGCGCACAGATGGAGCTCGTGGCAGAGCGCCTGCGGGGTGAGCAGGCCCGATTCGATATCAGCGATAAAGACGGAAATGTCATTGTTGCAAAAGACAAGCGCATCAATGCCAAGCATATTCGCGAGATCGAGAAGGCGGGCTTAAAGCGCATCTCGGTTCCCGATGACTATCTGCTTGGGCGGGTGGTTGCCAAGAACCTGGTAGACCAGGAGACCGGTGAGTTCCTTGCCAAGGCAAACGATGAGGTCACCGAGGAGCTTCTTGAAAAGCTGCGTGCCGCCAAGCTGCGTGACTTCTCCTGCCTCTATGTAAATGACCTGGACTATGGCGCCTATATCTCTTCGACGCTGCGCTTGGATGAGACGCCTGATCAGCTTTCTGCCCGGGTAGCCATTTACCGAATGATGCGTCCTGGTGAGCCGCCGACAGAAGACGCCGTGGAGGCCCTGTTTAACCGGCTGTTTTTCAGCGAAGACTCCTATGACCTGTCGCGGGTCGGCCGGATGAAGTTCAACCGCCGACTGGGGCGTGAGGAAGTGGAGGGCTCGCTGGTACTCACTCACGAAGACATTCTGGACACTATCAAGGTGCTGGTGGAACTGCGAAACGGCAGGGGTGAGGTAGATGATATCGACCACCTAGGTAACCGCCGTGTTCGCTGTGTCGGCGAG
Source organism: Betaproteobacteria bacterium (assembly GCA_016868305.1). GTDB lineage: Bacteria > Pseudomonadota > Gammaproteobacteria > Burkholderiales > Burkholderiaceae_A > Hahnella. Next base: position 11,443 of record VGHK01000008.1, on the reverse strand, counting down.
CTGGCAGAAAACCAGTTTCGCTCCGGGCTGGTGCGTGTTGAGCGCGCGGTTAAAGAGCGGCTTGGCCAGGCCGAGGCAGACAATCTTCAGGCACACGACCTCATCAACAGCAAGCCCATTAGCGCGGCAATTAGAGAGTTCTTTGGGTCGTCCCAGCTTTCGCAGTTTATGGACCAGACCAATCCCTTGTCCGAGATTACCCACAAGCGCCGGGTCTCCGCGCTCGGGCCTGGTGGCCTTACCCGGGAGCGTGCCGGCTTTGAGGTCCGCGATGTCCATCCCACCCACTATGGCCGGGTCTGCCCGATCGAGACTCCCGAAGGCCCGAACATCGGCCTGATCAACTCTCTGGCCTTGTATGCCCGTTTAAATGAGTACGGCTTTCTCGAAACCCCCTACCGTAAGGTCGTTGACCAGCGTGTCACCGACCAGATCGAATACCTTTCGGCCATTGAAGAGGGCCGCTATGTTATTGCCCAGGCCAATGCCTCGGTAGACGAATCCGGCAGGCTCCTGGGCGACCTGGTGTCGGTGCGGGTTAACGGTGAAACCACGCTCTCAGGCCCAGAGAAGGTCGAGTACATGGATGTGGCGCCTTCTCAGATCGTCTCGGTGGCCGCCTCGCTGATTCCTTTCCTTGAGCATGATGACGCCAACCGAGCACTGATGGGCTCGAACATGCAGCGTCAGGCAGTGCCCTGTCTGCGTCCGCAGAAATCCCTGGTGGGCACGGGCGTAGAACGCACCTGTGCCGTTGACTCAGGCACGGTTGTTCGCGCCCATCGTGGGGGTCTGGTGGACTATGTTGATTCGCGCCGCATAGTTATTCGTGTGAACGATGCCGAGGCAAACGCAGGCGAGTCGGGCGTAGATATCTATAACCTGATTAAGTACACCCGCTCTAATCAGAACACCAACATTAACCAACGCCCCTTGGTACGAAAGGGCGATATGGTGGCCCGTGGGGATGTGGTGGCTGATGGCGCCTCCACTGATATGGGCGAGCTAGCGCTTGGCCAGAACATGCGCGTGGCCTTTATGCCCTGGAACGGCTACAACTTCGAAGACTCTATTTTGATTTCCGAGCGTGTGGTTGCAGAAGACCGCTACACCTCGGTACACATTGAAGAGCTCTCGGTATTTGCCCGTGACACCAAGCTTGGCGCCGAAGAAATCACCCGAGACATCTCAAACCTTTCCGAGAACCAGCTTGGTAGGCTTGATGAGTCGGGTGTGGTCTATATCGGTGCCGAGGTGACAGCAGGCGATGTCCTGGTGGGTAAGGTTACGCCCAAGGGAGAAACCCAGCTGACGCCAGAAGAAAAGCTGCTGCGCGCCATCTTTGGTGAAAAGGCTTCGGATGTAAAGGACACCTCCTTGCGCGTGCCCTCGGGAATGAGTGGCACGGTGATTGATGTACAGGTCTTCACCCGTGAAGGCATTGCCCGGGACAAGCGCGCCCAGCAGATCATCGATGACGAGCTTGGCCGGTTTCGCAAAGACCTCAACGATCAACTGCGTATCGTAGAGGCCGACGTCTTTCAGCGTATTGAAAAGCTCTTAATCGGCCAGCCGGCTAACGGCGGGCCGAAGAAGCTTGTCAAGGGAACCCCCGTTTCTTCAGAGTACCTGGCAGGCCTCGACCGGCATCACTGGTTTGACATTCGCTTATCGGATGAAAACGCGGCCAGCGCCCTGGAGTCGCTCAAAGAGTCTCTCGAGCAAAAGCGGCATCAGTTCGATCTTGCGTACCAAGAGAAACATCGCAAGCTCACCCAAGGCGACGAGCTGCCCCCGGGCGCGCTCAAGATGGTGAAGGTCTACCTTGCTGTCAAACGGCGTCTCCAGCCCGGCGACAAGATGGCCGGTCGCCATGGTAACAAGGGCGTGATCTCCAAGATCGTACCGGTTGAGGATATGCCGTACATGGCTGATGGGGTGCCGGTCGATGTCGTGCTCAACCCCTTGGGGGTGCCTTCGCGGATGAACGTGGGCCAGATTCTCGAGACCCACCTCGGTTGGGCGGCTAAGGGGCTGGGTCAGCGAATCGGAGACATGCTGGCCCATGAGGCTTCGGTGCAAGAGGTAAAGAGATTCCTGGAAAACGTCTACAACACCAGCGGTAAGCCCGAGCAGGTAAAGCAGCTCAAGGACAACGAGGTGCTAGAACTGGCCCGCAACCTTGTGGACGGCGTGCCCTTTGCCACGCCGGTATTTGACGGTGCCACCGAGGACGAGATCCGGGCCATGCTCAAGCTCGCCTATCCTGATGCGACTGCCAAACGTATGGGCCTTACCGAGACCCGCACCCAGGTGCAGCTCCATGACGGCCGCACCGGCGAGGCCTTTGACAGGCCCACCACGGTGGGCTACATGCATATGCTCAAGCTCCACCACCTGGTGGATGACAAGATGCATGCACGGTCCACCGGGCCTTATTCTCTGGTAACACAGCAGCCGCTCGGCGGTAAGGCCCAGTTCGGTGGCCAGCGGTTTGGTGAGATGGAGGTCTGGGCGCTTGAAGCCTATGGCGCGGCCTATACCCTGCAAGAGATGCTCACTGTGAAGTCAGACGACGTCACCGGGCGCACCCGTGTCTACGAAAACATCGTCAAGGGCGATCATGTCATTGATGCTGGTATGCCCGAGTCGTTCAACGTGCTGGTGAAGGAAATTCGGTCTCTCGGTATTGATATTGACCTTGAGCGTCATTGATTCTTCGAAAGGAAGACAAGACCATGAAAGCGCTACTCGACCTTTTTAAGCAGGTTCAGCAAGACCAGCAGTTCGATGCTATTAAGATTGGCCTGGCATCGCCGGATAAGATCCGGTCCTGGTCCTTTGGTGAGGTCAAGAAACCCGAAACAATCAACTACCGCACCTTCAAGCCGGAACGTGATGGCCTTTTCTGCGCCAAGATCTTTGGGCCGGTAAAAGACTACGAATGCCTCTGCGGCAAGTACAAGCGGCTGAAGCACCGCGGCGTGATCTGTGAAAAGTGTGGGGTTGAGGTCACGCTGGCCAAGGTACGCCGTGAGCGTATGGGCCATATCGACCTTGCAAGTCCCACCGCACACATCTGGTTTCTGAAGTCCCTGCCCTCGCGTATGGGCATGGTGCTCGATATGACTCTGCGTGATATTGAGCGGGTGCTGTACTTTGAAGCCTATGTGGTTGTCGATGGCGGAATGACCACACTCAAGCGTGGTCAGATCATGACTGAGGAAGACTACATCGCAAAGATGGAGCAGTTCCCTGATGGTGATCTTGTGGCGAAAATGGGTGCAGAGGGTATTCGTGACCTCTTGCGCGGCATCGACCTCAAGCGCGAGATCGAGCAGCTGCGCAAAGATCTCGCCGAGACCTCTTCAGACGCCAAGATCAAGAAAATTGCCAAACGCCTAAAGGTGCTTGAGGGATTTGAGAAGTCTGGGGTGAAGCCCGAGTGGATGATTATGGAGACTCTGCCGGTACTGCCGCCGGAGCTGCGTCCTTTGGTGCCCCTGGACGGCGGCCGCTTTGCAACCTCCGACCTCAACGATCTTTATCGCCGTGTAATTAACCGAAACAACCGGTTAAAGCGCCTGCTCGAGCTGCGTGCTCCCGAAATCATTGTGCGCAATGAGAAGCGTATGCTGCAGGAGTCGGTGGATTCATTGTTAGACAACGGCCGTCGTGGCAAGGCCATGACCGGGGCGAATAAGCGGGCGTTGAAGTCTCTGGCCGACATGATTAAGGGTAAGGGCGGCCGGTTCCGCCAGAACCTGCTTGGTAAGCGTGTCGACTATTCGGGCCGCTCGGTCATCGTGGTGGGGCCGACGCTTAAGCTGCACCAGTGCGGGCTGCCCAAGCTCATGGCGCTGGAACTCTTCAAGCCCTTTATCTTCAATAAGCTTGAGCTGCGCGGCATGGCAACTACCATCAAGGCAGCCAAGAAACTTGTTGAGCAGCAGGTCCCGGAGGTCTGGGATATTCTTGAAGAAGTGATTCGCGAGCATCCCGTGATGCTCAACCGCGCGCCCACCCTGCACCGTCTGGGCATCCAGGCCTTTGAGCCGGTGCTCATCGAGGGCAAGGCCATTCAGCTTCACCCGCTGGTCTGCGCGGCATTTAACGCCGACTTTGACGGCGACCAGATGGCCGTGCATGTGCCCCTGTCTCTTGAGGCACAGATGGAAGCCCGCACCCTAATGCTGGCATCCAACAATGTGCTTTTCCCATCCAACGGCGAGCCCTCCATCGTACCCTCCCAGGACATCGTCTTGGGTCTGTACTACGCCACGCGAGACAAGGTCAACGGCCTGGGCGAAGGCATGTTCTTTGCCGACATCGCCGAGGTAGATCGTGCCTACGCCAACCGGCAGGTCGAGCTTGCCACCAAGATTACCGTGCGTATCGAAGAGCGTGACCGTAATGGTCCGGATGGCCGAGGCGCGGCCAGGCTCGTGCGCTACGACACCACGGTGGGTCGGGCGCTCTTATCGAAAATTTTGCCGCCGGGATTGTCTTTCTCCCAGATGAATAAGGCGCTGAAGAAGAAAGAAATCTCACGTCTCATCAACGCCTCGTTCCGTCGGTGTGGCCTGCGTGACACCGTCATTTTTGCCGACAAGCTTCTGCAGTCGGGCTTTGCTTTGGCCACCCGCGCTGGGATATCCATCTGCGTGGACGATATGCTGGTGCCCACCCAGAAGGCAGACATCCTTTCGAAGGCCGAGGGAGAGGTTAAGGAAATCGAGCAGCAGTATGCCTCTGGCCTGGTTACTCAGGGTGAGCGTTACAACAAGGTCGTCGATATCTGGGGTCGTGCCGGTGACCAGGTCGGTAAGGCCATGATGGACCAGCTCGCCGGCGAGATGGTGAAAGACCGCAAGGGCCAGGATATCCGTCAGGAGTCGTTTAACTCCATTTACATGATGGCCGACTCAGGCGCTCGTGGTTCGGCCGCCCAGATTCGTCAGCTTGCCGGAATGCGGGGCCTGATGGCCAAGCCCGATGGCTCCATCATTGAGACCCCGATCACGGCAAACTTCCGTGAAGGTCTCAACGTGTTGCAGTACTTCATCTCGACCCACGGTGCCCGAAAGGGTCTTGCGGATACGGCCTTGAAGACCGCCAACTCGGGCTACCTCACCCGCCGTCTCGTAGATGTGACCCAAGACCTTGTGGTTATCGAAGATGACTGTGGCACCCATCAGGGCATTGTCATGAAGGCCCTGGTCGAAGGCGGCGAGGTGATCGAAGCCCTGCGTGACCGGATTCTCGGCCGGGTCACCGCCAGCGAGGTGGTTAACCCCGAGACCCAAGAAACTCTCATCGAAATCGGCACGCTTCTTGATGAAGATGCCGTCGATGAAATCGAGCGCCTCGGTATCGATGAAGTGCGCGTGCGCACGGCACTCACCTGCGAGACCCGCTATGGCCTGTGCGCCAAGTGCTACGGCCGAGACCTTGGCCGTGGCCATTTGGTGAATGTTGGCGAGGCGGTTGGCGTGATTGCCGCGCAGTCGATTGGTGAGCCCGGAACCCAGCTCACCATGCGTACCTTTCACATTGGTGGTGCCGCCTCCCGTACCGCCGCCCAGTCAAGCATTGAGGCAAAGTCCAACGGTGTTATTGGCTTTACTGCCACCATGCGCTATGTGACCAATGCCAAGGGTGAACCGGTGGTCATTTCGCGCTCGGGTGAGGTACTGATTCTCGATGACAACGGCCGTGAGCGTGAGCGTCACAAGGTGCCGTATGGGGCCACCCTCTCTATGGTCGATGGCCAGTCGGTAAAGGCTGGCGCCATCCTGGCCACCTGGGATCCCTTAACGCGCCCGATCATTACCGAGTACGCAGGGAAGGTGCGGTTCGATAATGTCGAAGAGGGTGTCACGGTTGCCAAGCAGATCGATGACGTCACCGGCCTATCCACCCTGGTGGTCATCGACGCCAAGCGGCGCAGCGCCACCACCAAGGGGGTGCGTCCGCAGATGCGGCTGCTTGATGCCGCAGGCGACGAGGTCAAGATCGTGAATACCGACCATCCCGTCAACATCAGCTTCCCAGTCGGCGCGCTCATTACCGTGCGTGACGGTCAAGATGTTGCGGTGGGTGAGGTCTTGGCCCGTATTCCCACGGAGTCGCAAAAGACCCGCGATATTACCGGTGGTCTGCCTCGCGTGGCCGAACTCTTTGAGGCCCGGTCACCGAAGGACGCCGGCATGCTCGCAGAGGTGACCGGTACGGTCTCCTTTGGCAAAGACACCAAGGGTAAGCAACGCCTGGTGATTACCGACATGGACGGTGTTGCCTCGGAGTTTCTCATTTCGAAAGAAAAGAGCGTTCTGGTGCACGACGGCCAGATTGTGAACAAGGGCGAGCTCATTGTAGATGGCCCTGCCGACCCGCAGGACATTCTGCGTCTGCTCGGAATCGAGGCCCTTGCGCGGTATATCGTTGATGAGGTCCAGGACGTCTACCGTCTGCAGGGTGTGAAGATCAACGATAAGCACATCGAGGTCATTGTTCGGCAGATGCTTCGCAGGGTGCAGGTATCAGACCCGGGCGACACGCGGTTTATTCCAGGCGAACAGGTCGAGCGCTCTGAACTTCTCGAGGAAAACGACCGGGCCAATGCCGAAGGAAAGCGCCCTGCCTTCTACGATAACCAGCTGCTTGGCATTACCAAGGCCTCTTTGTCGACCGACTCCTTTATCTCGGCGGCCTCCTTCCAAGAGACCACCCGAGTGCTCACTGAGGCCGCGATTATGGGCAAGAAAGACGACCTGCGTGGCCTGAAGGAGAATGTGATTGTGGGCCGTCTGATTCCTGCTGGTACAGGTCTGGCATACCACAAGGCCCGCAAAGATCGCGAGAATGCCGATGCGGCAGAGGCCAAGACGCTTGCCGAGCAGGCAGCCTTGGAGGCCGAGGCCCTGTTCTCAGGGGGGGCAGGAGGCCGCCGATGAAACCGGGGGCCCTGCCACCGAAGATGCTGCAGGAGAATCCGCTTGACAGCCTAGGTGAAAAGCCTAAGAATTTAGGGCTTTTCACCAAAAATTGGTCTGCTGGCAGTTTGTTTAACACTATGAAATGAAAGCGTAAGTCATGCCCACCATTAACCAGCTCGTGCGCAAGCCGCGTGTGAGCGAGAAGATTAAGAGCAAGAGCCCCGCGCTCGAGTCGAGCCCGCAGCGCAGGGGCGTGTGTACCCGCGTGTACACCACGACTCCCAAAAAGCCAAACTCTGCCCTGCGTAAGGTGGCAAAGGTGCGGCTTACCAATGGGTTCGAAATTATTAGCTACATCGGGGGTGAGGGCCACAACCTCCAAGAGCACTCGGTGGTGCTCATTCGTGGTGGCCGTGTAAAAGACCTGCCGGGTGTGCGTTACCACATTGTGCGTGGCTCGCTCGACCTGCAGGGGGTGAAAGACCGCAAGCAGTCGCGGTCCAAGTACGGCGCAAAACGCCCCAAAAAGGCCTAAGCGTTTTTGTCGCGCCAGGGCTGCCGAATGCTTCGGCGGCTAGGGCGCAGTAAGGGCCTGTCTCGTGCAGGCTGGGTGAAACCCAACTGAATAGAAAAGGAAAAAGTCATGCCCCGTCGTCGCGAGGTGCCAAAGCGTATTGTTCTTCCAGACCCAAAGTTTGGCAGCGAAGAAGTCTCTAAGTTTATGAATGTGGTGATGCTCCACGGCAAAAAAGCCGTTGCCGAGCGTATTGTTTATGGTGCCTTTGCCCATATTGAAAAGGTCGCCAAGAAAAACCCCATCGAGATCTTTCAGCAGGCCCTGGGCAATGCTAAGCCTATGGTGGAAGTGAAAAGCCGCCGGGTGGGCGGGGCAAACTACCAGGTTCCTGTAGAGGTGCGGCCAGCGCGGCGCTCTGCCCTGGCCATGCGTTGGCTACGCGAGGCCGCCAAGAAGCGGGGTGAAAAATCAATGAACCTTCGCCTTGCGGGAGAGCTTCTAGAGGCAGCCGAAGGCCGGGGCGGCGCAGTCAAAAGGCGCGACGAGGTGCACCGTATGGCCGAGGCCAACAAGGCCTTCTCGCATTTCCGCTTCTAGTTTTTCAACACGTATCAGACACAGGATCCACCATGGCCCGAAAGACCCCCATCGAGCGCTACCGCAATATCGGCATTAGCGCCCACATCGATGCCGGAAAGACCACGACGACGGAGCGTATTCTTTTTTATACCGGCGTTAACCACAAGATTGGTGAGGTGCACGACGGCGCGGCCACTATGGACTGGATGGAGCAGGAGCAGGAGCGTGGCATCACCATTACGTCGGCTGCCACCACATGCTTCTGGAAGGGCATGGATGCCTCCATGCCGGAGCACCGCATTAATATTATCGACACCCCGGGACACGTAGACTTCACCATTGAAGTGGAACGGTCGATGCGGGTGCTCGATGGCGCCTGCATGGTCTACTGCGCTGTGGGTGGCGTACAGCCCCAGTCAGAAACAGTATGGCGCCAGGCCAATAAATACAAGGTCCCGCGCCTTGCTTTTATTAATAAAATGGACCGTACCGGGGCCAACTTCTTTAAGGTCGTCGACCAGATGAAGACCCGTCTGCGGGCTCATCCTGTTCCTATCGTCGTGCCCATCGGCGCGGAAGAAAATTTTAAGGGTGTTATCGACCTCATCAAGATGAAAGCCATCATCTGGGATGAGGCCAGTCAGGGCACCAAGTTCGACTATGTCGATATTCCTTCCGAGCTCTCCGAGTTGGCCCAGGAGTGGCACGAAAAGATGGTTGAGGCTGCCGCAGAGGCCAGTGAAGAGCTGATGAACAAATACCTCGAGGAGGGCGACCTTCCCGAGGCCGACATCATGCATGGCATTCGTACCCGCACGGTTGCGGGAGAAATCCAGCCGACGCTCTGCGGTACTGCCTTTAAGAACAAGGGTGTGCAGCGGATGCTCGATGCCGTGGTGCAGTTTCTGCCTAGCCCCGTGGACATTCCGCCGGTGGCTGGAACCGACACCGCTGGCAAGGAGTCGAGCCGCAAGGCCGATGACAAAGAAAAGTTTGCTGCCCTTGCCTTTAAGCTTATGAGCGACCCCTTTGTTGGGCAGCTTACCTTTATCCGTGTCTACTCTGGCGTACTGAAGTCTGGTGACACGGTGCTCAATCCCATTAAAGGCAAGAAAGAGCGTATCGGTCGCCTTCTGCAGATGCATGCCAATAATCGTGAGGAAATCTCCGAGATCCTCGCTGGCGATATCGCTGCCGCGGTGGGCCTGAAAGAGGTGACAACCGGTGAAACCCTTTGTGACCCCGATTCGGAGATCATCCTAGAGCGCATGGAGTTTCCCGAGCCGGTGATCTCTCAGGCCGTAGAGCCCAAGACCAAGGCTGACCAGGAAAAGATGGGTATTGCCTTGAACCGTCTGGCCAAGGAAGACCCCTCCTTTCGCGTGCGCACCGACGAAGAGTCTGGTCAGACGATCATCTCGGGCATGGGGGAGCTGCACCTGGAGATTATTGTCGACCGCATGAAGCGTGAGTTTGGTGTCGAGGCCACGGTGGGTAAGCCCCAGGTGGCCTATCGCGAGACAATCCGCAAGCCCGTGGAAATCGAAGGCAAGTATGTCAAGCAGTCTGGCGGTAAGGGCCAGTACGGCCATGTGTGGCTTAAGCTTGACCCGCAGACCGAAGGGGGCGGCTATGAGTTTGTCGATGCCATCAAGGGCGGGGTTGTCCCACGCGAGTTCATTCCCTCAGTCGACAAGGGCTGTAAGGACACCATGAATGCCGGGGTGCTCGCAGGATTCCCAGTGGTCGATATCAAGGTCACCTTATTCGATGGCTCCTACCATGATGTCGACTCCTCGCAGATTGCCTTCGAACTGGCGGCCTCAATGGGGTTTAAAGACGGCATGCGCAAGGCCAACCCCGTGTTGCTCGAACCCATGATGTCGGTGGAGGTCGAGACCCCCGAAGACTATGCCGGAACCGTCATGGGAGATCTATCGTCTCGGCGCGGCATGGTGCAGGGCATGGACGATATGGTGGGCGGTGGCAAGACGATTAAGGCCGAAGTCCCGCTGGCCGAAATGTTTGGCTACTCGACCACCCTGCGGTCTCTCACTCAGGGGCGTGCCACTTACACCATGGAATTTAAACACTACGCCGAGGCGCCCAAGAATGTGGCTGAGGCGGTTATGTCAAGCCGCAGCAAGTAGCGGCAGTCAGAAGCGCAGCAAAGTCAGCATTTTTTTAGACTCTTACTCAATTAAAGGAAGAAAAAGTTATGGCCAAGGGCAAGTTTGAGCGTACGAAGCCGCATGTGAATGTAGGGACGATTGGGCACGTGGACCATGGGAAGACGACGCTGACGGCGGCGATTACGACGGTGTTGTCGACGAAGTTTGGTGGAGAGGCCAAGGCCTATGACCAGATTGATGCGGCGCCTGAGGAGAAGGCCCGTGGGATTACGATTAACACGGCGCATGTGGAGTATGAGACGGCGAATCGTCACTATGCGCACGTAGACTGCCCGGGGCATGCGGACTATGTGAAGAACATGATTACGGGTGCGGCGCAGATGGACGGGGCGATTCTGGTCTGCTCGGCTGCCGATGGTCCGATGCCGCAGACCCGTGAGCATATTTTGCTGGCCCGGCAGGTGGGCGTGCCTTACATCATTGTGTTTTTAAACAAGTGCGACATGGTTGATGATGCGGAGCTGCTTGAGCTTGTGGAGATGGAGGTGCGCGAGCTGCTCTCGAAGTATGAGTTTCCGGGCGACGATATTCCCATTATCAAGGGCTCGGCCTTAAAGGCGCTTGAGGGGGACAAGGGTGAGCTGGGGGAGCAGGCGATATTGCAGCTGGCCGAGGCGCTGGATTCGTACATTCCTACGCCTGAGCGGGCGATTGATGGTGCCTTTTTGATGCCGATTGAGGATGTGTTTTCGATCTCTGGGCGTGGCACGGTGGTCACGGGCCGAGTCGAGCGTGGGATTGTGAAGGTGGGAGAAGAAATTGAGATCGTGGGCATTAAAGACACGATTAAGACCACCTGCACGGGCGTGGAGATGTTTCGCAAGCTCTTAGATCAGGGGCAGGCCGGTGACAACGTGGGCGTGCTTCTGCGTGGTACCAAGCGTGAGGAGGTTGAGCGTGGCCAGGTGCTGGCTAAGCCCGGATCGATCACGCCGCACACCAAGTTTGAGTGCGAGGTCTATGTGCTTTCCAAAGAAGAGGGCGGGCGTCATACGCCATTTTTCAACAACTACCGGCCGCAGTTTTACTTCCGTACGACCGATGTTACCGGGTCGGTGCAGCTGCCTGAGGGCACCGAGATGGTGATGCCCGGAGACAATGTGAAGATGGTGGTCACGCTCATTGCCCCGATTGCCATGGAGCAGGGGCTGCGGTTTGCCATCCGCGAGGGCGGCAGAACCGTCGGCGCCGGCGTCGTCGCAAAGGTGATCGAGTAA
>VGHK01000007.1 GCA_016868305.1 Betaproteobacteria bacterium | reverse complement strand
CGATGTCGGCTCATCTCATCCTGGGGCTGTAGCCGGTCCCAAGGGTATGGCTGTTCGCCATTTAAAGAGGTACGTGAGCTGGGTTCAAAACGTCGTGAGACAGTTTGGTCCCTATCTGCTGTGGGCGCTGGAAGTTTGAGGGAGCCTGTTCCTAGTACGAGAGGACCGGAATGGACACACCTCTGGTGTACCTGTTGTCACGCCAGTGGCATTGCAGGGTAGCTAAGTGTGGAAGAGATAACCGCTGAAGGCATCTAAGCGGGAAACTCGTTTCAAGATAAGACTTCCCGGGGCCTCGAGCCCCCTAAAGGGTCGTTCAAGACCAGGACGTTGATAGGCTGGATGTGGAAGCGCAGTAATGCGTGAAGCTAACCAGTACTAATTGCCCGTGAGGCTTGACCCTATAACCCTGTTGATGAATCGCAGCGCATACCGTATAGGGTTGCGTGATTTAATCAGACACATAATTGACTTCGTTGGCCTTTAAAGCCAGCGGGGTTCGAAGACCACGTTGTTATACAAGTTATGCCTGACGACCATAGCGAGGTGGAACCACTCCTTCCCATCCCGAACAGGACCGTGAAACGCCTTTGCGCCGATGATAGTGATCATTCGATTGTGAAAGTAGGGCATCGTCAGGCTATTCCACAAAAAAGCCCCAGTTAGTGATATCTGGGGTTTTTCTTTTATTGGACGCCTGGTCTGTCTTTGTTCTATGCGGCCGGCTTCTTCGCCTGGGCGTAAAAGAAAAGCACCAGGCCCAGAACCACGATTGGGAATACCGAGGCGATGTTTAACAGTGACCAGCCTTGCGTCGTTACCAGCGCACCCGACCCAAGAGAACTTAGCCCCATGGTAAAGAACACCCAGAAGTTCAATGAGCCCTGCGCCTTGTCCTTTTCCTCTGCGCGATAGCTCGATAAGCCCATTGTCGTGCTCGCGGTGAACAGAAAATTCCAGCCCACCCCCAGCACAAAAAGCGCGATGGTGAACTCCTCAAGATCGGTGCCCGAAAGCGCTATTCCAATACACACCAGATTTAAAAATACCCCTGCCCCCATCACCTTCATCGGCCCAAATCGCTTGATCAGGTGACCAGTAAAAAAGCCTGGAGCAAACATTCCAATCACGTGCCACTGCAACACAAATGCGGCATCACTAAAGGGCAGCCCGCAGATCTGCATGGCAAGTGGCGTTGCAGCCATGAGCAGGTTCATTACCCCATAGCCAATCGCAGCGCCCAATGCCGAGACCACGAATACGGGCTGGCGCATGATTTCGCCAATGGGCCGGGGTGCAGGGGCCTCGAATAGTTCTGGCCTGACGGCGGGCGGGATACTTGCCGATGGCGATGGCGCTGTTGCCGCTACCGCAGAGGCTTCGGGGGTTCGACCAGGGTTCGCTGGCATCCGGCCGCCAGATTGCGGAGGGCGAAAATCAATCCGCGCCATAACAACCGCAGCCAACAGCCCCACCCCAATGAGCCCCAGGTAAGACCCCGCGAAGGGCACGGCAAACCAGTCTTTGCTAGAGGCAGCGAGATTCGGCCCCAAAACCGCACCGAAAATACCACCTGCCAAGACCCAAGACACCGCCCGCTCTTTGTATTCCTCGGTGACCAGTTCTGCCGCCGCGAACCGGTAGAGCTGTGCATTGGCCTGGTAATAGCCCGCTACGAAGGTAGCAAACACCAACAGCCAAAACTCCCGCTGCCAGGCCGCGAGAAAACAAAGCAGCGAAGACCCAATGGCCACCAGGATTGCAGACTGAAATGCCTTCTGCCGGCCCCACTGTCGCTGTACCCGGGCAACGAGCCCCGTGGCAGCCGCACTGCCTACCACATAGGCCATGATGGGCAGGGTGGCCAGCCATCCGAAGGGGGCCATCGAGAATCCGACCAGCCCGTTGATTGCGATGAAGGTGATGTTGTTGGTAAGAAACAGACCCTGGCAGAGCGCTAGGAGAAAGAGGTTGCGTTGCATACCCCGCGATCATAGCCCAGACGGTATACCCCCCTGAGTACCCGGCTGAGCACCGAAAACTCACGGGCAACCCGCTCGAAAAAGGGCTCCACCGGACGGCTGGCAATGGCCGCGCTGCCGTAGGCGATCTGACCCATACGCTCGTAGTAGTCACGGGACACCAGCCGTGCCCGGCGCACGCCCCAGGCATCGATAAAGAGACAGCTGTCGCCAATCTGCCGAAAGTCCTCCGGTGTTTTGGCCTGCGGAAACTCCAGGCAGATAATCTCTGGCGGAAGCCTTAGGTTTCGAAAATTACGCGCCATCATGTGCACAAGGTAGGCCTCAAGGTCGTTATCGAGCATTACCTTGGTACGCCCTTCGGCCTGCACCACCAGCTCCCAGCTGGCTTTAATGTACGGCTGCCAGTCCATTGTCTGTCTCCCTGCTATCCAAGAAAACCGTATCTGTGTGCGGCATGAGAAAAACTACCGCAAAGCAACACGACTGTCTAGAACCCGCCCTAGACGAAGACCAATCTCCTCAAGCGACGGACTGCCCAGTCTGAGCCCTATCGGATAGTCGAAATACCAATGGTAGACCCAGGGATTATTTGTGGATAATCAGGCACTAGCCGCATAACGAGAAAACGGCTAAGCAAAAACAAGCCCTACTAAGGGGTAATAACAAAGGAGACAGTTATGACTACGAACACCGCCAATCCCTTGCACTATCTACACCTGCGCTACTGGCCATGGTGGGGGGCTGGCGTTTTAGCGCTGGTTGGCCACTTTGTGCACCCGCTGTTGAGCATCCTGGGCCTGGTGCTTTTCTATCTTGGTGTCAAAGACATTACCCAGACCGCCCAGGCCGTGCGCCGCAACTACCCCATGACCGGCCGGCTGCGCTATGCCCTGGAGTCTATTCGGCCAGAGATTCGCCAGTACTTCATTGAGAGTGATGCCGAGAAGCTTCCCTTCTCCCGCAAGCAGCGTGCACTGGTCTATGCCCGGTCAAAGGTGCAAAATGACAAGTCTGGCTTTGGCACGATCGAAGACCTGTACACCGTGAACACCGAGTGGCTTGCCCACTCGATGGGGCCCATTCACGTCGAGCCCACAGACCTGCGCGTACAGGTCGGGGGCAAGGACTGCAGGCAGCCCTACTCGATCTCGGTGTTCAACATCTCTGCGATGAGCTTTGGCTCACTCTCCGCAAATGCCATCCTGGCGCTAAACAAAGGGGCCGCGCAGGGCGGCTTCGCCCACGACACGGGCGAGGGCAGCATGTCGGTGCACCATCGCAAGCATGGCGGAGACCTCATATGGGAGATCGGTTCGGGCTATTTCGGCTGTCGTGATTCCGAAGGGCGGTTTGACCCGCAGCGGTTTGCCGAACAGGCCAAGGATCCCCAGGTGAAAATGATCGAGATCAAGGTCTCCCAGGGGGCAAAGCCAGGCCATGGTGGCGTATTGCCTGCGGCCAAGGTCAATGCCGAGATTGCCGAGGCGCGTGGCGTGCCCATGGGGAAAGACTGTGTCTCCCCCGCCCATCACTCGGCCTTCTCTACGCCCGTAGAGCTCTTGTCATTCATTGCCCAGCTTCGTGAACTCTCAGGGGGTAAGCCTGTGGGATTCAAACTCTGCATAGGGCAGGTGCATGAGTGGTTTGGGGTAGTCAAGGCCATGCAGAAGTCCGACATCTTTCCAGACTTCATTGTGGTCGATGGCTCAGAGGGCGGCACGGGGGCGGCCCCGGTGGAGTTTGCAGACCACATGGGCATGCCCATGCGCGATGGTCTTCGCCTGGTGCACATGACCATGGTCGGGGCAGGCCTGCGGGACCAGGTGAAGATCGGTGCCTCAGGAAAGGTTACTTCGGCCTTTGACATTGCCCGGTGCATGGCCTTGGGGGCCGACTGGTGCAACTCCGCGCGAGGATTCATGTTTGCCCTGGGCTGCATTCAGTCGCGGAGCTGTCATACCGACCACTGTCCTACCGGCGTGGCAACTCAAGACCCCCTTAGGCAGAAGGCATTGGTGGTGACAGATAAGGCGGCACGGGTTGCCAACTTCCATGGCAATACTTTAAAGAACCTGGCAGAGATGATGGGGGCAGCTGGTCTGACCCACCCCCGGCAGATTACCTCTGACCTGATCATGACCCGTGACAAGTCTGGCGGGGCGGTTCCCTTACGTTCCACGATTCTGAACCTGCCTATTGGCACGCTGCACGCGAATGCCAATGCCGCAGACACCCAGTCGCTGCCCGAGCCGTTTAAGACCCACTGGCCTCTTGCAAGCGCCGAGCGGTTTGGGCCTTTACCGCGATCGGTCTAGCCCATAAAAAAACCCGGCCTTGCCGGGTTTTTTACCCTAATTACAGAGGCTTTGGTTTACGAGGCAAGCCGCATACCTGGCTCAGCCCTGCGACCCTCCAGCATGCTGGGCACGGTAGACCAGGCACTCTGAATCTCTGCCATGAGGCCATAGACTTCTTTGAGTGCCTCAAGGTCGTTGTGCAGATTGACATGCAGCAGGCGGCGGGTGACATAGCCGTAGAGCTCATCAAGGTTGCGGGCGATCTCGCCACCAGATTCGAAATTAAGCGCGCTCTGAAGGCCTAGCACGATCTTTCCGGCGCGGGCGAGGCTGCGGGATTTTTCCTCGATGGCACCGCGGGTGATTTGCCCCTCTGCGGCCCGTAAGCTTTCAATGAGCCCGTCAAATAACATCTGAATCAACTGCACACTGTCGGCGGTAGCCACACCAGTGGAGACCTTTACCTCACCGTAGCTGTCGATTCCTCGCTTCATCGGGCGCATAGCTTTGTCCTTTTCTTATGGTCGGATTAAACGTCCTACATAAGCAGAATCGGAGAGAGCCTTGAAATCTTTAGCAGGCTGAAGGCATTGGGGTTTGTCCTTTGGCCGGGCTGCTTTGGGCCAGTGAAAGCGGCCTTTGGAGGGTTACTAAGAGGAACGCTAGCAAAAGAAAAAAGCAGGAAAGGGTGGGGCTGTCGGAACCGACGCGCCGGCCGATCCAAGCGCGAACAACAAAAACAGCGAAGGTAGGCGAGTAGGCGAGGTGAGGGAACCGGTGAGACCTACCCTAGGCCACCGCCTCGGCCTTCTCAGCGGTCTTTGCCTTGCCCTGGGCTGGACTGCCCGCAGGCGTTGGCTGCGGCGCCATTTCCAGTTGCAGCGGCTCTGTCGGTCCCTCGGCCGGGCCGGCCGATAGGGCAAGCAGCTTGGCCGCCAAGGGCTCTGCGGGCTTGAGTTCGGTTCGGGCAGACAGGGCATCCACCGCCTCTGACAGGCTTGCTTCAATTGCCTGCCGTGCCGCAGCATCGGTTGCCGAGGCCGAATCAAACCCCGCCCTATAGATGGTATCGGCGTACTGCTGCGGAATCCATGAGATCACTGTTCCCCGCAGCCCTTGAATCTTGTGCTTATTAGCCGCCACGCGGGCGCTGCCCTGCTTGCCATCTTCGGTACCCTCGGCAAAGAGCATTTCAATATGCTTGGTAAGAATGATGTGATAACGAGGTTTTAGCTCGGCCACCTTGGCCTCGTCGATATCCGGCAAAGGCTTGCCGGTCATTGCGTCCCAGAGACGCTTGCCAACCAGGTTGCCATAGGAGGCATCGGGCTGCTCTTCGGAGGCCAGGGGCAGGGGCGTCTCGTCGGTACCATCCTCGTCTGCAATCGCCTTGGCCGGCTCTTCCTCTTTCTTCTTCTCTTCCTGCAGCGGTTCAAGCTCCTCTGGCTCTTCCTCGAGTTCGGGAACAATCGCGCGGTGCACACCGCGCACCTGATCCACGATCAGGATCATAAGCAGCACGATGACGGCGAGCATCGCGAGAATTGAGAAGAGCAGAATGGTACTCATAGCCTCAGGATTCGGCGCTGTCGAAACAATCTTTAACTGCGCTAGGCTCTGTCTTGGGCATCATGGCTGCCGCCTTCCTGGTCGGCGCTCTGCGAGTCATCATCTGAGTCTTCACCCCCGCCCTCCGCCAGTTCTTCGCGCAAAAACCCAAGGGCCTGAATCGGCGGGTCTAAATGTATGTCTTCAGACAGGCGCTCGGCAACGGCCTGTGCAAGCTCGATGGCCTGCTCGGCCGAGACCTCTTCAAGCTGAAAGGCCGCGCCGATCTTAAACACCTCTTCTGCAAACTCCAGAGGGATATAGGCGAGGATCTCACCGTTTACCGACTTGATCTTTTGAAATGCCGTGGCCGCTGGTGCATGGGGCTTCTCGTCTCCAGCCGCAAGGGCGACCATGCGGCGCTCGGTGAAGTCGGCGGTTTTCTCAGCGCCCTCGATAAAGGTCTTGTCGATCACCGCCCGACAGCGAAGCCCCACTCGAATGCGGGCTGCGATCTCAGGGCGTGTGTCCCCGGGGCTCTGACGGGCCTTTTCATACTCTTGTTTGGCCTTGAGCATTTCTTCTTTCTTCGCACCACCAAAAAGATTACCAAGCATAAGGACACTCACATAAGGGCGGGAACAGTAGGTAGAAGGGCAGCATCTTTTGCACGAAGTCGATTATGCCGACACGTCGAGAAAACCGAGTGTCTTACGCAGTTTTTTTATGTTGGCCGAGAGGATCTGGCTAACCCGAGACTCGGTGACGTTGAGGGTCATGCCGATCTCTTTGAGGTTGAGTTCTTCCTGGTAGTACAGGGCCATAACGAGGCGGTCACGTTCTGGAAGAGCCTCGATGGCGGCCACTAAGGCCTGCATGAACTGAGATTCTTCTACCTGCGCCTCAGGCTGGCTTGAACTGGCATCGGGTACGGCAAGCGCCTGTTCCGCGACATCCTCAAGATACACCGTATGAAACTGTGCAGCCCGGCGTCGTTCCTCTTGAAAGTCGTCGATTTCTTTGCCCATCGATGCGGCCACTTCGGCCTGTGATGGCTCTCGCCCCAGGGTAGCAGACAGGGCACGCGCCTCTTCGGCGTGCTGCTTGTTAATAGCAACTGCCGATCGAGGCAGGTTCGACATGCGTCGCACCTCATCGATGATTGCCCCTCGCACCCGGCTGTGGGCGAAGTGCTCAAAGGGCACGCCCTTGCTAAGGTCAAACGATTTGGCAGCCTCGATAAGCCCGATGGTGCCCACCTGCACCAGCTCGTCGAGCTCCATAAACGAGGCCAGTCGGGGCCTAAGATGTAGCGCCACGCGCTTAACCAGGCCCAGGTGCGCCAGCACCATGCCCTCGATATCCTTTTCGGGCTGTTGGTAAGGGTTGGCGACTCTCATGGCGGTTACTTTATTCGGGTTGGGAATGCCTAGGCGAGCTGGCGTTCAATAAAAAATGACAGGCCCCCGGGGCTGCCCTCCAGGGGTGTCAGCTCACAGAGCTCCTGGGCCAGCGCCCGAAAGTTGCGGCTGGCTAGGCTTCCTGGCCAGCCAGCCACCAGGGGCTTATGCTGCCGTAGCGACTGTAAGACCATATCGTCGGCCTCAATGGAGCCAAGGTAGCCCAAAGGCTGGCCCAAAAAACGCAGCGATACATCTTGGATGCGCCGATAGAGCTGCTCTCCCGCGGCCTGGCTGTCCACCATGTTGGGCACGAGCGTGACCTCGTCACCGATGCCCTCCTGGCAGAGAACCTTAATGGTGCCGTAGGCATCGGCAATACTCGATGGCTCATCGCGCACGACAATAAGCCTGCGCTGCACTGCCCGCATAAAGGTCATGACCTGAGGCGAGATGCCCGCGGCGATGTCTACGATAAGAAAATCCAGCTCGTCTTCAATGTCGCTAAAGGCCTGGACGATTGCGGCCGATTCTCGGCCACTGAGTGCTGCCATATCGAGAAGGCCCGAACCCCCAGGAATGAGCCGCACCCCATGGGCCGTGGTTGTAACAATTTCTTGTAGTGTTTTCTGGCCAGACAAGACGTGGCTCACATTGAACTCTGCCCGATGACCCAGCGCGATCTGTGCATTGGCCAGACCCAGGTCTGCATCAAAGAGCAAGACTTTTTTGCCCTTGGCTGCCAGCGCAACGGCCAGGTTCACGGAGACGGTGGTCTTGCCGACACCGCCTTTTCCGCTTGCCACACCGATTACTTCGGGCTTTACTGAATTTTTCATGGAGGGTCGCGCCTTACCTGCGGACCCGCGGGGAGAGCCGGGCCTGCGTTGGCATAAAAAGCTTCCCCATTGTACTGGCAGACAGGTCCTCAGGGTCCTTTGCTGGCCCAAGGTCTTGGGCGATCTGGTCGCGCAGCTGGCCCACGGCAAGCCGCGCCAGTACCGAGACATTCATTGGTAGATGGGCCTGCAGCCCGGGCCCATCTGAGGCATGGGCGTAGAGCGGCACAGGATGCTGACCGAGGGCCTGCACCAGCCCCCAGGACTGACATGCCTCATCGACCTTCGTAATAATCAGGCTTGCCCAGGAGCGCGCGGCAAGCAGCCGCGTGGCATGGGAGGCGCTCGTGTCTGCCGGCAGTACCAGCTGAAACTGGGCCTCGGGCAGCAGGGCAGCCAGTTGCTCGGCGTGGCCCGCCATGCCCACGCCCGGGGTGTCGATAATTACGCACTGACGGTCTCCGAGTTCCTGGCGCATCTGCGACAAAAGCCCGTCCTCATGGACCCGAAAGCAGTCCACACCCAGCTTGGCGCAGGTCATCTGCACCTGTGCCCAGGCACCGAGCCGGCTATCGCTCCAGCTCAGCACGGCAACTTTTTCGGCCCCCCAGGCCTCGATGGCCTGCTGGGCAAGGCGTGCTGCGGTGAGGGTCTTACCAGATCCTGACGGCCCCATGACCACCTGCCAGCCTTGCAATGGGCCGCCTACCTGGGGGCTGGACAGCCCCGCCCGCACGACCTCTTCTGTCTTCTTAAGGACCGCCTCGATATCGGTTTCCTCTTGTATTTCTTCTACCAGCAGCGCACGCATGCTGCTTGAGGCACCCAGGCATTCCAGAAGCCCATCAAGCTGCTGTCCCAGGGGCGTCAGGCCGGCTGCTGCCCAAGGCCCCATGCGCTGCTGAAGACGAATTTCCCGGCGCAGGGCCGCCATTTCCTGGCGTACCAGGTCGACGATCTCGCGCGCCCGAAGACGCTCGCGGTCATCGGCTAAAGGGCTGGCTGGCGCAGGACTGGCCTCGACAGCGATGGCTGCTGACCCAGACTTTTCTGCTGACCTTCCTGCCCCTTTTTTTGCTGCCACGGGGTCAAAGGCCTGCCCAAAGGTCTGGGCAAAGCCTTCTTGTTTGTGGATCTTGGGCTCAATGGGACGAAACGCCTCTGTGGCCAGGTCTTCTGCCTGAAAGACGCGGGCGGCACCAGGGGCGACGGAGACAGCCTGGGCCGTATCAGTGCTGTTGTCCGATATCGCCGCATAGGGGTCAAACCGAGGCTCGAGGTCGACAGCCACAATCACCTCGGTCTGGCCATTGACCTGCTCGTGTGAGACCACCAAGGCGTCTGCCCCATACAGGCTGACCGCCTTTTCGGTGGCCGCCCGAAGGTCTTTGGCAAGTATTCGCTTGAGTTCCATCACGCTCTCCTTAGGCGCTTTTCTGTGCGTGGCTGGCTAAAGCAACCATCAGGCCACCCGCTCACGAATTTCTACGGTTTCAATTACTTTTACGGCCTGGTCATCGGGAATCTCGGAATAGGACATCACCGTGAGGCCCTCCACACGATGGCGGGCTGCCCTGGAAAGCCAGGGCCGAAGCACGGGTGAGACCACCAGAACCGCGTTATTGCCGGCGTCCTCGACATTTTTGGTGCTCTCCCGCAGCGCCCTAAACAGGCCCTCGGCCAGACCAGGCTCAAGCACGATATTGGAAAGGTCCCCCCGGTGCTGCTGCACCACGTTGTGCAGCATCTGCTCAAGGGCCGGGTCAAGGGTCATGACCGGAAGGGTGTCCTGGCCATCAAGCAAGGCCTGCACGATCATGCGGCCAAGCCTCGGGCGCACCAGCCCGGTAAGCTCGTGGGGGTCCTGGGTCTTCACGCAGGCATCTGAGAGCGCCTCCATGATCGAGCGCATGTCGCGGATCGACACGCCTTCCTCTAATAAATTTTGCAGCACACGGGTAACCACGCCGAGCGGCAGTTTTGCCGGAACCAGGTCTTCGACCAGCTTCGGAAACTTGGCGGCAAGCTTGTCCAGAAGCTGCTGTGTCTCATCACGGCTGAGCAGCTCGGCAGCACTCTCCCGCAGCACCTTATTCAAATGGGTAGCGATTGCGGTTGCTGCATCAACCACGGTATAGCCTAGCGTGCGGGCATAGTCGCGCTGGGACGGATCGATCCAGACGGCGTCCAGACCGAAGGCGGGCTCTTTGGTGGCAAGGCCTTCAAGCGTGCCGTAGACCTGGCCGGGACTGATAGCGAGTTCTCTTCCCACCTTTGCCTCACCCTTGCCGCGTACCACCCCATTGATAATGATGGTGTAGCTATCCGGGTCGAGCGTGAGAGAGTCGCGAATGCGCACGGGCTGCACCAGGTAGCCCAGTTCAGCCGAAAGTTTTTTGCGTACGCCTTTTACGCGGGTCATGAGCTGCCCGCCGGTCTCCGCATTAACCAAGGGAATAAGGCCATAGCCTATTTCAAGGCCAATGACATCGACGGTATCGAGGTCGTCCCAGTCGAGCTCTTTGGGGGCATTGGGGTCTTCGCCGCCTGCGGCAACGATTTCTTCGGGAGTCTTGGGCCGCTGCTCTTCGTTCCGGCGCCGCAAGACCATCGTGGCAATACCGGCTGCACAGCCCGCCAGTGCTAGAAACACCAGGGTGGGCATGCCGGGAACCACACCGAGAATGGCCAGAATACCGGCGGAAATATAAAGGGCAGACGGGCTAGAGAGCTGGTTCTTGGCCTGATCGGTCATCGACTCGGATGTGGTTACCCGGGTTACCACAATGGCAGTTGCCAGGGACAAGAACAGGGCAGGAATCTGGGCCACTAGACCATCGCCAATGGTGAGCAGCACATAGGTTTCGCCAGCGACCTTCAGGCTTAGGTCGTGCTGGGCGACCCCAACGATGATGCCTCCAATAATGTTGATTAGCATAATGATGAGACCGGCTACCGCATCCCCACGGACAAACTTTGAGGCACCGTCCATGGAGCCAAAGAGGTCAGCCTCTTGCGAGATCTCTTCGCGGCGCTTTTTGGCGGTCTCCTGGTCGATCACCCCGGCATTCAGGTCGGCGTCGATGGCCATTTGCTTGCCCGGCATGGCATCGAGCATAAACCGTGCGGACACCTCTGATACCCGGCCCGCGCCCTTGGTGATCACCATGAAGTTAATGATGATCAGGATCGCAAAGACGATGATCCCCACAAAGTAGTTTCCCGCGATCACAAATTCCCCGAAGGCCTGAATCACCTTCCCAGCAGCATCCGGGCCGGTATGGCCGTCAATAAGAACCACCCGGGTTGAGGCCACGTTGAGCGCGAGCCGAAGCATGGTGGTGAGCAACAGGATGGCTGGGAAGGAGGAGAACTCCAGTGGCCGGGTGATCCCGATCGAGACCATAATTACGATCAGGCTTACCAGAATGTTAAAAGTAAAAAGAATGTCGAGCAGCCAGGCTGGCAAGGGCAGCACCAGCATGCTCATAATCAGCAGTACAAGCAAAGGAATGCCTAGACCGGTGGCGTCGATCTTTGATAGGGTCTGTCGTACCGTCGACAAACTCAGTGTGGCCATTGCCCGCTCCGATTCATTTTTTCCTTTAAAATCAGAATATTGTTAAGTTTCCCCGGATGGGGTCGAGGGTTATGAAGCAACCGGTATGCCAGACTGCTTACAGAAAGAACTCTTGCTGTCTTCTCGGGGTCGCGTGTTGACCACCCCCGTGGCGGTTGTTTGCCGTTCGCCCAGGGGGTCCCGCGCTTGCGGAGCAGTGGTAGGGGGGAGTACTGGGTACATTACCGGGGGCGCTATCGGGACCGTCTTGGGGGCCTTGAGCAGCCTGGTCTAAAACTTGCTGGATTTCCGACACCCCTTCTAACCGGATTACGCCAGACCATGGGTATCTCAGCCTCGCACCTAGATTCTTTGTCGGTAATTGCTACGCCAGATGCAACAGGCGGTGCGGCTTCACTGCCGAAAGCCCCGCCTTCTGCCGACCCTCAGGCGGCAGAGTTTCGAAGGCTGTTTGCCCGCGTCTTTGGGCAACAGATGCGGCAAGAACCTGCCGGTGGTGTGCCCGCATCGGCCGAAAAAACGGCGACTGAGGGGCACGAGGGGGGTAGCGCTGCTACGGCCAAAACGTTGAAAGGGCCTGATCCTGAAGGGTCTGGAAATCCTGAAACTTCCGAAGGACGCGAAGGCCCAACCCATGGGCTCGAACCCCTGCGCAGTCTGCAGATCGGGAGGGCAACCCAGATCATTACCGCGGGACCCCCCCTGGCAGAAGAAGACCTGGTGCGGTTTGCCCGGGAGGCCGAGTTAGATGAGGCCTCGATTGCCGCGCTACTTGCTTCCCAGAATGGATTCATAGGGGTATCGCCCGATGGAGAGGGTGATGTAGAGACCCATCCAGAGGAATTCCCGTTGTTACTAAGCCCCGTCCTGTCTGGTTCACTGCAGTCGCTGACCGCGGCGCCGGAATTTAATGAGACTCCGCCGATGACTTCCAGCCATCATCGGCTTGCTGGGTTGATGTCTCCCGTTCCTCTTTTGTCGGGCGCCAACGGCCCCACATTGTCAGATCATTCATCTAGCCAGGGAATTCAGGGACAGTCCCCGATTGGCTCGGGCGCGGTTGGCCCTAGTGGGCCCAGTGGCCCGGGCATCCATGGCCCAAGCGGTTTAACCACTACTGGAGCGACTGCCTTCGCGGTAACGGGTTCAACGCCCGACTCTGCCGTGGCCCAGCCGCTAGCCACCAGCGCCTGGGTTCAGTCCCGAACCGGCGAAAGCGTAGGCTCGCCCGCGAGCCTCCCGAAAGCGGATCCAGGACCACCCCAAGCAGCCATAGAAGTGGTTGGGCTAGCCCCTGAAGGTACCGGCAAAGATAGCTTTCCCGAAAAGGGGGTGACCTTAAGGCTTGATTTTGCCAACCTCTCGGTGAAGCAGCGCCTGATGAAGCTTCTTGGGCCCGAGGCACTTCGGGCAGCGCAGGATGGCCAGTCGCAGTGGGCCCGGCTTGAATCCATCAGCCTTCTTGAGCAGCCTGAAGCGGCCGCGGGCGTCGGCCTAGATGGGACAACTCCGCAGACGTCGGGGCTGTCTTCGGCAGCTAGCACCTCGGCCGCATCGCTGGGGTCTGGTATGGGCCCTGGCGGGCAGAGCGGGGGCGCCGAGGGCGGTAGGCCCGATGCCAATGCCCAGTCCGGTCAGGCGCGCGGACTTCCCCAGCAGGTCATGCAACGATTCGGTGAGTTACTCGGTCAGAGACTGCTCCAGCAGGTGAGTCAGGGAAACTGGCGGGTAGAGTTAGACCTTGAGCCTGGCGATCTGGGGTCGATACGTATTGAACTGGAACTTCGCAAGGGTGAAATCGAGGCATCGATCAAGGCCAGCCAGGCGAGCACGCGCGAGCTTTTGCAGGAAAGCCTGCCAAGACTACGCGAGACACTCGAGCGCAATGGCATGGACGTTGCTTCGCTTTCGGTGGGTCAGCAGGATCGTCGTCAGTCCGGTGGGCAGTCGTCTTCGGGCAGACATGGTTCAGGCCAGCAGGCCTTAGCAGAGGATTCTTCTGCAGAGGCTGTAACGGGTGCGTCTCAGTCATCTCGACTAGATGACGGCCGGTTAGATGTCTGGGCGTAAACGAATTTTAGGAAGGAAAGACGATGGCAGAAGAACAGGCACCAGAAGAGGGTAAAAAGAAAAAAGGCCCTCTGCTTATGATCATCATCCTGGTGGTGGTCATTCTGCTTCTTATTGTCGGAGCGGTAGTCGGCACTCTCGCCGCAACCGGTTTTTTTAGCAAACCCGACGAAGCCAGCGTTGAGGAGTTGTTGAAGAAGGCAGAGGAAGAAAAGGCTGCTGCAGATGGCGCCGAGGGCCAGGCCTCTGGCGAGCCCAAGCTGGGCCCTGATGGTAAGCCACTGCCGAATCTAAAAGAGACCCCCAAGGGCCCGGAAAAGACGCTCAAGACCCAGCCCGAGGTAACCAAGTTTGAGAGCAGGTATAAAGAGATGAGCCGCCCGCTCTTGGCAAACGTAGCCGGTTCCCGCAAGGTGATGTCGGTCACGATGGCCATCATGACCCATTACGATGACCGGGTGCTCGCTAATATGGAGAAGCACGAGTTTGCGCTGCGCTCTGCCGCCTTAGATGTACTGCGTCAGGTAACCGAGGCCGAGATTGACCGGCCCACCTTTCGCATAGAGCTTGCCGAAAAGCTGCGGCTTGCTTTAAATGCCGTGCTGGAGCGCTATGAAGACTTTGGCGGCATTGAGCAAGTACTCTTTACCGAATTTATTATTCAGTAGCGCGTTACAGTCAGATGACAGCCGCTCTTTATTGATAACGCGTATCCCTTCCGGGTCAGAAAAAGTCCAAAGAACATTCACACCATGTCTACAGGTCTATTAAGCGAAGAAGAACTAGCGGCCCTGCAGGAGGGGGTTGACGATGGTTCTATTGCCGTAGACACCGGCTATAACACCCGGGTTAGGGTGCGTAAGCACGACCTGGCCAGTGAAGACAGCACGCTTGGCATTAATGTGGGCGCCATTGAAATGATCAATGAGCGGCTGCTGCGCCTCTTTCGCCTGGGGCTTGTGGAGGTATTACGGTCTACCCCCAAAATTGCCCCGCTTAAGGCAGAGATTGTTCGCTATGGCGACTACCTGAAGATGCTCAAGGCACCGCTGTCAGTCAACATGATTCGCATGAACCCGCTGCGCGGCTTTTCGCTGGTGGTGATCGAGCCGCAGGTGATCTTTAGCTCACTGGATGTCTTTTTTGGGGGCTTTGGCGCCGCGGCTACCAAGGGGGCGCTGCCACCCACTCGGGTGTTCACGCCCACCGAGACGCGGGTGATCAGCATTATTCTCGATATTTTTTATCGGGCTCTTAAAGAGGGCTGGTCTCCGGTGCTCAAGCTCGATATTGAGCAGGTGAACTCCGAGATCAACCCGCAGTTTGCCCAGATTGCCGATGAAAACGACCTGGTGGTGCTCAGCCGGTTTGAGGTCGACAACGCCAAAGATATCTTTATCGACCTGGTCCACCCCTATGCCTCGCTCAAACCCATACGTGATGTGTTGCGCAGTCGGGTGCAGACTGGCGACGGCAATGAGAGCTCCGAGCGGGTATGGCATGCGCAGCTGCAAGACGCCGCCTATGAGGCAGCCTTGCAGATGCAGGTTATCTTAGGGCAGGTTCCTACGACTCTGCATACCCTGCAGAACCTGCGCGTCGGTGATGTCTTGTACTTCAAAAAGCCAGAGGCTGCGCGTGTCAATATTTCAGATATTGGTGTCTATCAGGCCGATGTGGGCGTGGTTGATACCCAGATGGCCATTCAAATTAAGCATTCGCTAGATGTTATTGGCGAGATCGAAACCCACTAGGAAATCATCATGGACAACACCGTAGAAGCGCAGGAACTCCCCGAGGGCGAGGAGGGCGTTGACGAGGCAGAGCGTGGCCAGATCAACCCCGAGGTGCTGCAAAACATTCCTGTGACGATCTCCATCGAAGTGGGGCGGGCCTCTCTCAAAATCCGCGACCTACTGCGACTCTCCCAGGGCAGCGTGGTGGAGCTCGATCGGCTGGCAGGCGAGCCGCTTGACTTGTTGGTCAACAGCACCGTAGTCGCTCAGGGCGAGATTGTTCTCGTCAACGACCGGTATGGTATTCGTCTTACCCGTGTGGTTCCCGCAGCGGAGCGCCTTAAGCAGTTGTAATGTAAAGCTTTTTTCCCGACAGGTGTCGTTGGCCTGTTTGTTGCTACCCCTTAGGCAACAGACATTACCTACGACGGGCAACCGACACCATGACACCCTCTTTATCTTCCGGTCTTAACTGGATTGGCCTGGCCAGCAGCTTTCTGCTGGTCCTGGGCCTTTTGGCTCTGCTGCTCTTTGCCCTAAAGCGCATGCAGGGTATGTCACTTACAGCAGGTGGCCAGCGTCAGATTCAGCAGCTAGAGAGCCTTTCTGCCGGAACGCGACAGAAAATCGTGCTGCTGCGGGTCAAGGACCGCGAGATTCTCGTGGGCGTATCGGCAACACAGATTACCGCGCTGGCCGAATGGACTGACCCTGTAACCGGCGAGACTGCAGTGCTGCCAAAGGCCTCGCCGTATGGCTTGGCACCGCGCGCCAGTACACCGCCTTCGGCCGCTTCTCCTCAGACCGGGGGGTCTGCCCCTGCCGGCGCCCTGTCGTTTGCGGCAGTGCTCGAGCATGCCCGCATGCCCAATGGGCTGGTGCGGTTCTTTAAGCGAAGGGCCTGAGCCATGCAGATGCTCTTAAGACTGCATAGGGCTTTTGTTGCTCTCGGATTTGCAGCAATGCCATCTTGGGTATTCGCCCAGGGATTACCAGCGATTACGGTAGAAGGGGGGCGCTATAGCCTGACGCTTGAGCTCTTAGCACTGCTCACTGTTCTTACCCTGATTCCGTCGCTGGTGCTGATGATGACCTCGTTTGTACGGATCATCATCGTCATGTCGATTCTTCGGCAGGCGCTTGGTACCGGTAGTACCCCGCCCAATCAGGTGCTGGTGGGGCTGTCTCTTTTTCTTACTATCTTCATTATGTCTCCCATCCTCACCCAGGTCTGGGAGACAGGCATTCAGCCGTATCTGGCCCAGACCATGCCTTTTGATCAGGCGCTTGCCAATGTGCGCGCCCCGATTCATGCCTTCATGATGAGCCAGACCCGAGAGGATGACCTGGCACTCTTTTTAGAGATTGCCCGTCAGGAGATAACCGGTGGCCCAGAGACCGTGCCTTTTGCCACGCTGGTCCCGGCCTTTCTCACCTCAGAACTCAAGAGCGCCTTCACCATCGGGTTTCTGATCTATATCCCATTTGTTGTGCTCGACCTTGTGGTTGCCAGTGTGTTGATGTCTATGGGGATGATGATGATCTCGCCCATGATGATCTCGATGCCCTTCAAGCTCATGCTCTTTGTCCTTGTCGATGGTTGGAGCCTAATCATGGGCTCAATGGCGGCAAGCTTTGTGAACCCGTAGACCGAAGGAGTCTTTGTATGGACATCTCCAGTGTTGTAGACCTAGCCCGACATACGCTTTTTATTACCATGCTGGTGTCCTTGCCCTTGCTTGGCATTGCCCTCGCGGTGGGACTTCTGGTGGGTATCTTTCAGGCAGCCACGTCGATTAACGAGATGACCCTGAGCTTTATTCCTAAGCTCGTTGCCATGGGTATTGCACTCTCGATTTTTGGGGGCTGGCAGATCGCCACCATTGTCGAGTTCACACGATCGGTGTTCCAGCGCATCCCGGCGCTTTTTGGCTAGCCGGGTTCGTATCGCGACTCGTACTTTGCTGCTCCCGGTGCCATGATCACTCCCGCATCGTCTCTGCTGGTTGCCGACATCGTAGACCGGTTTGTCTTTTTCCTCTGGCCCATGATCCGCATCTCTGCGCTTTTGATGATCGCGCCAGTACTCTCGATTAACGCTGTCACTGTACGCATTCGCGTGGTGCTTGCCTTTGCCCTTACCTGGCTCATCTACCCCCTGGTCGAATGGCCCGCCCTGGACCCCACTACCCCTGCTGGGCTTTTAGAGGTATTTAACCAGGTGGCCATTGGTGCCCTCATGGGCCTAATGCTGCAGGTGGCCATGGCGGCCGTGGTCGTGGGCGGCCATGCCATTGCGGCAAGTATGGGCCTGGCGATGGCCAATATGATGGACCCCAACCTGGGTAATGTTCCTGTGATTGCCCAGTTTCTGGTGATACTGGCAAGCCTTATTTTTCTGGGTCTGGGGGGCCATGCCCTGCTACTGCAACTCTTGCTTGAAAGCTTTCACCTGTTGCCGATTGGTCAGAGCCTTTTAAGCCTTGATGCCATGGGGCACCTAATTGCCTGGTCTTCTATGATGTTTGTGGGCGGTGTGCTTCTGGCGCTACCCATTCTTGTAATTCTGCTAACCGTAAATATTGGTCTTGGGGTTGTGACCAGGGCCGCCCCTACCTTAAATATATTTGCCGTAGGCTTTCCTGCCATGATTCTCGCAGGCTTTCTTATTCTCTATGCCGGCATGAACTCGATTGCCGCGCGGATGCAGTGGCTCTGGATGTCGGCGTTTGAGCAGATTCGTATGATTCTGGGGCTACAGTAAATGGCGGACCAAGACTCAGACCTCGAAAAGACCGAAGACCCAACCGCCAGAAAATTAGAAAAGGCGCGTGAGGAGGGGCAGATTGCCCGATCCAAAGAACTTCCTGCCGCAGCGGAACTGGTTCTGGTGCTGGTCGTGCTGCTTCTGGCCGGGGCATGGTTTCTTGGTCAGACCACGGACAATTTCTCGGCCAGCTTTAACTTCGATTTTCGGGCGCTTGACACACCCAGCCTGTTGCCCGGCATCCTTGCCCGGGCGATGTTCTATGGCTTTTTGGTTATAGCCCCAATTTTCATCGTCAGTTTTATTGTGGCCATCGTCTCGTCGAGCGTTACCGGTGGGTTTAACTTTACCTGGAAGGGGCTGGAGCCCAAGTTTAATAAGCTCAACCCGATTTCAGGAATAAAAAGGATGGTGAGCCTTAATGCCTTGGTGGAGCTTACCAAGGCTATTCTGAAGTTTGGCCTTGTGGCAACGGCGCTGTACTTCACGATCTTGCTGCAGATTCACGACTTTATGACCCTTGCGGACATGGACCTGCGGCCCGCGCTTACCCGGTCGGCCGAGCTTATCGGTATTTCTGCCCTTATTGTTGCCTGCACGCTTGTCTTGATCGCCATGATCGATGTGCCCTATCAGAAGCACCAGTTCAATGAGCGCATGAAAATGACCAAGCAGGAGGTCAAGGATGAGATGAAGGACATTGAGGGTAATCCGGAGATCAAGCGCAAGATCCGCCAGCGTCAGATGGAAATGGCCGCAGGCCGGATGATGCAAAAGGTAAAGGACGCCGACGTGGTCATTACCAACCCAGAGCACTTTTCGGTCGCTTTGGCGTACGATCCGAATGGTGATGAAGCACCAATCGTTCTGGCCATGGGCACCGATGCCATCGCCTTTCGCATTCGCGAAGAGGCAGCCAAGCATGGCGTGGAGATCTTTGCCGCACCTCCCCTGGCGCGGGCCCTGTACTTCACCTCACAGATTGACCAGCCGATCCACCATGAGTTGTACTATGCCGTAGCCCAGGTGATTGCCTACGTCTTTAACATGAACACTGCCAGCGCCGATGGATCTGTACCGCAGAAGCCGCATCCAGAGGTTCCGGAGTCGATGCAGTTCGATGTCAACGGTAAGCCCGAAAAGGTCCATTAATCTCCGTCTGAGGATGTCTTGACTACCGAAAGCCCCAGCTTCTCTCTGCCGCCATCTGCCGATATTTTTCTGCGCCCCAGCGATGAGGCGCGCTTAAAGCACTTGGTAAATGCCATTGCGGAGGATTCGAGCAGCGTGGCCTTAGTGTCAGAGAGCGACGCGCTGCTCGACCACTACGGCCGCATTCTGGCTGATGCCCTGCGCTATACCGCCAAGCTCGCGGTAGAGATCTATTCCCCCGATAGTACTGATGCCCTGATCGACCGGTTTAACCGAATTCTGGCGAGCATGTCCGTGTCTGAGGCACTCAAGCCTCAGGGTTCCACCGCGCCAGCCAGGCTGCTGCTGGTCTACGATGGCCGTGCCACCGGCATACGCGAGATGCAGCTGCTTGCCCGACTTCTCAAAGACTTTCCGGGTGCGAACACCCGGGTTGCCTTACTACTGCATACACACCCTGAGGCTGGAAAGAAAGTAGAGGCCTTCGGCAGGCGGATGATCCGATGGGACGTGCTTGGGCCCACGGCTGATGAGGCAAAGGCGCTACGAGAGCGGGCCCATGCCGAGGGCCAGCTGCCCGAGGCTGAAGCTCTTCTTGCCTATATTGGTAGCCAGGATGAGGCAAGTCGTACGCTGCAGGAAACACTAGAAGTGCTGGCCCGTGCCGAAGAAGCCCTGGCAGATCCCACGCCTTCGGAGGCGTCGGGTGCAGCAGGGGCTCCAGCCGCAGCTAACAATGGTTTAGCGTCAGCATCTTCCAAGGCGTCGGTACTCGCCGCGGAGACCACCCTGGCTGCGCTATCTGCCCGTTCGGCTGCCCTGCGCGAAGAGCCTGCCTTCCAAGAGTCATCGGCTGCAGCAGCCCGCATGGCTGTGGACCCAGCCATAGCCGCCGCTGCCTTATCGGCAGCACAGCCCAAAAAGCGGATGCCCACGATCCTCTGGGTGGGCCTTGCAGCCCTGGCGGCCTCGGCCCTGCTTACCCTATGGCAGCACATGGCCGATGACACGTCCAAGCGTCCGGAACTTACTAGCGCTCAGAATAAGAGTCTGGAGCCAGCACCGGAGCCCTCGGGTTCGGGAGCTAGTCTGCCAGGCGCGCCCGGAACGGCAATGCCAGGGCCTGCAGGTGCAGACGAGCCGAGCCCAGCCGCGCAAGATACCAACGGGTCTGCGCAGGGCGCGGCAACAGCGCCGTCTGGGTCGGCAGCCACCAAGGGCCTGGTAGGGCCCCTGCCCGTTCCCGAAGATTCCGATCCCGCCAGTCGGCTGGCGGCCAAGACGGCCCCTGCCGCTGCTCCGGTGACAGTGGCCCCCGCCCCCGCCCCTGTGGCAGCGGCTCCGGCCCCCGCCCCCGCCCCCGCGCCGCGGGCTACGACGACCGCGCCCACCGCAACTCCGCAGCCCGCACCACCCCCGACCGCCCGCCCAGACACCCCGCCATCGGCTGCGCAGGCCCCAGCGGGTAATGCCCCGACCGAGATCAAGTCTATTCCGGCTGGTTTTTATGTGCAGCACATGTCCTCAGGCGAGCGGGAAGTGGTTGAGGCTTTCTGGCGGCGCAATCCCAGCCTGCGGCTGGCTCGGCTGGTCGAACTTACCCGTATTGGCGCCGAGGGGCCGAACTTTATTCTGGTCTCTGGGCCCTTTCCCACAATCACCCAGGCCAGAACCTTTATGAATCGCCCTGGTCTGCCGAAAGATATGTGGGTACGTGAGGCATCGAAGATTCGCCCACTGCTTCCCAACTCGCAGTAACCTGGTTTTCGACCATGGCTGGCCGAAAACAAGCTTAAACGGAGTATTGCCATGGATGACCCTGTAGACCAGCCGTTACCTCAAGCCAGAGGCGATGGCAGCGCCCCAACGGATTCGCCTGCCCAGCCGAAGGGGCTCAAGCGACGGCTGCGCTGGAGCACGCGCGGTGGCGAGATTATTCGCTTGGGCGGGCCGCATGAGGTCTCTGTAGTCGAAGGCTCCGGCGATGCCATAGGCCGCAGGGCAACGCCGCAGAGCGAAGAGGCCCGCGAACTGGGACGAGACCGCCTGGCCTTTGGGCCAGCCGGTACTGGTTCGTTTGGAAGGGACCGGTTTGCTGGCGGCGAAACCTCCGCCAGCCCATCGTCCTCAGGTGCCCAAGGCCCCACGCTGCAGGCCGAGCCGCTACGGGACCGATTTGCAGGTGGTTCTGCCGGAGCAGGAATTACTGATCGTATGCTCGGTGCTGACCGACAGGCGCCCAATACCAGTTCTGCCGATGGCCCTGTTCTTGGTGCAGCCCATTTTAAGGACGACTTTCGGGGCGGCTTCGGAGGCTCGAGCATTCAAGACCGTAATGCCGGAGGCATGGGCAATGGCGGTATTCAAGATCGCCTTGCCGGAGGAATGGGTAATACTGGTATTGAAGACCGCCATGCAGGCGGCATGGGCAGTGGTGGCATCCAGGACCGCAATGCCGGCGGGGCTGGTGCTGGCGGCATCCAAGACCGTATGCAGGGAGGGGGGTCTGCCGATGCCTATACGGACCGATACCAGGGTGGGGCGGGTGGACCATTCGCCGAAGACCGTTATGGGGGCGGAGCAGACGGCGGCACTGACCGTGACCGCATAGACTTACCTGAGGATGTACTGGAGCCAGCAGTGCACCCCCACCGGGGCACCCGCCAGCCTTTGAGAGTAGACGAGCTGTTGCGCCAGGTGCCTAAGCCTGTTTATGAACCCGTGGAGATGTTCCGAAATATTGCGGGTTTATCGAAAAGAATGTCTGGAATTCAGACAGAAACAGCCGATATAAGAAGACGGCTGTCTCCCGCTTTGTCGGCGACGGCGCCTAATGAATTATCGAGAAAGGTAAGCCCATGGCTGAAGAGAAAGCTACCGAAGTAGCCTCCGAGCAATCGCCCACCGGGGCTGACAGCGAGTCTGCTCCCATTTCGGATGCCTTGGAACAGGCGATTGCCCAGGAGCCCATAGATCCAGAGCTCGTCGAAGAGCTCAGGGCGGCAGAGGCCGACTTTCGCGCCGCAGAAAAGGCGCACCTGGAGACGCGTCGGCAGGCTGAGCAGGCCGCAGAACAGCTGCAGCAGATTATCGCTACCGTGCTGGATGCTGCCGAAGTTGCCAACAAGGCCGCAAGCTCTGCCTCGCTTAGCCATAAGTCTTTAAGCGAAGCCACACTGAAGATTTCAAAGGGCTCAGCCCGAGGCGCAAAGATATCGGGGGCGCTTCTGGGTGCTTCCGCAATCTTTATCTTCGGTGCGGCCGGGGTCTTTGCGGCAATGAGTGTGCAGCTTGGCAGCAAGATCAACCAGGCCGACATGCTTATGGTGCGGATGGGCACCCAGCTTATTGAGTTTCGCGACAACCTTGCCCAGGTACGTTCTACCAACCAGGACATGCTGGCCATGTCTCAGCGTAACGAAGAGCTGGGCAAAACTTATCAGCAGATTGCTGCCCGGGTAGAACAGCTTGCTGCAACGATCAAGGCTCAGGACGAGGCTCAGACCAAGCGCGCCAAAGAGGACGTGGCGCGTTTTGCAGAGCTCGCCAAGCCACGGCCCATTCCGCCTAATCCGCAGATCGAGGAGCTTTTAAAGCAGGTTCGGTCGCTTGATGGTCAGATCAAGGCGCAGTCAAAGGCCCTGGCCGAAACCTCCTCCAAGCTTGGTTCGGTAACCAAAGAAGTCTCTGGCGTTACCAAGCAAGTTTCTACGGTAAATAGCGATATCAAGCAGCTGCAGACGGTAGGCAGTAACGTAAATAACCTTAAGCGTCAGCTCGAAGCCTTGATTGCACTTGAGCAACAGCGCTACCGCGAGACCATTCAAGAGGCTACCCGCAGGAATCAGTCAGAAGCCATGGTGGCCTTTCCCAAGCGCGATGCCTCGGGTGCTCCGGGCGAATCCACTGGACCCCGTCCTACGGTAGCTAACTAGAAACACCCCTCTGCTTGGCGAAGAAGTT
Source organism: Betaproteobacteria bacterium (assembly GCA_016868305.1). GTDB lineage: Bacteria > Pseudomonadota > Gammaproteobacteria > Burkholderiales > Burkholderiaceae_A > Hahnella. The sequence continues at coordinate 42,955 of VGHK01000007.1, read as the reverse complement.
CCAGTAAAAAGGCCCGCAACGATTAATTGCGGGCCTTTTTACTGAACACATCCTAGTTGCTTACCTGGATGCAGCATCCAGTGCTGATGGCTGGCAGTGCGGTCGCTTGTTAAGAAGATACCCAACACCGCAGATTAGTTAACCGTCTACGATGATCTCGATGCGTCGATTACGCGACCGGCCTTCGGCGGTATTGTTGGTGTCCACGGGCCGGGTGTTTGCATGGCCGCTTACGCTAATACGTGACATCTGCACCCCCGCACGGCTTGAAATATAGTCAGCAACCGCCGAAGAGCGGGCCGCGGAAAGGTCCCAGTTCGACTTAAACCGCTCGTTCATGATTACCGGCACATTGTCGGTGTGGCCCTCGATCTTCACCTGGCCGTTGCCGCTGGAGATTGTTTTTCCTACCTTTTGAAGCAGAGGCATAAATCCGGGCTGCAGGTCGGCTCGGCCGCTGACAAACGACCCTTGTTCTGCAAGCCGAATGACAATCTTCAGTCCATCGCGCATCACCTCGGCCTGACCGGCAGCAATCTCTTTGGCAAGGTCTGCCTTGATCTGTTCGAACCGATTGGCCACCTCGGCCTCGTTTGCACCACCACCGCCCGAGCCGGTTGACTTACCGTCGGGCCCTGTGGCGCCGCTGCGCGCGCCTGTCTGAGGCCCTGCCTGGCGCACCTCCACCTGGGCGGTAACCTGCGTCTGGGCCTCGGCAATCTTTGCAAAAAGCTCAATGGTTTCTTGGTTGACCACGCCCCCGGTGCTTTCGCCTTTTTGGCCCATGGCACCGGCTGATTTTTCTCCCTTATCAGCCGCGCCCGCAGACTGTTCGCCCTTCTGGCCCGAGCCTGCAGACTTTTGGCCCTGGTCTCCCGCGCCACCACCTCTGCCGGCCTCGCGGCCCTGCGGCGGGTTCATCTGCACCACGACCTTCTGGCCTTCGGCCCGCACTTCTACCAGCCCCTTGGCGACCTCTTCGGCCAGTGCCTTTTCCACTGCCTTTGCCTGTGCCTGGGTCTGAGGATCGGGCCGGGGGTCTTCAGTCTTGGACTCGGTTTTGAGCTCGACCTCTTTCTGATTATCGTCGGTAGTGTCCTGGCGAATGGTGTCAATTACCGTGGGCTGGGCCACTGCCGGCGAAAACTGCTGGGCAATGAGACTCTGGGCTTTTGGGGGTTCTACGGTGGGAATGAGCCGCTGGACACCGAAAGAATTCTTTAAGGAGCCGGAGATCTGCTTGAACTTCGGCACGTTCATCTCGGCAAAGGAGAGAATCAACACGAAGAAGGCCATGAGCAGGGTCGCCATGTCCGCAAACGTGGCCATCCAGGCCGGCGCACCCACGGGTGGGCAATCCGGGCACTCCTCGCACTTTTTCTCCTCGGGTTCATCGGCCGCAGGAGGAGGCGGCGCCTCCTCCTCGACTGGAGGCGGCGGGGGCGCAGCGGCAGCCTCACCGCCTTCGGGCGGAGCGCCCTCTGGCGGTTCGGTAGCCTCTACTTTTGCAGCTTCTTCTGCCATGGCCTGTGGCGATCCTTCTATAGAGAGCGGCAAGAATTAGCCGCCAATGGCTTCAAGCTTTGCCTGATCTTTGGGCGGAACGTACCCGGCAAGCACCGTGGGAAGCATGCGGGGATTACCGCCACTGGCAATGAACAGGATGGCCTCGATGATCAGCGCATTATTGGTGGCAAGAGAGCTGTCTAGGTTTGAGACCTTCTGGATCACTGGGATGCAGATCATGTTGGCAATCACCGCGCCATACATGGTTGTGAGCAAGGCCACCGCAAAAGCGGGGCCAATGGACTTCGGGTCACTCATGTTTCCAAGCATGATCACCAGGCCCACAAGGGTTCCGATCATGCCCATGGCCGGGCCAACCTCTTTAATCGAATCCCAAACGGTCAGGGCGGCCTTGTTACTCGCTGTGACCTGGGCAGCCTCGATCTCAAGCGCTTTTTGAATCAGCTTGGGATCGGTGCCGTCGACCATCATGCGCACGCCCTTGGCCAGGAATTTGTTTGAGATCTCCTGACCTTCGAGGGCCACCATGCCATCCTTCTTGGCAATCGTACCGAGCTCGTAGAGCTTTTCAATCAGTTGCAGAGGCGTCTCGGCCTTGTACTTGATGGTCTTCATGCCCGTGCCAATTGCGCCAATAAACTCAGGGATACTCGAGCGCGCCAACACAGTAAACGCTGTGCCCAAGACCACAATGTAGACCGAAGGCATGTCAATAAACGGGCCCGGGTCTCCACATGCCATGGCCACCATGGCAAATGCTCCCCCAAGCCCCACGATGGTTGCGATATCCATAATATTTCAAACGCTCCTTAGTAAAGAACACGGAATTGAGTCACGTATAGTACACACAGAATCGTCAAAACCGTAGAAGACTTAATGCGCGTATCTCATGCACGAACCTTGCCAAAAATGCTCGTCCTCGCCGCGCTAGGCCTCGCTGGCCTTGCTGGCCTGTCGGGCTGTTCAGACCTGCGGCAGACCCCGTCATGCACGAGCTATTTTAAAAGCGGTGACTTGGGGCATTTCAAGCTTCAAAGCCCTGAGGTGGTTCGGGATTCTCGCTCTGGGCTTCTCTGGTATCGCTGCAGCGCAGGCCAGTCCCTAATCGATGGCCGGTGTACGGGCGACCCTCTGGTGCTCGACTGGCAGGCGGCCCAAGACTTCGCAAAAGAGTTTTCCTCGGCCTCTGGCCGCACCTGGCGGGTTCCGGAATACAAAGAGATGAAGGCCTTGTCAGAAAAGGCCTGCGATAACCCGTCCTACAACCCCAATGCCTTTCCGGATCTGCCGATCGAAAACTTCTGGACCACCACAACCCAAAGGGGCTCTCCCTGGCAGGCCTGTTCCATTTATACCCATACAGGGCATGGGCACTGCCGGTCTCGACGGGTGGACCCGATGTTATTTCTGCTGGTTAGTGATCCCTAGTAGTAGAGATCGGGTCTTCGGCCTGAAACTTCAGCCCGTATTTGTTGATCTTTTCTATTAGCGTGGTGCGCTGAATGTTCAGGATCCGCGCAGTCTGTGACACATTGCCGTCCGCCTGAGTAAGCGCCTGCTCAATAAGGGCTTTTTCAATGTCAGAAATGCGTTTTTTGAGCGGAATTGCATCAAGGGCCGGTAGAGGTGATCCCTGGGCTAGGGCAATCAGGTCATCAATGGGATTGAATTCACTGGGGCTAAATTCGCTGCCGTTGGCAGAGGCCTTTGCAGTATTGTTGTTAGCTGGCCCAGGCTGCGAGACAGGTACGGCGCCATCACGGTAGACCGGGGGTGCTTTTTCGGTAGCGGCCACCTGGGCAGCTGCGCCTTCTGGCTGCAGGTCGCGCAGCCCCTTGGGCAGCATCACCTGCGGAATATCTGGGTAACAGATGCACTGGCCAGCAAAGAGCGCGCTAAACCGGGCGATTAGATTCGAGAGCTCACGGATATTGCCCGGCCAGAGATAGGACTGCAGGGCCCCGAGCAGCACCGGCGTTAACCGCACCGATCCGTGCTGGGCATGAGCATGCACCTGGGAAAAGAACTGGCACAAGGTTTCGATGTCTTCTGGCCTGTCACGCAGTGGCGGGGTAGTAAGCGGCAGCACATTGAGCCGGTAGTACAGGTCTTCCCGAAACCGGCCGGCTGCAACCTCAGCCTCCAGGTCTTTGTGGGTTGCGGCGACCACCCGGACATCGATATCGATGGGCTTACTTGAGCCCACAGGGTCGATGCTGCGCTCTTGGAGCACCCGCAGAAGCTTGACCTGCATGTCGAGCGGCAGATCGCCGATCTCGTCGAGAAACAGCGTGCCGCCCTGGGCAAGCTCAAAACGGCCCGTGCGGTCAGAGATTGCCCCGGTAAAGGCACCGCGCCGATGGCCAAAGAGCTCGCTTTCGATCAGGTCGCGGGGAATGGCACCGCAGTTTACGGGCACAAAACGTGCTTGTTTTCGGCCAGAGTGGTCATGCAGGGCACGCGCCACAAGCTCTTTGCCGGTGCCGCTTTCCCCAATGACCAAAACCGTGGCGTCGGAATGGGCGACCGACCCGATCAACCGTTTAAGGTTCAAGATCGCGGCGCTCTGCCCGATTAAAGAGTCAAGACTCACAGCGGAGACGAATATAAAGAGCGGACATGAGGCTTGAGTTTACGGGAAATAGGCGCAAAACTACTAAAGCAATGGTTTTCCATGCCGAACCCCAAACCAATCGCGTTGCTTTGTTTACTTTTCTGAAGGATGTCAGCCATGCACAAACGCCTGCAATTTACCTTGATTTCTGGTCTTGCCAGTCTGACCCTTGCGGGCTGCGCGGGAGTTCCGGTTCAAGTTACCACCCCAGCACCCACGAAAGCAGCAGAAGCGCCTAAGCCAGAGGCCGCCGAGGCGGACAAACTCCGCCCAAGCTCAAGTGGGCTCGTACAGTCCATGATCGAGCGACGCCAGTCCATGACTGCTACCGGTTATGCGGTAATTAGCGTACAGAACCATCGGCTTCCTGCCCAGCAACGCTTATTGGCGATACGCGCCTCTAAGCTTGATGCCTACCGGGCCCTCACCGAACAGGTCTATGGCCAGTACCTTGATGCCACGACTACTGTGGCCGATATGGTGGTGCAGAGCGATAGCTTCCGCGCACGCGTTGAGGGGGTTATCTACGGGGCAACCTTGGTCAGTATTACGCCTGTGGGTGACGACACCTACGAGACAACGCTGTCGCTTGATTCCAGCGTGGTTGACGATATTCGCAGCCTTTATCTGAAGCAGTTGGCCTCTGCCCGCACCCGTTAGTTCCATGACTTTGATGCGATTGCCTCCGCGTCTCGCCCTGGCGATCTTTCTCTTGAACATGGGCGTGGTTTTCAGCCCGGTTTGGGCGCAGAGTGTCAATCCTTCTGTGTCGCCAACCGGGTCTGTCTTGCTTGCCCCGCATTCCAAGGCAGGCGCCCAGTCGCTCAATCCATCTATGTCCCCGGAGGCTCGAGTGCTTCTCGCACCCCCACCCAAGGGCGCAAAGGCAGGCAAGGGACCCCAATCGGTTGGACTATCTCAGGCGCAACCGGGCCCTGCCGTGAATGCTACCGTCTCTCCAGCGGGTCGGGTACTCTTGGCGCCCGTGCCGAAGGCGGCGACACAAAGGGCAGAGTCTCAGGCCCGTGAACGTGCCCGCGCGCAGGAACGGGCCAATCGGCCGGTATCTAATCGAAAGCCTGGCTCAGCGCCATCAGCATCGCCGCGGGCAGCCCTTGGCTCCCAGGATTATGAGGCGCAGCTTGCTGCCATTCGGGCTGAACTCATCGCTGCGGCGACTCGGGCGCAGGTGCGCGTTAAGGCCATCTCGTGGCTCGATGGCCAGGGGCAGTTACACGAGGCCAATGAGTTTCGGTCTGATGCCAAGGTTCAGGGAATCCGGATAAACCGAGGTGCGGGTGATTCTCAGACGCGGGTTGAGCTAGACCAGCTCCAACCCCTAAGTGCCTCAGAGAGTTGCAGCCCGAAGTCAAGCCCCTTTAAGCGCCATGCCTATTTTTCAGTGCGCACTGAGCCAGGGGCAGGATTCTTCACTAGTGCGCAGCTCTCCGCCTTAGCAGAGTCTCTTGGCCCCGAGCTTCTTACCCTTCTGGCCGCCGATACTGGATGGGCCTTTAGTCAAAGCCCTTTTGGGGCTGGGCGCTCTCGCCCCGATTCTCTGTATGAAGAGCGTCTGCTTGGCCGGGTAGAAGACTCCGCGCCGTTTGAGCTTTCCGTGCGGCTGGTCGATATGGGGCGCCGCCCCGAAGCCGCCCCCGCAGCCAACCCCGGCGCCGAACCAGCCGTAGCGCCTCCCGCCTGGGTTCGTCGCCTTGCGGTGCAGACCGGGCTTTCTCCGGAGCCTCCGGAACTCGGCCTGCTCGGGGTTGTCCTGGTGGTGAGTGACCGGTTGACCGGTCTGACCGTCTTTTCCCGGTCTATCGCCCTTCCCATGCAGCAGGTTCGTACCGGCTATCTCGATGCGCCCCGCGCGGTCGTCTCAGACGTCGTTCAGGCACAGCGCGCTCTAGAAAGTCTTCAGCAGGGGTTGCGCACCGGCATGGGATGCGTGTCCCCCGAGTATCCGGTGCTAGAGCGCCAGGCGGAGGGGCGGTTTCTTTTAAATGGCGGTAAACGGCTTGGTCTTGCGGTGGGTACCCAGGTTTTGCTGTCTGCCCCGGCCCAGATACCCTCAAAAATTCTGCAGCCCGAGGTAGCCGCCTCACTGATGCTGGCAGTGGTTGAGTCTGTTGATCAAGACCGCGCCTTGGTGCGTCGCGTAGCTGGCCCTGCTCCTGCATCATCTGGCGCTTTGGTCGGACTTCCTTTTTAATGACAGGTATTCACAAGGACGCTTATCCATGAAGAATTTTCCTTCGATCTCGAGGTCTCTGCCATGGCTCATGGCTCTTCCGACTGCCTTGGCCTTCGCGCAGCCTATGCCAGATACCGCGCGCGCCTTAAAGACGCTTATGGATGGTCCTCAGCACAGCAATGGCCAGGATGCCGCCTCCGGGCCACACGCCTCTGCGGGGCAGATAAGTCATATTGTTCGTCCCGGCGAGACCCTTGCGCGGGTGGTGCAGCAGGTTTATGGCAGCCATCCCTACAAAGATGCGCCGGTGTTTCGGCTGATCGTGCAGCGTAACCCGGATGCATTTGTGGGGGGCAACCACAATCGGCTCAAGGCGGGCGTACAACTGCTTCTTCCGAGCCCTTCCGAATTACATCTGGCCCTTACTGCTCAGCATCCCCAGTTTCAGGCTGCGGTCGGTCGACCTGCAAGCACCGATGCCATGCATGCCCGGGGTGCCCATACGGCCGCTGCAAAGCCCAGCTACCCAACGGCCTCGGCCGCCGCGGCTCAGGCCACAGCGCCATCCGACCCCCGACGAGGCTGGGTGCGGTTTCCCTAGGGCAGCGTTAGGTAATTTCCTTTCTCTAAAGGTTGCCATTCAGGCTGCCCTCGGGCTAGTCTTGCCTTTATGCTGACCGGAACCGAAGCCATCGCCCAAGGGGGCGGCAAGATCCTGCCCATCTACCTTGAGGGGCGGCTGATTCCCGTTCCCGATGCGACTGGTCGGGAGCTTGGGCTCAGTGCCAATCAGGTGGTGCGGGCGCTGGTGGAGATGCGCGGAGAGTCGCTTGTGCTGCTCGTGAATGGGCGCGCGCTCGAGCTCGGCGCGCAGACACGGTATCGGCCAGGTGATGCCCTGTGGCTGCGGCTTGTCGACCTTCCCCAGGGAGGTCTGGCGTTTAAGCAGGTGGCAGCCCCCGCGGGCCAGTCACAGGGTCCGGCTGCCAGCGCGCCCCTTGCCCCAGCCGGTGCCCAGCCAGGCATCTCTCCGACGGTATCGAGTCTTTTCGCCCAGCCCGCAAACCTCAGTGGCCTAGCGGCGCTGCTTTCCAGCTCGGGGGCCCTGGCCGGGCTGGTCAATAGCCTTCGGCCCTCTGCCAGCCTTGGGCCGCTGGGTATTTTGTTTCAGGGCCGGCCCGCCATGGCCCGGCTTTCTCCCGAGGCAGTAAAAAACGCCCTTAAGGCATCTGGTCTGTTTACCGAGTCTCGGCTTGCCGGTGGACAAGGCGTTCAGTCTGATCTCAAACTGGCATTGCGAGAGGCCTTGGCGCGCATGGCCCAGATGCCAAAGCTTGCCGATGGTCTGCGCCAGGCCACGCAGGCCGCTGTCCGAGAGATCGAGTCGTCTCAGGCTGACTCTTTGGCAGCCGCCGCCCAGCGTGAGCTTTCCTACGGGTTTGTGATCCCTTTTAAAGATGCCGACCCTGTTCTGGTGCAGTTTTTTCGTCCTCCTCGTAGCCCAGAGCAGCCTGACCCGCCATACACCATTAACCTGCATGCCAGTAGTAACCACCTTGGCGAGGTCTGGATGAAGACGGTAGTGTCGGGCAGTCGAGCCCTTGACATGGTGATGTGGGCAGAGCGCCCCGACATTGCCCAGCGGGCTCAGAAGGCGGCGCCCGAACTCCGAGAGGATCTGGAGGCAGTAGGCCTGACAGTGCATTCTTTTCTTGTCGTTCCCGGCCGCAGGCCGCCCGAGCCATCGCCGGTTCTTGGCGAGGCCCCTGGGGCGGTCTTTGACCGACAGGCCTAGCGCGAAAGGGTAGAGGGTAGGTAGGCATGGTCTCGCGTCGCAGCCTTGAGGCAGTTGCCTTGGAGTATGGCCAGCACCGTGCGCCTGTGGTGGTGGCCAAGGGCACCGAAGAGATGGCCCAGGCGATTATCGAAGAGGCCCAGAGGCAGGGGGTTTATATCGCCCAAGACCCGCAGTTGCTGGCCTTGCTCTATAAGCTTGAGCTCGATCAGGAAATCCCCGAGCACCTGTATGCGGCCGTGGCTGTTATCTTGTCTTGGGCCTACTGGCTTAAAGGCATGAAGCCCGGCGATGAAAAATAACGAATAGCAGCAAAAGGCTTTTCGCCTTTATGCGTCGGTAAAGCTGCTTTTTTTTCTGCCCATGGCAATGCGGCCAAGTCGGTCGTAGACTTCCACAGAGCTGGTGGGGTCGGCGCCTTGCAGCGTTTTAAGTGCCGCGCGAATCGCGTCGAGTTTGCGCTGGATAAGAATACTGTTGCGCCGATGGCGGTCGCGGCATTCGAGCACCGTGTCTTGAAAGCTGCGCCAGTCTGCGCTGGCAGCGGTGTCGTCGGCCCCAACCGCTGGTGGCTGTACCCCGGCCAGCTTGGCAATAAGACTGGTTTTCTCGGGCTGCAGAGACTCGAACCGATCGAGGTCTTGGGCCTTGAGTGCCTCGAATTCTTCGTCGAGAAGGGCGGCTAAGCGGGATGCAGAGGTTTTTTCTGAGGCGAAGCTCACCAGCCGCAGCCTTAGATCATCTTCTCAATGGCCAGGAAGCTTTCTGCGATACGGCGAGAATCGAGCGGATAGTTGCCATCGCGGATGGCCTGCTTAATACGCTCTACCTTTTCGGCATCGAAGTCGGGGCCTTCCATTACCCTGGTGGCCGCTGCACTGAGGCGAATCTCGTCGGCGGGGGGTCTAGCCGGCTCGTTTGTGGGCGCAGCCTTGCGAAACTTTTCTGCCTCCTCGGCCTTTTTCAGGCGGGCATTTTCGGCAAGAAGGTCGACCCGAGCCGCACGGTTTGCAGAGTTAATGGCATCGGTCATGAGAGTTTCCTTTAAAAACAGATACTTAGAATAAATATGGGGGGCCGCTTACTGGCTAGAGAAGAGATCGGCAGATTACACCCAGACTTTAGCCCTAGATTCAAAAGTTTGCGCATTTTTTTACGAAACATACAGTTAAAGCCCCCGAACCATATTGCGCCCAACCACCAAGCCCGTAAGCACGCGGCCCGAATCGGGGTTTTTAAGCCTGATCTGGTCGCCAATTCGACCATCGTCCATGGCCTGCAGTTGCAACGATACCTGAAGCCCGGGAGCGTTGGAAAGTGAAAACTGAACCAAATGATTACGCCGGATAAGCAGTGCCTTTTTGAGGTCACGCTGCCGAATCGGGTCTCCGGCCTTCACATTGCGCACGAGCTCGGAGAACTCCAGCCCATCGGCCTGCAGAAAGTAATTGCCGGGGTTCCCCGTAATTGTTCGGGATTCCAGTGCAAAGGCCCCGGGCTCCAAGGCCTGGCCGGCCGCTAGGTTTAGCTTCGCCACAACTACCATCATTGCCTGGGTTTCTGCCTGTGGGGTGGGCGCGGCGGGCCTGCCCTGCGAAGCGGTAGACTCCGATCGCACCGTCACCTTGCCGTATTGTGTCTGTTGTGCTGAGCCATGCCTCGAGCCTTTGGCATCGGCGCCTGGATCGGTACGTTGCAGAAACACCTGCCATTTTTCGGATAGATCTGATGCGCACCGTACGCGAACGGTCTTGGTGCCGCCAAAGGGCGCATCAATGGCCAACGCCTCTGGACAGGGTGTAATAGCAATCCGTCGGTCTATCGGGGCGAATCCAACTGACTGCGGCGTGATGCCATAGGTTTTTACCACCCATTGCCGGGCCTCGTCTTCGAGCCAGGCAAGCTCAGCACCCAGGGAGGGCTGTGAGGCAAGTGCCGAAGAGGCAGACAGGACCGAATGAGCAGACAGGGCAGCCAAAGCAGACAGGGCATGCCTCGGCCATGGGAAGAAGCGATAGGTGCCTGAAATCTTTTTCATAGCCCGCAGTAGCAGTCTTCGTGCCAACTTACCCATGGTATGGGCTCTTTATGGCACAGACCCTGCTTAGCCTCTGCCATGAAACTGACGGTACAACCCGGCGACACGCTTACCCGGCTGACTCAGCAGGCTTTAGGCCAGAGCAGCCCATCGGGTAAGGCGCCGTCCTTGTCGTTTGCAGATTTGATGAAAAGGATGCAAACCGTGGCCAATGAAAACCAGATAAGCAATATTGATCGGATCTTCCCCGGTCAGGTCATTGATTTTTCCGCCATCAGCGGCGCGGGGCGCCCAACAGAGCCAGAGCCCAGCGCAGCGATGGCCGCGCCGCCCCCCCAAGACCTGAGCGATATTCGCCCAGTGTCAGGGTTGGGCCAGGGCCAGAGCAGCCATCGGGTGCTTGAGCGTACTCTTGAGCGGGCGGTGGCTAAGGGCTACATCCCTGAAGAGGACGTTGCCGAGGTACGGCGACGAATTCTCGACATGTCGCGCGAGTACAAGTTTCTGCCTGATGACTTTGCTCGCGTGGGGCTGATTGAAAGTGATGGTTTTAATCCGCGTGCCACCAACGGCAATTGTCATGGAGTGATCCAGTTCTGTGATGGTCCCGATCGGGGCGCGGCCAGTGTGGGCTTCGGCAAGAACCCAAAAGAGATTCTGGGCATGTCGGTGCTTGAGCAGCTTGATCTGGTCGATCGGTATTTCAAAGACACCCAACTGGCACAGTATCGTCCGGCCTCTTTAGATGCCCTGTATCTCACCGTGTTGTACCCAGCGGCCCGCGATGAGCGACAGATGCACAAGGCCCTCCCGATTCCCGGGCCTCAGGCCTCGGTGCTGCATGTGGGTGGACACCAGAGTAATGCCATTACGCGGGCATCGCTGCGCAAAGGGCTTATTGAGAATGCCAATCTCAGGCTCACCCAGTTTGCCCAACAACAGGCCAAAGAGGCACTCGCTCTATCACGGCAGGCCGGAGAGCAGGCCGTGTCACCCCAAGAAAGGCCAGCCCCGGTTGGGTTTAAGGCGCCTACTGCTGCCGTTGCGCCAGTGGCAGCGGCACGGGCCCCGGGTTCCATGGGTGCGCGTGTTGACTTCATGCCCGAACTGCTGCCCAACTTCTCACTACCAACCTTCTCAACCGAGTCGGTCTTGCAGAGCCGTCCACGGACATCGTGATGCGCAGCACCCGTTCTCGCAGGTTTTTACACAGCGTTCTCCACGGAGGGTCTTTGCAGCGACCCTTCTTGAAAGCGGCAATGGTTTGCCGCTCTTTTCTTTGGCACGCGCGTTGCATCCCTCGGCACGAGCGGCAAACACTTTAGAGAGGAGGGGCTGCCATGAATCTGGTTCAAAACGCATTCGGTATTCATGAACATGCGCTCTCTGTGCGCAACCGCAGGGTGGAGCTGATCTCGCAGAACATTGCCAACGTCGATACGCCGAACTACAAGGCGCGCGATATTGACTTTAAAAGGATTATTGCCGGCACCCAGGGGGTGAGGGTAATGGCCACTAATGACAAGCACTACGAGATTGCCCATCTGGAAAACACCCCCGATGGCCTGAAGTTTCGCGTGCCGTTTAACGCCGCGACTGATGGCAACACGGTGGAAATGACCATAGAGCAGGCCCAGTTCAGCAAGGCCACGGCCGACTACCAGGCCACTCTGATGTTTCTCGAAAACCGAATTTCAGGCATTCGTAAGGCATTGCGCGGCGAATAGGGTAATTGGCCTCTAGACAGCGACAGCGCCTAAAACCCAGAGCCAAATGCACCACAGAACCAGACGCCACAGAATCGTGAAGGATGGCCAGACATGATTGACAACATTTTTGGAATTGCGGGTACGGCCTTAAATGCGCAGCTCACCCGCATGAACCTTACGGCCTCTAACCTGGCCAACCAGAACACCACCGCGCCCACCGAAGAAGAGGCCTTTAAGGCCAAGCGCTCGGTGTTCAAGGCGCTACTCTCGCGCGCAGACACCCATGCCGGTGCCCCCTATGTGGGTGGGGTACGGGTCGACAAGATTGTTGACCTGCAGGACCCCAATCCGCGGGTCTATGAGCCTGGTAGCCCGCATGCCGATGCCGAGGGCTATGTCTGGATGTCCAACGTTAACGAGGTGACCGAGATGGTGGAAATGATGGCCTCGGCTCGTGCCTACCAGAACAACGTTGAGGTGGTGAACACCGCCAAGGCGCTGATGATGAAGACCCTTGAGATTACAAAGGCATAAGTTATGACGATTACCGCAAGCACTTTTCAGCTACCTCAGAGTATTCCTACGGTACGAACCGAGCAGGAAAAGCGACTGATGAAGCCCGTGAATGACGAGATGGGGCAAAAGGAATTTCTGTTGCTTTTCACCACGCAGCTGCAAAACCAGGATCCGCTTGATCCCATGAAAAACGAACAGTTTGTGGCCCAGCTTGCCCAGTTCTCTCAGCTCGAGGCCACGGTATCGATGGCCGACAAAATGAATAATGTGTTCGACGCCATGATGGGCGAGCGCATGCTGCAGGGGGCGTCCCTGATTGGCAAGAAAGTGGCGGTTCCCAATGGGCCGGCCATTTTAAAAAATGGTGCTCCGATTAGCGGAATTATCAGCATTCCCAATGGCGCCGACAGTATTGAAATGAATGTCTATAACAAGCTTGGCCAGCTGGTGAAGACCGAGACCATGGGCCGGCGCATGCCCGGCGAGGTTACCGTGCGCTGGGACGGGACCGACCGCAACGGACAGCTGCTACCCGATGACTCCTACCGCATTATCGCCACCGTGCGCAGTCAAGGTCAGCTCACACAGGTGCCTATCGCTACGCCCGCCGTGGTGAAGAGTGTGAGCTTTAGTGCCGAGGCCAATGACCTTGTGCTTGAGGTGTCCAACGGCGCCACGATCAACTTCCGTGAAGTGAAGAAGATCGATGGTGACCTGTAGCGCAGCCCCCCTTTAGACCCGCCCAAACGTTTTCTCTTAACGCCAACTTACTCACGCCACACCACCCGATAGACCTAAGGAGTTTTGCACCATGTCTTTCTATACCGCCCTTACTGGTTTGAATGCTGCCACCGCCTCTCTTGGCGTGATCAGTAACAATATTGCCAACGTTGGTACAACAGGCTTTAAACGGTCTCGGGCCGACTTTGGCGATATTTTCGCCACCTCGCCTCTCCAAAAGGCCTCCTCAGTTATTGGCCAAGGGGTTGCGCTCAAGGGGGTTACCCAGGAGTTTAGCCAGGGCAACCTGCAGTTCTCTGCCAGTGTGCTCGACATTGCCATTACCGGTGACGGCTTTTTTCCTTTGAAGTCAGCCGATGGCCTGCAGGACATCTACACCCGCAACGGAACGTTTATCCTGGATGACTCCTTTTCGGTGGTGAACTCGGCGGGTCAGGCACTGATGGCGGCAAGCGTAGACTCTCAGGGCAAGGCAGACCTTGAAACCCTACGTAAGCTGGTGATTCCGCGCAGTACGAACGGAGATGCCCGCGAGACTACCGAGATCGAATTTGGGCTAAACCTCCCGGCAGATGCCCCGGTGATTACAACAAAATTCGACCCACGTGATCCTAATACCTACGGCCTGACTACCGCAGTCACAATCTTTGACGCGGGCGGTAACGAGTACCTGGCAACGGTGTACTACGTAAAGACCCAGCGCGCCAGCCCAGAAGACCCCACCAACAAATGGCAGACGCACGTATTGATTGGGGATACAAAGCTTGATGAGCTATTGATTCAGGCGCAGTCCAATGCAGGAGAGAAGCTATTTGTCAATAAGTACGGCCAGGTCAAGGCTGAGGCGGAAATCCCCCCCCAGGATATCGCGCGTGGCGTTACAAAACTTTTTAACCTGGACCGATTGGCAAACAAGCAGGCCTCGGTCTCAGCGGAGTTCGTGGGCCGTCAGGTAGGGCCTGTTCAGTTGAATAACCTAAAGGCCGGCGAGCACTATTTGTTCCCAGACCTTGTGGGACTGGACCAAGATGCATTAGATGACCTTGATGATGAAGTCGCGTTGTCTGGGCTTCAGGTAACGCTGAATGTGGATGACTCTCCGTCTCCGGTGAGGGTAGACCTCTCAGACCTCATTCTCAATGAGGATGGTGCAATAGATATAAGAAAGGCTAACACCAAATACAGTGGTATCGAGCTTTCCCGAATCCTAGAGGCGCGCATTAATAAGGCATACGGAGACGAGCGGTATTTTGACCTTGACTCTCTGGTAGCAAGTGACGAGGAACGGCCTGATACCTATGATCTACTTCGGATTCGAATCGGAAACGAACCCGAGGCAAAGATTTCTCTGAATCTGGCGGGTGATATTGATGAGGAGACAGGGTTATTTGTTTTTGAGGATGAGACCTTTAGCGATATTGCACTTGCGCCCGGAGAGCGGCCGCCTGCAGACCTCAAAACAGACACCCTGACCCGGTTATTGCAAAGGGCAATTAATCGCGATCCAGTAGAGGATGATGGAGAGCTTGGCTCCGGTGGCGTTGGCGTAAACGAAGACGGAAGCCCCAGGGTTCTGATTCGCTACTCTGCTGAGAAGCAGACTTTCCTAATCACGCCTACAGACAATAAGGCCGAGCTTCGGATTGGCGCCTTTGACAATAACCGAGTCAATGAGGTTTTCGGTCTTGGCAGGGAGTTGACCAGTATTGATCTTGAATCGGGGACCTATGGCGGCCTAGCGATTCCAAACGGAGCCACCATCCGCGCAAGCAACTCCAACTATGGCCAGAGCGACCAGCGGACAGGAATACGGGTGCGGTTTAACGACGAGACTGGCACCTTTAGCATCTTCTCAGGAACCACCGGAGATCGTTCGTCGGTGGCGATCTTGGCGCCGTTGGCCGATCCACTGAGCATTGACGAGGTTGAAGGAGAGCGGATTGATGCGGAAACTCTTGCCCAGGCTAGGCAGGCTGGCACCTCAGACAACCCGCGTATCGCCGCATACCTGAATTTTTTGAACATCTTTGAGCTTGAGCCTGGGGATACGCCTGTAGAGCGGCTTCCGCTGCGCGGCGTGAGGTCAACACCTGCGATTGTTCAAGGCAACCCGATCGGTATCAACCTTGACAATAAGTTTACGCTTAACCCCGAAACCAGCACATTTACAGTTACTGTAGACAACGTAACAGGGCTTATCCAACTGCCTGTGGGCCGAGAGTTTACCAAGGAGAGCTTTCGCCGCTTGCTGGAAGACCGGATTAATTCTCTGGAAGACTCCCGGGGTCGCACCGTTGCTAATGTAAAGGTTGAATACAAAACCGAGGGGAATATTACTCGTCTGGAAGTTACGACAGGCACTGAAGGAAACGATTCGTTCTTGAAGATTTCCGGCCCCAGCATATGGGGACTGCGAGATCTTCCCAATGGCAGGGGAACCACTGAGCGCTGGATTGCTCCCCCGCAGGCAGAGAATGACAACGGTGTGCCTTTATATGTAGACCGAGATGGCAATGAGACAACCGAGGCAGGCGAGTTTTCAGAAGAGGAGGCCCGTGATCTCTATGCCCCGATTTTCCTTGACAAGGGGGAGCTAACCTTTAGCAACCGCGGCGAGCTCGTCTCTCCGGCAGTTCCGATCAACTTTAAACCCGCCACCATCGAAGAGACCGGTGCCACACTGCAGTTTGCCATTAACTACGATGGCACCACACAGTTTTCAAGCCCGTTTGGCGTTCTCGCGCAGACACAGAATGGGCGTCCCGAGGGTGACTTAATTGGGCTAGATGTTGCCGACGATGGTCTGGTTACCGCCCAATACTCTAACGGCAGCCAGAACAATCTTGCAAAGATTATTCTCTCTAACTTTACCAACCCGCAAGGGCTGCGCCAGATCGGTGATGCCAGCTATTACGCGACATCAAAGTCCGGCCTGATTACCTTTGGTGAGCCTGGCAAGGCGGGATTCGGTACGGTCCGTTCGGGTGCTCGTGAGCGGGCCAACGTAGACCTGACCCAGGAGCTAATTGACCTCATTACCGCACAGCGGGCCTTCCAGGCCAATGCCAAGGCCATTGAGACCAATAACACCCTGACCCAGGCCATTATTAACATCCGGAGCTAATAAAAGAGGCTAGGCAGCGCGCCTTACCAGTCTGACTGCTAAGCTGCGCCGCCGCCCCCTAAGGAGTCGCCCATGGACCGTTTCGCCTACACCTCTTTAAATGCCATTAACGAGCGCAGGCTCGCCCGGCATGTTTTTACCAATGAACTGGCAAACGTATCCACGCCTGGCTTTAAAAAGAGCTATGAAGCGGCCATGCAGGCCAATAAGACAGAGGGCATGGGCTATGACACGAGAATCTCTCCGCAGATGGAGAAGATTGAGCGCGTGCTGCTTACGCCGGGGGCACTCATGGTTACCGGCAGCTCTACGGATATTGCCTTTAAGGGGCAGACCCTATTAGGGGTTCAGGCACCCAATGGCGACCTTGCCTTTACCCGGCGAGGCGATCTGCGGGTGAATCTCAGCGGGGTTCTAGAGAACGGTCAGGGGCATCCGGTGATCGCAGAAGGCGGCAGCCCCATAAACGTGCCCCCTGGATTCGCTGTGAACATTACCCCGCGCGGCGAGGTTTTTGCCCGTGACCCCAATCTGCCCGGGGTGGCCGCAGAGGTGTTGGTTGGGCAGTTGTTATTACGCGATGCCAGCGAGACGATAATCGTGCGGCGTGAAGATGGCCTTTTTGAGTCGTTTCAAAATAACACCCGGGTGACTGGTGATTTTCCCACAGGGCCTGTGCCTGTAGAAGTTGTCTCGGGCGCGCTTGAGGGCAGTAACGTGAACCCTATTCTGGCTTTGGTGAAGCTTATCGATGAAAGCCGGTCTTTTGAGCAGAGCATTAAGTTCATTCGTGAGGCTAAGAATATCGACGAGTCGGGCGCCACCATGCTGCGCGGCTAATTAATCATTCGCTCATCGCCTGCCTGCTCTTGGCACAGGCGCGGTAAAAACGGCAAGGCTACCCGCCCTCAAGGTTCACGGCCAGCCCCCCCAAAGCGGCAACGACATGCCGCTTTTTTATTCCCAAAATCTGGCAAGAAGCTTGCTTAGGTCTGCCTGTCAAGACTGATTGGTGGGAAGGAACCTCAGCATGGATGCATCTCTTTGGATTGCCAAAACCGGACTCGATGCGCAGCGAAAGCGCATGAGCGTGATCTCGAACAACCTGGCAAACGTTAACACCACAGGTTTCAAGCGAGACCGGGCCAACTTTGAAGACCTGCTCTACCAAAACGTTCGCCAGCCGGGCGGCCAGACAGGTGCCGATACTCTGACACCCACGGGGCTAATGGTCGGAACGGGAACACGAGTTCTTGCCACGGAAAAGATTCATTCCCAGGGCAACATGATTAATTCTGATAATGCCCTGGACATTGCCATTGACGGCCCAGGCTTTATGCAGATCACCCAGGCAGACGGCACGATCGCCTACACCCGCGATGGCGCCTTTAAGATCAACGCCGGAGGGCAGGTGGTTACTGGCCATGGCGACTTTCTCGATCCAGCCATCGTGATACCGCCGAATGCCTCTTCTATTTCTATTGGCCGCGACGGCATTGTTACCGCGGAACTGGTTGCCGGTGGTGGCCAGGTGGCGCTTGGCCAGATCAACCTGGCACGGTTTATTAATCCCGCAGGGCTTCAGCCCATGGGCCAGAACCTCTACAAAGAAACTGCCGCCAGCGGTGCCCCGATTGTGCTGGTTCCGGGTACCGAGGGCATTGGCTTTCTTCGCCAGGGCATGTTGGAGGCTTCAAACGTGAATGTGGTTGAAGAGATGGTCAACATGATTGAGACCCAACGCGCCTACGAGGTGAACTCTAAGAGCATCTCGGCGACCGACGGCATGCTGCGGTTCCTGAACCAGAACCTCTAAGCAGCACTTAGCCTTCTAGCCCATTAACCATCCATTAATTTAACTGCCACAAGACAAATAGGAAACCGCACCATGAGACGCTTTGAAGTGACATCTACCCATGTTCTGGTATCGGCCTGCCTAGCTTTAACTGTAGCTGGCTGTGCCAGCAAACCCAAAATGGCCGATGCCGAGTTTGCACCCATGGTGCAGATTCCGGTGGAGCCGCCCTCAGCGGCCACAGGGTCTATCTATAACGGGGGTCGTAACGACAACTGGTTTGGTCGCAAGCGTGACTACAAGGTGGGTGACATTGTTACCGTGATTCTTAATGAAGAGACACAGGCCGACCGCCGTAACAGTACCACCGCAACCCGTGAGAGTAGTAACGACATTATGGAGAGCCTAACCCCGAAGCTGCCATTTCCGAAGGCATTGGCTGGCCTGCCCTTATCGGGTAGCACAATTGAGAGTAACGGTTCGGGCACTGCGGCCCAACGTGCCACCCTGCGCGGGTCAATTGCCGCTACGGTAACCCAGGTGCTCCCGAATGGAAACCTGGTGGTACGCGGCGAAAAGCAGCTTGATCTTTCTGAGGGTAGTGAGGTGATTCGTGTGGCCGGCATTGTGCGTACCGATGACGTGGGCCCCGATGGCACAGTGTTCTCCCGCCGACTTGCCAATGCCCAGATTTCTTACACCGGTACCGGAGACCTTGCCAGTGCTGCCAAGGTGCCCTGGGGTACCGGGTTTCTGATGAAGCTCTGGCCGTTCTAATCATTGGCCCTGACCCATAACAAAAACAACCCAAGGAAGTGGCCATGATCTACTTTTTAAACGATCCGACGGCATACGAGACCAGGCTGCAGCGGTCCCTGCGTATGGTTTCTATGATGCTTGTAGCAATTTTGCTTGGCATTATCCTTACGCCGGTTGCTAAGGCAGATAGGGTAAAAGACCTTGCCTCTTTGGCTAGCATGCGGTCAAACCAGTTGCTTGGCTACGGCCTGGTGGTGGGCCTTGAGGGCACAGGTGACGGCGCCGATCTTAGCGTGACTGCCTCAAGCATTAAGGCCATGCTCACCCGGCTTGGCGTGAATGTCGGAGGATCTCTCGGCGACTTCGACACCGCTGCGGGCGGAAAGATGGATGTGAAAAACGTCGCGGCCGTGATGGTAACGGCCGAGCTCCCAGGATTTGCCAAACCCGGTCAGCGTATCGATATTAATGTCTCTGCAATTGGCAAGGCCAAGAGCCTGCGCGGCGGCAACCTGATTCTTACCAGCCTGCGTGGCGTGGATGGTCAGGTATACGCCCTCGCCCAAGGGGCGCTCACTGCTACTGGCGTACGCGAAGAGGCTGCCGGTTCGCGAGTGACAATCGGTGTGGCAACCGCGGCCCGCGTTCCGAATGGGGCCATTGTAGAGCGGTCTGTTCCTACGCCTTTTGAGACCTCTGAGTACATGGTGTTGAATGTACACGCCTCAGACTTCACCACCACTAACGGCATTGTTAATGCGATCAATAGCAACTTTGGCCAGGGTGTGGCTACAGCGATTGATCCGGTGTCTATTGCCATACGGGCCCCTGCTAACCCCGGGCAGCGGGTGTCTTTTATGAGTATGGTCGAGAACCTCCGGGTAACGCCCGGAGAGCCGCCCGCCCGTGTGGTGGTCAACTCTCGAACCGGTACGGTGGTGATCAGTCGCAATGTGAAAGTGACTGCCGCAGCCGTATCCCACGGCACGATTTCCGTCATGGTGGCCGCCACCAATGAGATTAGTCAGCCAGCACCCCTTTCGGCAGGACAGACCGCACCTGTTGAGAATGCAGAGGTGACGGTGGAAGAACCGCGAAAGCCTATGTTTCTCTTTCAGCCTGGGGTGGACCTGCGGCAGATCGTAGACGCTGTGAATCAGGTGGGGGCTACCCCGTCAGCGCTAATCGCGATTCTGGAGGCCTTGAAAAGCTCAGGCAGTCTTAGGGCCGAGCTCGTGGTGATCTAAGCCCTTTTACTACCGCACCGCAAACGAAATAAGGAACGTATCAATGGACGTAAAATCCGCCTTCGACTTCGATAGCCTGCAGAGCCTCAAGGCCCAGGCGCGTAGGGAGGCTTCGGCGGTGCCTGGTGGCACGGTAGGCGATGCCCCGGCAGCGCAGGCGGGTCAGAAGGCAGCGCTGCGCAAGGCAGCCGAGCAGTTTGAGGCCCTGTTCATCCAAGAGATGCTGAAGTCGATGCGGGCCTCGATTGAAAAAGATGAACTCACCAATGACTCCACTACAGAAACCTATGAGGCTCTGTTCGACCGCGAGATATCGCTACAGATGGCCAAGCGTGGCGCAGTCGGTATTGCCGACATGCTGGTTAGTAATCTGGAGCGGCAACAGTCTGCCGCAGAGGTATTGAACCAAAGGCGGCTAGAGGCACCTGGCGCAACCAAGCCTATGCGGCTTGAGAGAAAGACCTATGGACTTGGGGTAACCGATAACCAAGGCCTGCCTCTGGGCGCAGCCCCGAGCCCAGCAGCCGGTATTGCCCTGCCAGTGCGGCCTGCAAGCCTGCCGATTGACCCCAACCCTTTTAAGGCGCTCAAATAAATGAGCGACTTGGTATCGATTGCCAGTGGCGCTGTTTCGGTTTATCAGCGTGCCCTGGGGGTGGTATCAAACAATATAGCCAACGTGGGCAGTGTTGGCTATAGCCGCCAGGAGGCCAATCTTATAGAGGGGGCTCCACGCCAGCAGGCCACGACCTATCTGGGTACAGGGGTGGTAATGACCGGGGTTCGCCGACTCTATGATGAGTTCATTGAGAACAGCCTGCGCGATGCGACAACCGAGCTTGGCACTCAGACGCCTTTGCTGAACTATGCCAATCGGGTGGTCAACATTATGGGCAGCGAAGACGTGGGCCTGCTTTCCGCCTTTGACCAGTTCTTCGATGCGGCCCGCCAGCTGTCTTCCGACCCCTCTTCATTAATACTGCGCAGCCAGTTTGTGAGTAAGGCCGAGGGGCTTGCCAGCCGTTTTCAGACACTTGAGGGTCAGCTTCAGCTGGTGGAACAAGAAAGCCGTGAGGCGATTGCAACAAACGTTAATAAGCTTAACAACCTGTCTTCTCAGTTGGCGCAGATAAATACCCAGCTTTTGAAGACCAAGTATCTGGAGCGTCAGCCCCCAGCCCTTTTAGACCAGCGTGACCAGGTGCTACGTGAGATGGCTGAGCTTGCCAAGATTCGCGTGTCTGAGTCTAGTAGTGGGGTCGTTACAGTTCGCATTGGGTCGTCGAATACCGCTGGGGTTTTGGTGGAGAACGAGGTAAGCCGACCAGTATCTACGGTTTTTAGCAATGCCCAGGCAGGAAAGATTGATCTGGTGATCAATCGGGGCGTCTCTAATGCCGAGATTGTCTCCGGTTTTACCGGGGGTGCCATCGCAGGCCTGATGGGCTTTCGCAGCCAGCTACTAGAGCCGGTTGTCAATGAGCTTAACGACCTTGCCAAGGTGGTGATTCGTGAGGTAAATGCGATACACCGTGAGGGCATAGACCTTCAGGGCCGCAATGGCCAGGATGTTTTTTCGGTGGATCCGCAGTTTACGGTAACTCCCGCAGTCGGTGAGACCCAGGCGGTAGTGGCGGCAAGCCTTAAGACCGTTGATGACTTTTCTGCCAATAGCCTGCAGCTTTCTTACCAGGCCAATTCAGGCCAGGTAAATAACCTTAGCCTATCTGGAGAGTTTCGGGTCGGTGACCAGATTGTCGTTACCCTTAATGGGCTCAGTAAGGCATTGGTCTTGTCGGGCGCCGTGTCCGTTACCGAGACCCTTAGTGCAGGCACCGTGCTTGAACTGCCACAGGTACAGCAGCAGCTGCGCAATTTTTTGGAAGGTGGACAGCGGCTTAGCCCCGAGGAGCTTGCCGACTATTACCGCACCGGACAGGCCTCGCTTGAAGGCGCCTTTGGTCGGCAGCTTGCGGTGGAGCCCGGGGTAGACGCTGGGCTGATCGTTACCAGCCCCGTACTGGGTGCCTACAACTTGTCATTTCGTCTGGTTAATGGTGTCTCGACAGCCCGTGTTGACAACCTGGAAACCCGAGGGCAATGGACCGTTACTGACACGGTTACGGGGCGTTCGGCCACGGGTGTGGGCTCTGCAGAGATTAACGGTATCAAGATTAATTTCTCCGGAAGCCCGCGGGATGGTGAGATTTTATTTTTGAATATTGGCAATAACGCCGCTGCGGGAATTCGACTGGCCATTGAAGACCCTAATCGTATTGCCGCTGCCGCCCGGTTTCGGGTGATTGAAAACCAGTTTAATCCCAGCGGGGCCGGGGCCCGGCTGTTTGAGACCCCCCAAGACTATGCCCAAGACCGCAGCCTCTGGCTCGACCGGGTGGTGTCAGACGATGGCCGCACGGTACTAGACAACAATAGCCTGGTAGATCAGGCGATTCGGTTTGACCGCATTCGTCCCACCCCGATATCGATAATTCCCGCAGGCTATGCAGATACCAGCCTTTATCTCGGCGACCTTAATGGTGAGCCTATTGACCTACAGGTATTCACACGCGATGGCCGACATCTTTTGGGCCGGCAGCTGGCGGATCTGCGCATTGCCCAGGCCGAACAGAGCCTTGGTCGTGCGCTTACCCGTGAGGAGCGTCAGTCCCTCATAGACCAGGCAGGCGAGGAGTTTATGACCCAGGCGCGCCTAGCAGGTGTGTCGTTTGAGCCCGGGGCCAGTTACTCCACGCAGTACCTTAATGCTGCAGACGAACTGTCGTACCAGGGCATGGAGCTCTTTTATGGTGTGAAGGCCTCGGTGCAAGAGGTGCCCCGGCTCAATGAAGACCATGTCTTTGGCAGTATCGAGCGCATTCCAGCAGAGATTCTTTCTGGCCGCATCGGCATTCAGACCGCAGTACCTGGGGAAGCAATCTACCAGGAAGGCGCCCTAACCTTAAACGGCCAGCCCCTGGGCGCATTAAGGCTCGAGCAGGTGAACTCCGTTCCAACCCTGTTTACCGAGTTCACCGACCGTGAGGGGCGGCTGATTCGTAGGCAGGTTTCGGTGGAAAACCTTCCGGCGCCAGACCCTGGTAATCCAGGAGCGTTTCGTATTAAGGCCGAGCACCTTCAGGCCTGGATACATGCGCAGCCCGCCTGGGGCCGAGGCGAGCAGCAGACCCTCAGTTTTTCTGGGATTGGTAGCGATGGCACGCTTAGTCTGGTTTTGCCTGGCATTACGGCCGGGGGGGCAGACAAGACCTTAAACCTTACGATTGCCGCTGGCGCCACCCCGTCTGAGGTTGCCCAGCAGGTTGCCAATGCGATTGGTAACGATGCTGACTTTGCATCGTTTAAGGGCCGGCATGTGCAGGCCTTTGATGATGGACAGGTGCTGATTGAGTTTGCCCTCACCGAAACTGCCCGAGGTCCCATTCAGGTGAGCTCGGCCGACTCCGGTATTTCCAGTCGTCTGACAAGAGACCCCGCGAGCCAGGGCAGTCTCGGCGTGGGTGAGCAGCAGGTTCTGCGGTTTGGGCCTGCTACGGCTGCGGGCAGTATTCGGGTTGGCGACGTGGATGTAGCGGTTGCCCAAGGGGATTCCTCTTTACAGGTAGCAAACAAGGTAGCCCAGGCGCTCCGCACGCGCACCGAAAATTACGCGGGGCTTGAACGCTTGGGCTATGACGCCCAGGGCATTGGGCTGGATGTGGGCGCGGATGGAAGCCTTACCGTAAGGTTTGCGACAGCCCTTGGTAATGTGACCAATCTTGGTTTCTCGTCTGCTGTCGGAACACCAGGTACGGACACTGGGGTTTTTATGAACCTCACCACCCGCGATTTTCGTGGGCTGGAAATCGCTTTGCAGCTCGATGTGGATCGCGTCGTGAACCCCAACGGGTCGGTGAGTGTTTTCACAGACTCAGACGAACAGCCTTTTCAGAGCCTACGGTTTCGCCAAACCCTCTTGGGCCAGGGTGAGGAGCAGACCCTAAGCTTCTCAAATGCAATTGGCAATGGTGAGATTGAGATTGGCGGGGTGCGGGTCGCGGTGCTTGCCGAAACTCCCGCCAAAGATATCGCCCAGGCCGTAAAAAGAGCCCTTGAGCGCGAGTACGGCAGTTCGTCTCTTACCGGGTCGCAGCGCGAATTCATTTTGAACCTTGATGGCACGCTTACCGTGCGGTCTTCTCCAGGGGCGGGCAACGTACGCGACCTTACCCTTTCAAACCTGGGTACAGCAGGGGTTACCATGACTTCGGTTACCCGTGAGTTTGTGCCTGATGGCGAGCGGGCCGATTCGCAGGTGCGGATAGGTCTGGGCAGTGCTGGCTTTACCACCAACCTGGCAAGCTTAGGCTTTCGCACCGGGGTGTATGTCAGCGGCACGGTAAAGGAAGACCTGTTGGTTTTTTCTTCGCTTACCCATGTGCCCAACCCAGACGACCTTACCCAGCGCCCAGACCTTGGGGCTAGCTTTAGGCTTGGTGCCACCTATCGGCCCGGCAGCCTGGATGCAGTGGCGGCTCTGCGTGCCGAACCTTTTGAGGTGGTCTTTACCAGCAATAGCCGATACCAGATTGTTGATCGCAATACCGGCAGTGTTGTGGCAGACCGTCAGTACGACCCCCAACTTGGCATTGGCTACCGGGGTACCACGCTATTTCTAAACAGGCCACCATTGGCTGGTGATCGTTTTGCAGTAGACGGCAACGTGGATGGCATTGGCAATAACGCCAACATGATTCGTATCGCCGAGCTACAGAACGCGCGGATTGTCGGCGGTGCCGAGAGCCGCACGCTGTCCGATGCCTATGGCCAGACGGTTACCAATATTGGAAACCTGGCCTTCCAATCCAGCATCGCCCAAAAAGCACTTGAGGTCGTAAAAGACCAGGCCGTGCAGGCCCGCGACAAGGTCTCGGGGGTAAGCCTAGACGAAGAGGCTGCCGACCTGATTCGGTTTCAGCAGGCCTACCAGGCCAGTGCCAAGGTGATGCAGACGGCCAGCACTTTGTTTGACGCGATTATTGGTATTCGTTAGGACTGATGATGAAGATTTCGACCGGCTACTTTTTTGACCGCGCCACCAGCCAGATGGTGGCAACCCAGAACAACCTGTCGCAGGCCCAGACCCAGATGTCTACGGGCAAAAAGGTGGTGCAGCCCAGCGACGCGCCAGACGAGGCCACGGCTATTCAACGCCTTAAGTCGGTGATTGCCCGGCAAGACAGTTTTGAGAAGGCCGTGCAGACCACCGAGAATCGATTAAAGGCCGAAGAGACTGCACTTGAGGCCACGGCCAATATCCTTACCCGGTTTAAAGAACTCACCATTCAGGCCCTTAACGATACCTATGGCCCCAAAGACCGCGAGATTATCGCGGTAGAACTACAGGGCCTGCAGGAAGATTTACTCAGCTTTGCCAACACCCGCGATGTCAACGGCGCCTATTTGTTTAGCGGGTCTCGGGTGTTTACGCCGCCTTTTGGGGCCAATGCCCAGGGCGACATTGTCTACCAGGGCGACGAGACCGTTAACCTGGTGGATGTCGGCGATCAGCGCCAGGTGCGGCTCAACCGCACCGGTACCGAAGTCTTTGGCCGGGTGATTCGCCCGCAGCCCGATGGCACCAGCGAAGGCCGCAGCTTTTTTCAGGCCATGCAAGACCTGGTGGATGCCGTGCGCAGCTCAGACCGCGAGAACATGAATCGTGGCTTAGGCGAGCTAGAGACCCTTAACCAGGGCGTGGCCGTAAGCATGGCCAAGGTGGGCTCTGCCATGAACGTGGTGGACAACCAAAAGGCCGTGCTCGAAGAAACCCGGCTGCAGCTCAAGACCGTGTTAAGCCAGATCGAAGACCTGGACTACACCGAGGCCGTCACAGAGATGCAGAAAAAGATGATGGCCCTGCAGGCCAGCCAGTCGAGCTTTGCCCAGATTTCGCGGCTAAACCTGTTTGAGTACATTAGGTAAGACAGATGCGGCTTAGAACCTATAACCCTTTTGGTGCTCCCCCCGTGCGACTAACGGCGCAGCGGTGGGAAGCGAGGCCCCCGAGCAGCGGTGTAAAAGCCATAAAGCGGCTAAAGTTTGCCGCTTTTGGGCCGATGCAAAGCTTATGAAGAAAGTTTTTACTCGGTTTTGCCTGGGGCTCCGGCTATGGCGATAGATTCGTCAGGAATCGTCTCCGCCTTAGGGGCTGGCTCGGGCATTAATATCCGCGACCTGGCCAAGGGCCTCACCGACGCCGAGATTAACCCGCGCAAAAATGCCATTCAGGCCAAGATTGATCGGTCTGAGGCCAAGATTTCGGGCTATTCGGCCGTTATGGCCGTGCTCGATGGGTTTAAGGCCACTATTGACCAGATTGACAGCACCACCGACTTTGCCCAGACCAGTGTGCGCAGCTCTAACCCGCTGGCATTTGGGGCCAGCACCTCGGCATTGGCCGCCCCGGGTAGTCACAGTATTGAGGTGAATTCCCTGGCGCGGGCGCAGCGAAGCAACTCGGTCAATGGCTTTGGTAACGTCACCTCACCGGTTAACGACGGTCAGGCCTTTACCTTAACGATTATAGTGGGACCTCCGGGCAATCAGACCACGACGCAGGTTGAAATCAGTCAGGCCAACGCCAATTTGTCAGCCGTCGCCAACCAGATCAACCTGTCTGGTGCAGGGGTCACTGCGCAGGTACTCGATACCGGCGTGCAAGGCGCTGCTGACCGCTACCGCCTGGTACTCACTGGCCAATTGGGAGCTGCCAAAGAGTTTTCCGTCTCGAATGATGCAACCGACCCTAACCAGCTGTCATTCTCCCTCCCAGTAGCAGGGCAGACAGCCTCTGATGCGTCTGTCACCATTAACGGGATACAGGTCACCCGGTCGGCGAATACCATTAGCGATGTTATTCCCGGTGTGACCCTCGACCTGCAGGCCACTACCAGCGCTCCGGCAAGCCTTACTGTCGTGCGCGAGCCCAGTGGGGTAAAGCAGAAGATCCAAGCCATTGTCAATGCCTATAACGACATGGTGTCAGACTTTAATGTGCTTACCGGGCCCAATTCTGATGACCCCGACGATGTCTTTAGCGGATCTTTGCGTGGCGACTCAACCGTGCGCGCGGTGCTTGCCCAGGTTCGTACCGTGATTTTTGGTGAGTCTGAAACCGCAGGCAGCGCTGTACGTAATATGCGCGACCTGGGCGTATCGATTGACCGCAATGGCGTTCTTAGCCTAAATGAGGCCACCTTAGATACCGCCGTTTCCAACAACTTTGAAGAAGTCGTACAAATGCTGGCGGGTCGCCAGGTGGTGACCCAAAACGACCAGACGGTTACCAAGCGCGGTATTGGGGTGGCCATGTCTGCTCGGCTGCGCGAGCTGATGGGTCCCAGTGGCATTGTGATGAACCAGACCACCAGTGCCGAAAGCCAGGTGGCGCGACACAAGCGCGACCTGGTAACGCTCGAAGCACGTATGGAAAAAATTCTAGAACGCTACACCAAGCAGTTTGCCGCGATGGAAAGCCTAGTGGGCCAGATGAATGCTATGCGCGAGAACCTTAAAGGACAGTTTGAAAACCTTGCGAATGCCTATAAGAAGTGACTTTCTCCCCGCTTAAGTTTTTTCTCTCTTAGCCGATTCTTACACTACTTACAGAAGCTACAGTTTTATCCCCCTTAAGTTCACCATTGGCCTGCCGATGTTTGAATCGAGTCCGGTAAAAGGTCGCGTTCTTTGGGTACTGCGCCTTTCGGGCTTCCGAGTTAAAGGACGCAGCCATGACCAGTATTTCAACCTCTTCAGCGCCCGGCCTGCAGCCAAGCCTGCAGGGGTCGGCTGCGCCTGCGCCTTCTGTAAAACCGATTGTTTCTGCCCCCACGCGGGCAGTCCCATCAGCCCCAGCTAGCCCTGCTGCTGTATCGGGCCCCGCAGGTCAAGGCGGTGGGTCTGGTACGCCTTCGCCCAGCCAGTCTCCTGCGTTGTCGATGCCCAATGCCAAAGAGGCTGCTACCAAGGTGGCCGCCCAGGCGGCTCAGGCCAGCCAGGCCACCCGACAGGCCATCGCACTGCAGGCGCAGCAGGCGGCTGCCGCAAAGACCGAACCCCTAATCGATGTCGAAGAGCTGCGCAAGAAGGTAGACGAGGCGATTAGCCGTCTGAACGACCAGCTTCAAGAAAGCCAGACCAAGGTGGGGTTTCAGGTAGACCAGGCGACAGATTCACTGGTGATTAAGGTAATGAAAAGGCAGACCGGCGAATTGGTGCGCCAGATTCCCACCGAGGTGGCTGTAAAGCTCTTGCAGAACCCCCAGGACATCAAAGGCTTGCTGTTTGATGAGGAACTTTAATGCGGATGCTTAAGTTTGTAAAAAAAGGGTCGATCTTTAGCCCATCAGAACTGACATGTTGTCGTTCTGAATTATTGCCACCCTTTCTAAGGAGAAAGACATGTCAGTGATTAACACCAACCTCAAGGCCCTAGTAGCAACGGAGTCTATGCGGTCGAACAACTTAAAGCTTTCGACTGCCATGGAGCGTTTGTCTACGGGCCTGCGGATTAACAGTGCCAAGGATGATGCTGCGGGGCTTGCGATTAGTAACCGTATGACGGCGCAGGTACGTGGATTGAGTATGTCCATTAGGAACTCTAACGATGCCATCTCAATGGCGCAGACAGCAGACGGTGCTTATGGTCAGGTTACCAATATGCTGCAGCGCATGCGTGAGCTCGCGGTTCAAGCCTCTACCGGTTCTTTGACCGCAAGTGATCGCACGTCAATTCAGTTGGAGGTCGATGAACTAAAAGCAGAGATTGTTAACGTTTCCGAAACCACCCAGTTTAACGGGATTAAATTGCTGGATGGTTCGGCAAGAAAGATCCAGATTCAAACTGGCGCGAATCAGCTCGAGACGATCAATATAGGCTTTGATTCGGTAAAGACAAAAGACATTGGGTCTGGTGATCGCCCAGCGCTTACCTCGTTTGGTGGGGACGCTACAGATGTAGGACGTCTGAGTTCGGGTGTTCTTACCATTAATGGGGTACTTGTAGGGCAGTCGTTCGCTGAAGATGACACCTTATCGTTCAGAGGTACGACAGCAAACGCCAACGCCCTTGCTTCAGCCTCTATTGTCGCCGCCAGTGCAATTGCGAAAGTAGCTGCAATCAACCGCGTTACTGAGCAGAGCGGCGTTTTTGCTAAGGTCGACAATACCGTAGTTATGGGTTCTACAATGTCCGCGTTAAACGTTTCCGCATCAGGCACGATTACGATCAATGGAGTAGAAACCAGTACGATCACAGTAACGACAGACTCAGAGTTGTCACGTTCGATGGTCATCGATGCGATCAATGCAATATCTGCCCAAACCGGTGTTCGCGCTATCAACACTGGGGACGATAAGCAGGGCATTACCCTGGTTGCTGACGATGGTAGAAACATCACTATCGAGTACGACACATTGTCTGCTGCAAATACAGGTGTACAGGCAACAGCAACCTATGTAGGTACATTCTCTCTATACTCCGTGGACGGTAGAGATATCACCATAAGTCAAGCTTACGATAAAGACGTTGACGCGCTAGAGAACTCGGGCTTGCGTGCCGGTGTCTTCAAGGCTGATATAGCAACCATGGTTACAAAGCATCGAGAAGCGCTTAGCGCGGGCGCGGCGGCTACCGTTTTCGCAGGCGACACACTCGTAATTAACGATATTGCGATTGGTGCCTCTGTCGCGAAGGATGATATGTCATCCCATACCGACGGGGCAACATTCACCTCTGGCTTCAAGGCGGCGAGTGCTATAGCTATTGCTGCTGCGATAAATAAAAAGACTTCGCTACATGGCGTCACAGCCACTGCAGAGGCTAATGTAATTCGTGGCACGGGCTTCAATGCAACGGCTGCCTCGGCTGCAGTATTTTTAAATGGTGTCTCGTTTACTGTTAAGTCAACCACTCGTAACGGTATCGTTGACCAGATTAATGAGTTTTCGGGGCAAACAGGTGTCGTAGCGAGGGCCTGGGGTGAGGGTATTGAGCTTGTTGCAGAGGATGGCAGAAATATTTACCTGACTACGGATGCAGCCTCGGCTGCAGGTTTGGGTTTACAAGGTGTTGCGATTACCGGGGGAGAGACGTCTGCTACTGCGCAAGCATTTTTTGCCTCCGTACGACTTACCTCCGACAAGGCATTCTCGGTTACTCGCGGAAATGAGGGAGACGCTAGTGGTGATGATGTAATGGAAACCTTAGGATTCCGTCAGGGCACCTTCGGTGGAAAATACACGGGCGAAAAAATTGCTGATGTAAACGTCTCTACACAGCAGGGCGCTCAAAATGCTATCACTGCTATTGATCACGCGATTTCGGATGTTTCAGCTGCTCAGGCCAGATCTGGTGCCTTCCAAAATAGGCTGGATGCGATCGTTAATGTTCTGTCGGAGTCGTCGGAGAACATGTCTGCCTCACGTAGTCGAATTCTTGACACAGACTATGCCACGGAGACGACCGCTCTCGCCAGGGCGCAGATCATTCAACAGGCGGCTACCGCAATGCTCGCGCAGGCTAACCAGCAGCAGCAGTCAGTGCTTGCCTTGTTGCAATAGCTTTCTGACTAACCCGTTGTACGCAAAAGCCCCCAACTGGGGGCTTTTTTTCTGGATTGGCACGCTCCATGCTACTTTCCGAGTATGAACTTTAAACGCTTTCAGAAAGAACCTCGTCTAAAGACCCAAGCCTACCAGCTTAGGGAAAGGGGAGATTACACTCAAGCAGCAGAAGCATTTGCTGCGTACCTAAAAACCCACCCAAAGGATCTTGTTGCCTGGATAGATCTCGGACACTGCTTAATGCAACTTGAGCGGTTCGAAGACGCTACCAAGGCATTCGCCAAGGTTCTCGAGTTTGAGCCAAGGCACGTTATTGCTTTGAGTAACCTGGGTGGCGCTCTTTATAGGGCCGGGAAGCCTCACGATGCTAAAGTAATACTGCAGTATGCAATCGAGTTAGACCCCAAGTGTCTTTATGCTTATGTAAATCTGGGGGGCGTATTTCAGGCTTTGGGCGATCTGCAGGGCAATTTGGACAGTGCCTTGAAAGCTGTTTCCATAGAGCCCACCTCAGCACTTGCATTTAACAATCTGGGGTCAGCGTTGTCTGAACTGGCGATGTTTAAGGAGGCGAAACACGCATATGAAACAGCAGCAATACTCGAACCGAACCAGATTGACACACTCATCAACCTAGCAGCGCTAGAAGCCCGCTTAGGATCTCCGGAGAACTCTGTAAAAATGTATGAAAAAACAATTTCACTCATACCTGAAAGGGAAAAGCAAAGGGCAGATGCAATTAGATTTTTTTGTAGTTTTGAGTATTTGAAAATGGGTAACTTAAGTAAAGGTTGGGACTATTATGAGGGCGGCTTCAGTCCCATGGTCCCCCTTACTGGTGCACGGTCTCCAAAAAGGAATTTTTCAGTTCCCCAGTGGAGAGGTGAATCATTGAAGAAGAAAAGACTTTTAGTGTGGCGGGAGCAAGGGTTGGGCGATGAACTCCTGTTTGGTAGTTGTTTGCCCGAATTAGAGTCGTTAGATTCTGAGGCGATTATTCTTGAAACTGACAAAAGGCTTGTTGATATATTTTCGAGAAGCTTCCCGAATTTTTTTGTTCGAGAGCAGTCGTTTTTGATTTCAACTGGTAGACCAGCCATTTGTGACTTCGACTACCACATTCCATTAGGGTCTCTTATGCGGATTTTTCGACCAACGATTGAGAGCTTCAGCAGGTCGAAGCCCTACTTGATTCCCTCAGACACGTTAATGGCTGATTTTACTAAACGGCTTAAGCCCTACAGAGATCGTCCTCTTGTTGGAATTTGTTGGAGAAGCGGTAAACTTAGTCCTGTAAGAAATCTGAGTTATTCTGCACTGGAAGACTGGTTGCCGATGCTTAAGAGCGATAAACTTCATGTGGTTTCCTTGCAGTATGGGGATTGCGAATCTGAAATTCAAGAAGTCGAGAAAAGTCATGGCGTTAAAATTATAAGATGGGACGACTTGGATCAAAAAAACCAACTAGACAGGGTTTTCTCCTTGATTGCATGCTTGGACTTGGTAATTTCTGTCAATACCGCCCCACTCAGGATGGCTGCGTCAATAGGTGCCCCCGTTTTAACCGTGCAAGGCAAATCTTGGACGATGATGGGGTCAGATTCGGACAGATCTTTGTGGTTTAAGAATAATATCGTTTTGGCACCTATGCACGGATCGAGATTCTCAGAAAGAATTCCTGACCTATGCTCGATTGCGGAAGGCTTAACCGATTTGAACGCAGCAACGGACTGTGTGGAGATACCAAATCCCCCCAGATTATAGCAATCACTTATTTTTCTTCAAAGGTTTTGAAGTGCCGAATTCCGGACTGAGGGAGGCAGCATTTTTTCCCATTCGGGGGTATACAAGAAACGGTGTTGAGACCTAGTTCTACCGCAGTGACTAACGCTTGGCTTTGGCATCCTACAATTACTTCCGCTTCCAATAAATCTTTCAATAAAGGCACATCAGGGCCACTAAACTGAAGAGTGGGCTTTACCCTGAAATAACTTCTGTATTTGTCTGCAGGTTCAGAGGGGTGGTGTCTGATTCTCACTCTAGTGGCGTTTGGTGAGATCTGAAACAAGTTCAAAAAAAAGAAGTCAATTGCGTCAAACTCGTCATAACCTAGGGCCCTTGGATTCCCGTATTTTTTGCCATAATGTTCACTGATATTCTCGCAAACGAATAAAACCATCCCTGGGATCTTTCGGACAACAGATTTGAGACGATTAGCTTCTTCTAAATAACTTGCTCTAACAATGTCCGAAACTAATGTAATCTTTACTGAGGAAAAAATTTTTGAAGCTATATCAAACGCATGAACATTAGACACCCAAATTTCATCTGGATGCGACTCTACTTCGTTTAAAACGAATCGATCTTTATAATTCGACCAATGATCAAGATAAACAATTGAACGCTTTCCAAGTAACTTTCCAGCTCTGGTTGCTATCTTTTCTAGATCACTTTGCCAGCTGCTCCCACACAAAAATATATTTGCTTGACTTGTAGCCTCTTCTAGACTTGAAAGAGGAATGATGCCCAAAATTGAGTGGAAAATTGCTAAAGATGGCCCCTGGACGCAGAAGTACTTGGGACCTTCATGTGCTAACGCCCAAAGAGCCAAAAATGTTGCAGCTCCTGCATCGTGACAAAAAATACCTATTGCTGCTTCTTTGCGTATGGTCACCATTTACACACGCTTCAAATAAATTAAATTAGGATCCAAAGGCAATCTGGTTGCTTTGACTATTTAGAGCAATCATTTAACTTTTCTTCACTTAGCTCTCTTGTGCATTCACGCAGGGCATCCCGGAGAAAAAAAATCCCCGTTTGACCGCGACCCAATATTACCGCTTTCGGAAATAACTGCTTAGTTAGGTTGTCATGTGATCGTGCTTGGGCTGCAAGATCTGGAGTTGGAAGGGGGAAACCTTGTCTAATTTGGGTTACAGCAGTTTCCAATACCCTAACATTTGGAGCGAGTACCCCCATACACAATAACTCACGGACGATTACTTCAGGAGTTGGGGGTTCGGTAAGCCATGCGTTCTGAATCACTTCAACTGTCAGGTGGTAGAGCCCTTTTTTTACGGACTCGCCTTGCACATTTGTATATAGCGTAACTCTATAGGTGGCGAAATCAGGGTCGTAGTTTGTAATGTAAAAAAGCTCCGAGCGCGGGGGTTGGTCGAACACAAAATGAAACAACGTAAGTCCAGATGTCATGCGTGGCGGAGCGCCAGGTGGCAATACGCCGGCAGCGTGAAGCAACAGAGAACCCGGAATACTCCAAATCAATCTAGAAGTGGTGATTTCACTTCCATCGTTGAGTGTCAAGCGAGCGCTGCTGTCACTCAAACGTTCAATCCCCTTGGCAGATACACCAGTGCGGATAACCACCCCTGCTCGTCTTGCGATAACCTCCAATCGCCTTGTCCAAAGCCCAATCCCGCCTCGTCTCGGATACCGAAAAACTCGCTTAGGGTCTGTTGGTAAACCCTCATCGCGTGAATGGAAAGCCAATCTTTCATTATGTTCATCTTCAACCTTAAGCTCTCTCGTACGTTGTGCTGAAAACATTAATAGCCTAGAGAGTCCGTAAAGTTGTATGACACTTGGGGATAGCTCGCCAGGCGAAAGCCCGGTGATTTTTCTCAGAGCGGGTTCAAAGATATATGATAAAGCTGCCGTACCAAATCTATCGATAACATAATTCTCCGCATTATGGCACTCTAGATTCTTGTTCCTGGCGCTGAAGTAGTCGCGCTCAACTGCTTTAACCAAGCTAGGAGGCAGACCATTAACGTCAAGAAAAGCAGTCCCCTCCTGTAACTTTCCAGCGAAGAAGGTCCCCGAAAGAAGATGTTTAAACTCCAGCCAGTCGCCGCTAGTGTTGCAGAGTTGCAAATCAATTTGTGGGTTATCAAGCCGCGGTGCAAATCTGGTACCGTAATCGAACTCGAAACCATCAATGAGCGGCAGCGAGCGCATTAGGCCCCCCAGTTCTCGCTCACGTTCCAACAATAAAACTTTGAAGCCTTGGGAAGCTAGAAGAACAGACGATACAAGCCCTACTGGCCCGCCGCCAACTACCGTCGCCTCCTTCATCCATTTGCCTCAGAAAAGTGCCTTTGATACACGTCGATATTCATTCGTGCGATTTCAGGGTTCATGTCTAAAAACTTTACAACATCTGCTAGGCTAATATCGAGAGGGTCAATTCCTATTCCAGAAACAAGCAAGCGAATCATATCTATATCTAATTGCTCATCAACGGTGACCCGATAGTCTGCTCTCATCAACGACTCGGGGGAAACCAACACTTTGAGACTAAACCGCTGTGGCCTGGTATAGATAAAAGGTGTGACATGTTCGCGCTCATAAGGCTCGATAGCTTCCTTGGCGGAGATCTCTAATGCAGATCGCGCAATGACCTCAGCATTAATGCCTCTAGGATAACCACTATCTGAACCCATTGAAAGGTAGTCTAAGGATTCGAAACTAAATATGTTTAAAGCCATATCGATTAAGCGGTAATCAATCAGGGGGCAATCCGCTGTTACTCGAACAATAGCCGTTGCCTTGGTGAGTTCAAGCGCATCCATAAACCTAGCCAGAACATCAGTCCGTGAGCCCCGTGCGACCCCAATCCCATGCGAAGAGCAAAGTTCCTCAATCGCGTCGTCAGCAACGTCTAGGCTTGTTGCGACAATGACGTCCGAGAGGCACTTGCTAAGCCGGAGACGTTCAAAAATAAGCTGCAACATCGGACGATCGCCTATAGGCATCAATACCTTGCCGGGAAGCCGAGAAGAGGACATGCGCGCTTGGATAATGGCTGCTGATTTCATGCCACCCCATCAAGGCACAGTTCAGCCACGTCGTCTGCTGCCGAACTATTGATTAAAAAGAAAGCGCGCCGAGCACGTTCAATAATTTTCGTTGGCTTCTTCAGTGCGTTAATGATCTTTGACGCTGCCTGACTTGGATCGGAATCTAGCAGAAGTGCGAGGCCCTGCTGATCGAGAGCAATTGCATAACTTCTCGTGGTCTTCCAGGGTATACACATAGCTGGACGCCCCAAGGCGAACGCTTCGTAGGTTGTTTGACCGCCGAGCGTAACAACAGCGTCACTTTTTAGAATCTCTTCACCGAGATTACGCGGCGCGATTACCACCTCAACGCCGCTTTTTATTGCGTTGAGAAAGCTACCTAGGCGTTGTTCAGACCAGCCTGGCCCGGCAACTACACGAAGGCTCAGTGATAGGGTCTCGTGCAAGCAAAGCCTATTAAGGCTCGACACTAAGGCTTCCGTCATCTCACCAGGATCCGTTCCACTTAGGGCGATTAACAGCCCAAGAGGTTTTCTCGCGCTGATATCAGTGAAATGATCGGGGCGAAGAGCTAATGTTTCGGGACGAATCATATGAAGGTGAATTCCCACTTCAAGTCGTTGAGTCAATGGCTCCTGCGTTTCGGTTAGAAACGGGTCATCAATAATCGCCAAGTCACTAGGGTAATAGCCAACCCTGGAACCTGCAAGCAGAACCAGTTTTCCGGCACCTGCTGCACGAAACGATTTGCTGTCTTCAGCGGTGAGATCAGGCCTGTCAGCGATCAGCAGTGGGGCTGGGAGCGCACGCCTTAGGGCTGCGAAACTTGACTGGCGGTCGGCAACAAACTGAACATCTATCCCATTCACCTGGATGAATGGGGCAAGCGTATCGTCTGCTTCAGCGAAAACCTCAAGTGATGCGCCGCGACGAGCTAACGCATGAATTAATGCCTGGCATCTGGTTAGATGCCCAACGCCAGATCTGCCCCCGCCTTTCGTCCAAATTAATACACGCATTAAGGCTTCAGCGCCTCCCAGGTAAGAATGGATCCGCCGGGAAGGTCTCTAGGCACCATTATTCCTATGATCTTGTCCGCATCAAAAGGATCGATACCATAGCCTGGACGCTTGGCCTCAAGATGCTCGGGCCGAATGCAGTCGCCCGCTTTCAAGCCTACTCGCAAAACCAGTGATCTAACTGACACTTCACGCTCTCGTACCTCCGAGGGGAGTATCCCAGTTCGCACCCCGCGTATGGCAACCTCCAAACGCCGAATCTCTTGACAAAGCTGCGTAAACTCCTCTGGTGGGGAAGAAAACCAGTGGTCTGGACCTTCAGCACCTTCGTCATAGGTGACATGCCGCTCTAGAATCTTCGCTCCTAGCGCTACAGCACCTAGCGCAGCTGTGATTCCGATAGTGTGGTCCGAAAAACCGATAACCGCATCTGGAAAAATACCCTTGAAGGCGGGAATCGTCGACAAACAAACCTCCTCCATTGGTGCGGGGTACTGAGCGAGGCAATGAAGAACAGCAAATGGAACTTTATGGAATCGCAGAATGTCGACCGCTCGAGCGGTTTCCTGCAGGAGCGACTTGCCAGTAGACAGAATAACTGGCTTGGCTTTGCTGGCGATATGATCTAACAGTCGCTTATCCCGGACATCGGATGACGCGACCTTCCAGAGCGGTACGTTTAAATCATTTAGAAAGTCAACGCCGTCCAGACTAAAAGGAGTTGAAAAGGCTATCAGGCCCTTCGACTTTGCGAAATCGAAAAGGTCTTTGTGAGCTTCTCGCGGTAAGGCGAGTCTGTCAAACAAAGAACCTATCGTCTCCTCACGCTCATATCCCTCACGCCCCCAATTGAGCACGCGTTCTGGATCCGCCACTAATTCCGAAGCGGAGTAGGTCTGAAACTTTACGGCGTCTGCACCAGCGGCAGCAGCCATTTCGATAAGTTCCATCGCGCGCTTTGGATCACCATCATGATTTGCTCCAATCTCTGCAACGATGAAGCAGGGGGCTTCCCCTCCGATTTGCCTATCTGCAAGACAAAAGCCTTGGTTTAATAGGGTCTGCATGCCCAAAACACCGTCCAAACGTGCCGCTCTGCCTCATTCTTCTTCCATAGCTCAACCCGCTCAACGTTAGAGATCTCGAAACCGGCCGCCTGCAGCATCGTAGATCCTTGTGCTCTATCGTGGAAGGAGTAAAGCGCACCGGAATACGCCCCTGCACGCTCGTCTAAAAGGAAAGTACGCTCCTCTAGAGGCTTGCCCAACCCAGAGAACCAGCTATCTGGATGACGAAATTTGACCCACAGCAAACCTCCTACCTTAAGCAGTTGTATCGAGC
This sequence comes from Betaproteobacteria bacterium, assembly GCA_016868305.1. Lineage (GTDB taxonomy): Bacteria > Pseudomonadota > Gammaproteobacteria > Burkholderiales > Burkholderiaceae_A > Hahnella. Next base: position 5,090 of record VGHK01000007.1, on the reverse strand, counting down.
GGGCGAATCCAAGTGTCATGCCTGTTTGGGTGTCGATGAAAGGGCTATCCCAAACGATTAGGTCAAACTGCTCATTGAGAGACACTACGTCTTGAAACGCACCAGTGATGACATTGCACTTGAGATTAGCTGCCTCCAAGATGGCTCGACAGTTTGCGGCTGCATCCTCTGAGATATCTACGCCAGTTGCATCAAAACCTTGCTGGATTAAAGCAATCAGATTACGACCGTTACCACAGCCAATCTCTAGCGCACGCTTTTTGGCGTTCAAAGTACGATCTGGAAAACGGGAGCCGAGAAATCTGATGAGGCTCTCATCGGGCCAACTCAAGACATTAGCTAAAGCCTCAGCTCCCCAAAAAGTTGAGACGCCTTTTCTTAATTCTTGACTCATAATCAGATCGACTCGATGCTGACTGCGTCGGCAATCCGTCTTGCCATTTGTGCGCCGTGTAGCTCATTGTCAGTAAGCATCGTCATATAGCCGCGTTGCAATGCACTCGACCCGTCAATCATTGGCCCTATTTCATCGCCAGTCTTGAGCTGACACTGAACAGTAATTGCTCCTCCTTCTACTGCAGCCTTTTCAATGTTAAGGGGCATGACAACGCGTCCAGCCGCTAGGGGCAAAAACGACATAAAAGCGGGTTTTTGAAAACGATTAGGGGGTAACTTTTTATACATGTAAACCCGTAGAATAAAGTCTTCAATCAAATTAGTGCCATAGCAAATTGGAAGGAGAGCACCGTGTATCGAATGCCCCGAGGGGCGAGGCGAAAGCTCGATTAAACTGATGACTCCATCATCTCCTAGAACAACGTCAGCGTGGAATAGGACATTCTGACACCTTAGAGTTTTCAGGGATTTCAATACGAGTTTGACTATTTCAGGAAAGCAATGCTCCTTCGTCGGATCCTTCGCAAGATAACTAACTGCTTGCCTATGCGGAGGCGGAGTTAGACGTTTAAAACGTAAAGCGTACAACACCAACCCTCCATTAATGAAGGCCCCATCAATGCCCACCTCTTGCCCGATTAGCGCTCTCTCAATGACCAAATCTTCACTTGGGACAATAGGGATAAACTCAGGAAGACTGGCTTTGTTCTCAATTAGTAATACCCCTCTACTACCCGACCCAGATCGTGGTTTTAGAATTAATGGAAACCCTAAATCTTCTATGGCTTTATCGATATCGGATGTATTTTGAACTAAGATTTGCTCCGCCATCGACACACCATTCGCCGTAAATTCAGTGCGCATCTTAAGTTTGTCATTAGCAAGACGTGCTGCAAACTCGGAGACACCCTTGAGCTCAAGAGCATCATTGACGATCCCCGCAGTAATCAGCGGGCTCGCAAGTGGCACTGGCAAAACAAAATTTGGTTGAAACTGTTCAGCAATTTGAAGAACACTTTCAGCATCCATAAGATCTACGCAAATGAACTGGTCGGCTAATTTCGCCCCCTCTGCGTCAGGCCTTCCATCAAGAGCAAGCAACTTAATTCCAAGTGACTTCGCGATGGTAATTGAGGCCACTTGTTCTGACCCCGCCCCTATTGATAGTGCACGCATTTATTGAGTTCTTCTAATTAAATACCCGAAAAAATTCAAAGCCGCTCGCTTGTATCATATTCAATAAGATTGGCGAGACGGATAACTTAAACCTCCAAAAACCATTATCGATGAGCATAAAGATATTTTACTCCAAACAAAAACGATATTCAGCTTCGCTTGAATAACTGTACCTCGGAATGAAAACCATCTAACGTTTGATACCCGAAGGGGTGAACATCTGTCGCTACTAGTGAATAATCAGGTAACATATTTGAATAGTCTTCACCCAAGATAGGAACTTTAACTCCGACTTTTGATGCCATCTGTTTTTGTTTGCCCTCTCTCATATTTCGAAGTAAAAGCCACCGCGCTTTGAGGCGTGTGACCTCTTTAAGGTAGTTTTCGACTACCTCCGGTTCCATTTCCTGAAAAGAAATGAAATTCACAAATAAATCGACCTTCCCCTTAAGTTTCTCAAGTTGCCAAGAACACATCACCGTAAAGTCCGGTAAGTCTGATATTTCAATTTCGGATTGACCTTCTAGGTCTGAAAAACTAGCTACATTTTGACTGCCAAAGTTTTCCTTAAGGTAATACTCGGCGGCAAAGTGGGTGGGCGGAATGTCCACATCAATGTACTTAAGACCTTTCGAAGGTGCTTTCCCAAGAATTTCGCCCAATGTTCCAAAGCCGCCCCCAATCTCTAGTACGGTTTTAATACCGCTTAAATCGGTATGTCGTTTTAACAGGCTTAACCCCAAAAGGTAATTAAGCGAAGACCGGCTGTAGCTTCTGCCATCGAAGTGGTATTGCTCAATAGGGCTCCCAATGGAACTTTCCGAAAATTCAGTAAGGCCTAGCGCATCGGGTGCACTGTTAGCCGCCAATAGAACGCGGTAGTCCGCTAAAGCATTAAGTTGGCCGCTTAAATAGGCATCAAGAGCAAGCCTGCCCTTTGTGTGATCTGCATAGTGCTCTTGAAAAGTTCGGGTGAGTAGCTCAACCTGTTCCTTTCGTAAGCCCATAGTGGGTGGTCCGTAGGTTGGGACAAAATAAGACAAAGCCAAAGGCCCGTGACGAAAGTTTTCTATGCCAATTTCTTCGAATTCATAGGCAAGTTTTCGCGACGCATCAGCCCAGAAGGAGGTGGGCCTGTAAAGGTCACTCTGCTTCTCAAGCAAGGCAAACGCTTTTTTGAGGTCAGGGTATCTAAGCATTGAGTTCAGCGAACCTTGATTAAAAGCTCGTTCTTAATAAGGGCTTGAAGAGATTCAACACTAAGAAAATCTGGGTTGGTTCCGCTGTTGTAAGAAAAGTTATCGGGAACCGCCTGTGCATTACGTTCTTTGATATAGCGCTTCTTGACGCCATTATTGATGGGTAAAATCACGTAGTAGGGGCCAATGTCAATAGTGGTTGAACTGTCGCTTACAGTAATCATCTCTTCGTGCAACTTCTCGCCGGGTCGAATACCCACTACCTCGATCTTGCAATCCGGAGCTACAGCCTTAGCCACATCCGTAATTCTGTAAGACGGAATCTTCGGAACAAAAATCTCAGTACCCATGGCGTTCTCTAGGGCCCAGAGCACCATGTCCACGCCCTCTTCTAAAAGAATGTTAAAGCGCGTCATGTCGGGGTGGGTGATGGGCAGAACCCCTTCCTTGGCCTTCTCTAGGAAGAAGGGAATGACAGAGCCCCGCGAGCCCATAACGTTGCCATAGCGGACAACCGAGAACCTTAGGTTTCGCTCGCCCCTAAAGTTGTTCGCAGCAATAAAGAGTTTGTCAGAACAAAGTTTGGTGGCACCGTACAGGTTGATTGGCGCAGCGGCTTTGTCGGTGGACAAGGCTACAACCCGCTTAACCTTTGAGTCTAGGCAGGCCTCAATCAGGTTCTGCGCCCCAAGAATATTGGTTTTAATAAACTCAAAGGGGTTGTACTCGGCAGCGGGCACTTGCTTGAGCGCTGCGGCGTGCACCACCGTATCGATCCCTTCTAGAGCCCTTGTAAGCCGGTCACGGTCGCGCACATCGCCCAAAAAGTACCGTATGGCAGGGTATGTTGACTGTGACAACTCTTGTGACATTTCAAACTGTTTGAGTTCGTCACGGCTAAATATCACCAGCCGCTTGATCTTTTGGTAGCGGGTGAGTACGGTGCGTGCAAACGCCCGCCCAAATGAACCCGTTCCCCCTGTAAGAAGGATCGAGCTGCCATTGAAGAATTCTGAACTTGACATGACCGGAATCACAGCAAATTTCAGGCCAGTTAGGCTGATGGCCTGCCTATTTCCTTTGCAATGATGTCGATGACCGCCTCTGGGGCCCCTTGGGGTAAGCCAGGATAGATGGGCAGAGAGATTGCTCCTCTGTAGTAGTCCTCTGAGTGTGGGAAATCACCCCAAGCAAACCCCCGCTCTAAATAATAAGGCTGCGTGTGAATAGGAATGTAGTGCACGTTAACCCCGTAACCACTGTCTCGCAGGGCGTCAAAGCAGCGGCGATGGCATTCCATAGGAATCTGTGCGACAAACAAATGGTAAGACGGGCTGCAATAGCTGGGGATCTGCTGCGTCTTAACGGCTCCCTCGCCTAATTTGGGCTCAGCGGCAATAAGACTTAAGTAGTGAGCGGCAATTTTCTGCCTCTGCTCGATGAACTGCTCTAGGCGCGAAAGCTGGCTTAGGCCCAGGGCCGCTTGGATGTCGGTCATTCGGTAATTAAGTCCAAGCGAGAGCATTTGGTAGTACCAGCCCCCGTGCGAGGGCTCGGTCATTTCCCCTTCTGCGCGGGTAATACCGTGGGACCGCAGCGCCCGTAATCGACCGGCTAATTCATCAGACTGAGTAAGGGCTGCACCCCCTTCGCCGGTGGTGATGATCTTGACGGGGTGAAAGCTAAACACGCAGATGTCGCTGAACCTGCATGAGCCGACAGGCTCTGCAGGCTCACCCATCATGAACCCAACAACTGAGCCGACGGCGTGCGAGGCATCCTCGATAATCTTGAATCCGTATTCGAGGCTCAACCGGTGAATCGCAGGCATATCGCAGCTTAGACCGGAGAAGTGGACAGGAATGACGACTTTCGGCAAGGTCTTGCCGCTTTTCCGACACTCCTGAAGGCTAACTGCTAGTGCCTGGGCATCCATGCAGAGGGTGTCTGGGTCGATATCAACGAAGTCGACCTCGGCCCCACAGTAAATGGCGCAGTTGGCACTGGCCACAAAGCTGTTGGGGCTAGTCCAGACTGTATCGCCAGGGCCGACGTCTAGAGCCATGCAGGCAATATGCAGGGCGCTGGTGGCGCTGTTAACGGCTACCACATGGGCCACACCCACCTTTTGGGCAACGGCTTGTTCAAACTGCGGTACCACGGGCCCCTGGGTAAGAAAGTCTGATCGCAGCACCGACACCACCGCGGCGATGTCTTCCTCTGAAATCGACTGTCTTCCGTAGGGGATCATGTCTGGTTATGTTACCGGAAGAGGGGGGCGACTCGCTCAGTGCTTTATTACGGTGACAGTTCACTTAA